>DGKK01000043.1 GCA_002387725.1 Nitrospirae bacterium UBA4572
AAATTGCAATTAAACACTAGGGGGGACAGGATACAGAGGTTTGTTCATCTTCTTCATCAAAAAGACGCTTTCCCTGCAATGAGGAAGGAAGACTTTATCAGGATTCAGAAGATGATCGTTGATCCCCGGTTTGCTTCAGGGGATTATCGAACGGATCAGAATTATGTCGGGGAGCGTCTCGGGAATGGGGGGGAAATCGTGCATTATATTCCTCCTTCTCCCGCTTCTGTCGGCCCCATGATGGAGGGACTGATCGATACGATGGATCGCCTCCGACAGGGGGTTCACCCAGTCATTGCCGCCGCCTGCATTTCATTTGGATTTGTTTTTATCCATCCTTTTGACGATGGTAACGGAAGAATACATCGTTTTTTGATTCACGACATACTTTCAAAGGGGCATTTTACGCCGGAGAACACGATATTTCCTGTGTCGGCTCATATTCTTGACAATATGGCCGATTATGAGAGCTGCCTGGAGTCTTTTTCCAAAAGAGTGATGGAAATAACCCGATACGAGATAGATCACGAGGGGGTTCTGCGAAAGATGAACGATACGGATTTTCTGTGCCGGTATTTTGATGCCACAGAGATGTCGGAGTACCTCTTCAAGGTGATAGAGGAGACGATTGATTCAGTCATTCCCGCCGAACTCGTTTTTCTGCTTCGGTATGAAAAGGCGAAAAAGGAGATGCAGACTGTTGTCGACATGCCCGACAACAAGATCGACTCTTTTATCACATTCTGCCAACAGAACAATGGAGTTCTTGCAGCGTCAAAGCGAAAAAAGTACTTCCCGATGCTTTCGGACGAAGAGATCGGAAGTCTAGAGAAGTCCGTCAAAAAACTGCTTCTTGGTGGAGAACTGAATCACGGTCCGTCTTCTGAAAGCTAAGGCAAAGGATTCTCACGAAGCGGCAAGATCTCTCGTCTCCTCACGGGGAGATCCATTTTCTAAGGCCCCATTCGCGGATTCCCGTTCTTTCCTTCCTTCAGTTTTCGACGCTTTTCTCCGGACAGATCCCGCAGCGACAGCGGCACTTTTTGCAGGAAAATTCTTCCTTTTCGAGCGCCGCCTCGACGATGCGGGACAGCGCTTCGATAAAGGAGGGCTGGATGTTGAGTGCCGGGGCCCTTTCGAAGTGGAGGATGCGCGACTCCTTGGCCAACTCCCGATAGGTGATGTCCATCTCGAAGAGGGTCTCCTGGTGGTCGGAGACGAAGCTGACGGGGACCAGGACAAGATTGACCGTTCCGTGGTTGGCCGCCAGGGTCGAAATCGTCTGTTTCGTTTCCGGCCCCAGCCATTTGAGAGGGCCCACCCGGCTTTGGTAGGAGAGATGGATTCGGAGCGTCTTCTCCGGATGACGTTTTCGGAGAATCTCCCCGACTTTGGCGACAGTGGTTTCGGTGTCGGCCTGGTAGGGATCGCCCTGGCGGATCCTTTTGACCGGGATCCCGTGGGCCGAAAAAAGAACGTCGATGGGGTGGCTGTTTTTGGGGAGCCTCTCGATCGAGGCTTGGATGGTCTCGGTCAGGGCCTCAAGGTAGGGGGGAAACTCCGGCCAGGCCGGAACGACATGAAGGGCTGCCCGGGAGAGGGCCGGAAAATCCTTGACCCTCTCCGAAAATTCCCGGAAGGATGATCGGGTCGTGGTGGTCGATCGCTGGGGATATAGAGGGAGAAGCACGAGCTTTTCCGGCCGGAAGGCCTCGAGGGGCCCCAGTGCCGTTTCGATCCGGGGAGGGGCATAGCGCATGGCGACGGTGACTTTGGCCTCGAAGGGGGAGTCCGGATGGTTCAGGGCCCTCTCCAGGAGCGCGGCCTGATCGTCGGTAATCCGCCTCAGGGGAGAGCCTCCGCCGATCGCCTCGTAGTATCCCCGGCTTTTGGGAGCCCTTCGCCGGGCCAGAAAGCGGGGGAGAAAGGTCTTGACCACCGGAGGAAGGTCCATGATGTCGGGGTCGGAAAAGAGATTTTCAAGAAAGGGCGTCACGTCGTCGAGGGTTTCGGGACCTCCGAGGTTGAAGAGGAGGATGCCGACCCGTTGTTTTTCAGCCATGAAGACTCCCTGTTGTCCGTTGTGGGGCGAGCGTGCGCCCTTGTTCCTAATATATTAGACCCGGCGTCCTGCCGGATGGTCAAGTGCGAAACGGATGACGGGGAAAAGGGAAGCAAGGAGCGGGGGAGAGGGCCAATCTTCTCCCCGTGCGAGCGGGCCAAATTCCGGACGAAGAGCATCTTGTCGAGGGGCGCCGGGGGAGCGGAGCCGAGAACCCTTCAGACCCTGTTGACGGAGGAGAGAAGACCCAGCCCCACGGCCAGGACGACGAGATTTGCAAACCAGGCGGCCAGAAGGGGGGGGATCACTCCTCCCCGTCCCAGGGCGAGCCCCATGGAATAAAGCGTCCAGTAGGAGAGGGAGAGCATGAGGGCGACCCCGAATCCCCGTGCGATCCCAACCTGCCGTCCCTCCCGGATCCCGAAGGGGATGGCGAAGAGGACCATGAGAAAGGAGGCGGCCGGAAAGGCCAGAACCCCGTCCCGCAGGACGGTGAAGTTTTTGTGGGGAAGGCCGTTGGCCTTCAGAAGGTCGATCGTCCGGGAGAGCTCGGCGTAGGTGAGATGGGACAGGTGGGTCTTCCGGATGAAGAAGTCCGCCGGTCGCCGGTCCAGAGGAAAGGGAAGGGTGGCAAAGGATTCGCTTGAGAGCGTTCCGTCCTTGTGGAACAGGGTGCGGACCCCGTCGTGAAAGACCCATCCCCCGTTTTCGTAGAGGAGGGTTTTGGCCTCGATGGTCCACTGTAGGTCGGCCTTGGGGCTCTTGTGGTAGATCGTGACCGTGTCGAGGCGGGTTCCCCCCTGCTCGATCTTGGCAATCCGGAAAATTTCCCGGGAACCATGGCGAAACCAGACATTGCGCCGCACCTCGCCGGACCAGCCGGACCCCTGGTTGATCCGCTCCTCCATGATGACATCGGTGGTCTGGTAGGCATGGGGAACCACCCAGAGATTGAGAAGGAGCTCGATAAGGGAGAGCAGGGCCCCGAAGAGAACGATGGGGAAGGTGGCCTTTCCCAGGCTGATGCCGGCGGCCCGGATGGCGGTGATCTCATGGTTTTTCGAGGCGATCCCCAGGGCGAGGATGGTGGCCAGGAGCGCCGACATGGGGATCACGCGAAAGCCCACCTCGATCGACCGCCAGGCGAAAAATTCCCCCATGAGGGACCAGGGGGCATGGTGGGCGAGGAAGCTCTTGATCTTTTCGACGGAGTCGATGACCAGATAGATGGCTTCGAGCGACACCAGGGAGAGAAAGTAGATCTTGATGTATTCCCCCATGATGTGTCGGGTCAGGATCTTCACGATCGTCTTCTCCTGAGCCAGGAGGGAAGGGAAATCCGGGGAAGGCGGGACTTCACGTCGACTTCGTGGAAGACCATGAAAAGAAGGGCCGTCATGAGGGCGGCCAGGACGATGTCCGGGGCGAGGGCGGCGGCCGCAGGGCTTAAAAGGCGCTTGGAGACCATGAGATCGTCGATGGTGTTCATCATGTAGAAGAGGATGACCGTGACGGTGGCGAAGACGAACCCTGCGAGCCTCCCCGATCGCATGGTATAGATCCCGTAGGGGATGCCCAAAAAGGCAAAAAAGAAACAGGAAAAGGGATAGGTATAGTTTTTGTACCGGTCTTCAAGGGCCCGGAAAAGGGAGGGGTCCGGGGAGGGGGATCGGGCGATCTCCGCCCGGATCTCGTCGATGGACTTCACCCGGATGCTGTCGTCCGTGTGGTGGCCCGTGATCGTCAGGTCGTAGGAGCCGAAGCGGATGTACTGCTGGGCGGAACCCTCCTGAAAGAATGTCCCGTGGGAGAGCTTGAGCCGGAGGCCGGGAGGATGGCGTTCGTTGAGGATCTCTCCGCTCTGGGCGAAGATCACCGTCCGGGGGCCGGTCTTTTTTTCCTTCTGGTAAATGAAGACGCCGTCGATGTGGGAGAGTGTGGGCATCTTCTCCACATAGATGATGAATCGTCCCATGAAGTTGTTGAAGGACTGGGGCTTGATGGCCAGCGAGAGCTTCTTCTGGAAGACGCGCACTAAAAGGTCCTGAAGGGATAGCCCTTGCGTCTCCATCGCCTTGAGGGAGAGGTAGAAGTTCGTTCCGAAGCCGATCGCCGCAAAGAGGAAGAGGGGGAGGAGAAGGCGGGAGAGGCTGATCCCCGACGCCTTGAAGGCGATGATCTCTCCGTCGGAGGCGAGGCGGTGAAAGGTGGCAGTGGAGGCGGTCAGGACCGAGACCGGGATGATCATGCTCAGAAACTGCGGGAAGATCATCGAGAGGAGCCGGAAGACCGTCTCGACGGAGAGCCCCTTGTTCACCAGGAGGTTCATGATGAGGAGCGCCTGCTGCGTCAGAAGGAGGATCACCAGAACCAGAAGACTCAGGAAAAAGGGGGTCAGAAGTTCGAGAAACAGATATCGGTGAATGATCTTCATCAGGGTCCCGCAAGGTCAGTCTGTCGTGTCACAAGTGAGCATCTTACCATAACCGGGAGCCAAAATTCCGATCATGCGAGAGGTTTTCTAATCCTCGGCCTGCCATCCGGCCGAGGCCTGCCGTCTCGCAGGCCGGCCTCTGTGCCGTCTTGCCTGAGCCGCGGAGGTCTCTCGTGATACAATGGGAAAAATGTTCCACTCCCGTCTTGTCCACCACGGTCGCGTCCCGGCCGCTTCCTGAAGGAGGTCCTCTTGGCCCATCTCTTTGACCCGAATCATGTGACAAGGCTTCACGATCCCGAGCGGAAGTCCTTTCAGGATCCGGCCCTCCTCCTCCCTCTGATCCGCCCCTTCGATCGGGGAGATTCCGCGGAAATCGGCGCCGGATCCGGCTACTTTTTCTTTCCCCTCGCGGAGGTCCTCTCCCGGCGCGGAACCTGTCATGCCGTGGAGCTTCAGCCCGGAATGGTCGAACACTTCAATCGCGAACTTGGATCGAAGCCCTTTCGCGACCTCGTCCGGACTGTTCTCTCCGAGAAGGATCGCATTCCCCTGCCGGACGGGTCGGTGGAGGTCGTGTGGATGGTCAACGTCTTTCACGAGCTGACCCATCCCCGTGAGATCTTCTCCGAGATCTTCCGGATCCTTTCCCCGTCGGGACAGTGTCTTGTCGTGGACTGGATGAAGGAGCCCACCCCCAAGGGTCCTCCCCAGGAGGAGAGAAAGTCCGAAGTCGATCTCTACGACAGCCTGATCGCGGCGGGCTTTGTGAAGATCCGCTCCCACGATCTCTATCCCTACCATTATGTCGTCGAGGCCCTGAAAAATTGACCGGACGCACCTTCCTTCCCCGCGGCCCCCGGGAGACTCTTCTGGGGATCCCGTGGCTTGCCCGGGCTGTGGACAAGGGGCGGATGGCGCTGGAGGGCTCGTTGGGGGACTACGAGTTTCCCTGCCCGGCCGATGCGTTCATCCTGGGGCTCCTTGGCCTGTCGCCGGAGGACTTTCTCCGCCTCCTTGCCGGGACCGACGGCCCGGATCTGGAGGCTCAGCTGGGTGGGAGGGTCGCCTCCCTCTCGCCTCGGGAGAGGCTCTCCCTCGAGGTTTTCTGCGTCAAAAACAGCCGCCTTTTCGACTCGCTCGACCGGGAGGAGGGGAGGGACCCCGGCGCCCCGCCCCTTCCGGATGCCCATCCCTCGCATTTGACCCAAGGAGAGGCTCTTTGATGGAAAAGCACGCCACCGACTCCCCGTCTTCCCTTCAGCAAACACCGTCCTATCATATTCGGACCTTCGGCTGCCAGATGAATGTCCACGACTCGGAGCGCATGGCCGGGATCCTGGCCGAAGCCGGCTACCGCTCCACCGACGACCCCGAGGCCGCCTCCCTGATCATCGTCAATACCTGCACCGTGCGAGACAAGGCCGACCAGAAGGCCCTCTCCGACCTGGGCCGCCTCCGCCTCCTCAAAAAGGGGGAGGGAGAGAAGATTCTGGCCGTGACGGGATGCATGGCGGAGCGGGAGCAGGAGCGTCTCCACCGGATCATGCCCGAGATCGACCTGGTGGCCGGCCCGGCCCAGGTCCGCAATCTCCTTCCCATGATCGACCGCCTTCGGGCCGAGAAACGGTTCCAGCTCGGCCGCGACTTCGACCTGCCCGAAATGACGACTCCTCCGGCGATCCGCCCCCCGGGCGTCACGGCCCTGGTGACCGTTCAGGAGGGGTGCGACAAGTCCTGCAGCTACTGCGTGGTTCCCCGGACCCGGGGTCCGGAGAGGAGCCGGCCCATCGCCTCGATCGTCTCCGAGGTTCGCGGCCTGGTGTCCCAGGGATACCGGGAGGTGACGCTTCTCGGGCAAAACGTCAACGGCTACGGGAAGGGGGCTCCTGAAGGGGAAGGCTTTGCCGACCTTCTCCTCGCGCTGGACCGGGTCGAAGGGCTCCTGCGGATCCGATTTACGACCTCCCATCCCTCCGACCTCGACCTTCCCACCATCGGGGCCATGGCCCGCTCCTCCAAGGTCATGCCCCACCTTCATCTTCCGGTGCAGTCGGGATCGGACCGGATGCTCCGCCTCATGGAACGGGGGTACACCCTCGAGGAGTATCGGGAAAAGATCCGCCATCTTCGGGCGGCGATTCCCGATGTGGCGCTGACGACCGACCTGATCGTGGGCTTTTGCGAGGAGAGCGAGGAGGACTTTCAGAGGACCCTCGAGGCGGTCCGGGAGTTCCGGTTCGACGGGGCCTTCTGCTTCATCTATTCGCCCCGTCCGGGNNACCGCCTATGGGCGGGAGGGACTCCCCGACCGCTCCGTCTCCCTCGATCGCTTCCGTCGTCTTGACGATCTCCTGACCGGGATGGTCCTCGAGAAAAACCGGGGACGCATCGGAGCGACGGAAGAGATCCTCGTCGAGCGGACCGATGAGGCCTCCCGGACCTTTTCCGGGCGGTCGCCCCATTTCCGAACCGTTCGCGGTCGCCTCTCCGACCCCGGGCCGCTCCCTTCTCCCGGCGAGACGGCGAGAGTGGCCGTCGAATCCTGCACCAAGGCCGGGCTGGCCGGTGTCCGGATCTAGCCGGGACCCGGACAAGAGGTCCGTCCCTTCCGGCGGAGAGCCACTGTTCCGCCCCGACTCCTCCTACGAGACAAGGGGTGAGGGGGAGACGGGAGGAGGCGGTCCTTTTCCGGAGGATCTTCAGGGGGTGCTTTCCGGACTTTCGCCGGATCCGGCCCACCTCGAGATGGCCGTGCTCTCCTTTTACCGCCTCCTTCTCGATTCGGAGGAGGGGCGATTGATCCTCGAGTCCCTCACCCCCGAGGAATTCGACCACCTGAAGACCCGCCAGGCGGCCTATCTTGGCCGCCTTCTCTCCTCCGACCTCCATCTGTCCGAGCATATTGCCATGGCCCGCGAGGTGGGCCTTCGCCACTGGGCCTATGGTATCCCTCTCTCCCTTCTTGCCCAGGGGGCGGAACTCTATGAAAGGGCGCTTAAGGTCGCCCTGGCGGGCCTTCCCGAAGGGCGCTCCGCGATCGTCTCGGAGATCCTGACCCGCCGGATCCAGACGGACATGTCCGTTCAGACGGCCGTCTACGAGGAGATGGAGCGAAAGCGGGCGGAGCTTCTCGAATCCCTAGAGAGAACGATCGCCCAAGGGGGAGAGGAAGAGCCGGTCCTCGCGTCCCTCCTCCCCACCCTCCTCGATCCCCAGGTCGGGGGACTCCTCATGGTCGATCCCCTTCCCGGGGAGTTTCGGCTCCTTGCCCGGGCCGGGATGGTTCCCGGGACGGACGAGTCGACTTTTCTGGCCTGGCTCGAAGGAGTTCTCGGGGAGCTTCTCCTCGAGAAGATCCCCGAGCTCTGCCTTTCCCTCAGGCAGGACGCTTCCCATCCGCAGGAGATCCTTGCGGGATTTTCCGAGGCCGGAATACTCTCTCTCGGAGCCTTTCCCGTTGCCGACAGGGTGGGACGTCCCCAGAAGATCCTCCTTTTTTTCGGAAAGACGCCGCTTGTCTTTTCTCCGGCGCGGAATGTCGAGCATTGGCGCCGGGTCAGCCTTCATCTCGGAGAGGTCCTGGCCCGTCTCGAAGACAGCCGGTTTCATGCATCGCCCCCCGCCTCCGCCACCGGCCAGGAGTTTCGGCGGNNCGGCCGGATCGTCAAGGTTGAGGCCCTGGCTCGCCTCCGCGATGGGGATCGCCTTCTCTCTCCGGGGGAGTTCCTCCCTGCCTTCGGACAGCGCCAGCTCCGGATGCTCTTCGACCAGGGGCTTTCCCGGGTGGTCTCCGACCTTGAGATCCCGGGCTTCGAGGCCCCTCCCTGCCAGCTGAATCTCCCCACGGAAATTCTCGAGGATCTCGACTGGCTGGGCTCTCTTCCCGACAGGCTGGCCGACCGGGAGATCTCTCCCCGGAGGATCGGATTTGAAATCCTGGAGTCGGCCCTGGTCGACGACCCGCGCATCCTCCGGGGGCTCCATGCCCTCAAGGAGCGGGGATATTCCCTCCTTCTCGACGATGTGGGCTCCGGAGAATCCTCCCTTCTCCGGATGGTCACCCTTCCGGTGGACGGCATCAAGATCGATCAGGCCTTCGTTCGTCCCCTGGCCCGCGGCTTTTCCAACCTCGACATGATCTTCTCCCTGATGATGCTGGCCCTGCAGCGGGGCCTCTCCTGCGTGGCCGAGGGGGTGGAGACGCCGGGGATCGTCGATGCCCTGGGAAGCGTCAGGAACATTCTTCTCCAGGGCTATGCCATCGCCCGTCCGATGAGCGCCGAGGAGCTCTCGCTCTGGACGCCCCCTCCGGCCAGCGGGGTGGGGGGACCCTATCCCCATTCCCTCTTTGGCTGGTACAGCCGGCACATCTCTCGCCTCTTCGGGGTCTTCAATGCGCTCAACACCATCTCCGACGTGATCGACTCCCGCCGCCTCGAAGACGGGATGCAGTGCCCCCTTCATGCCATGGTGATTCCGATCGGAGGCGATGACTCCATTGTGGAGGCCCACCTGGTCTGGCACAGGAACTATGCCCGGTTTGTGGAGATGGCACGAAACGGTGTCAGCCCCCAGGATCTCTGGCCGGAGATGCAGCGATCGCGCCGGATCCTCCAGGGAATGGTGGAAAAAAGGCTCTTTGGAAGGTCCCCGGAGCAAGTGGTCCGAGGGGGGGAAGAGGGAGGATCCCGGAAGTAACGGGGCGCAGGGGTCAGTCCGATAGGGGATCGGGGGTGTCCGAGCCTTCGATGCGAAGCATCGCCGAGGAGGGGGGAAGGTTGCGGAGGGTCCTCCAGGCGGAGAGCAAGAGGAGTCGGTCGCCGGGAAGAAGGGGAATCTGCGGACCCAATTCGACGGA
Source organism: Nitrospirae bacterium UBA4572 (assembly GCA_002387725.1). Classification (GTDB taxonomy): domain Bacteria; phylum Nitrospirota; class Leptospirillia; order Leptospirillales; family Leptospirillaceae; genus UBA4572. The sequence goes on from DGKK01000043.1 coordinate 9,358, forward strand.
AAGGCTTCCCCTCACCGCGGTCACGGGAACCGTTCCGTCCGAGGCGGCCGTCTTTCGGATGTCGGCAATGGAGCGCCCGGCATAGGGGGAGTCCTGGGTAACGAGAAGGATCCGGGGGGTGACCGTTCTCCGGATCAGGCTCTCCTGGAGGTTCGAAAGGGCGGAGGAGACCTCCCGGTCCTCAAGGTATTCGAGCCATTCCCGAAGGTGGGTCTCCCGGGCCTCCTCCTGGGAGATTTTCTCGATCAGGCGGTCCATCTGGGGGTTGCGGAGGGAGGTGTGGGGCCATGTCGTCTCGGCCCCGGAGCCGGCCGCCAGCTTCCCGAGCTGAGAGAAGAGGCGGNNGCGGGAGACCGTCTCTTCGAGCACCGCCAGCGGGTGGCCGACGGGAGGAAGAGGCTGTCGCTCACCGGGATCGGAGGAGAGGATCATCGAATCTTCCTTCGGGGGTCTCTCCCGGAGAGGGGGCCGAGGGCCCCTGTCTGTCGAAGAGGCCGTGCTGGACCCTCTCCTCCTGAGTGAAGGGAATCGGATAGTTTCCGTCGAAGCAGGCCTTGCAGTAGTGTCCCGGCGTGCGGCTTTCCCCTTCGAGAAATGTCTGGCTGCACCGGACCTCCTCCTCCATGGCCCCGATCGAGAGGTAGGCCAGGGAGTCGGCCTTCAGATACCGGCGGATCTCCTCAAGCGTATGGCTCGAGGCGATGAGCTCGCCGCGGTTGGGAGTGTCGATGCCGTAAAAGCAGGGGAAGTTGATGGGGGCCGAGGTGATCCTCATGTGGACCTCCCGGGCTCCGGCTTCCCGGATCATCGACACGATCTTGCGGCTGGTGGTTCCCCGGACGATGGAGTCGTCGATCACCACGACCCGCTTGCCGGCCAGGAGGCCCGGAACCGCATTGAGCTTGATCTTGACGCCGAAATGCCGGATCGACTGCTGGGGCTCGATGAAGGTGCGGCCGACATAGTGGTTCCGCACCAGCCCCATGTCGAGGGGAATCCCGGACTCCTCGGCGTAGCCCAGGGCCGGGGCCAGCCCCGAGTCCGGAACGGGAACGACGATGTCCGCCTCCACGGGGGAGTCGGCGGCCAGTCTTCGTCCGAGACGCTTTCTTGCCTGGTAGACGGGGATCCCGAAGACCCGGCTGTCCGGCCGTGCAAAATAGATGAGCTCGAAGATGCAGGCGGCTTCNNGGCTTCCGTAATCTTGGGGAAGAGCCGGAAGTGTTCGATGCCGGCATCGGTGATGACGACCATTTCTCCGGGCTCGACATCCCGAACGTAGGTGGCGCCGATCAGGTCGAAGGCGCAGGACTCCGAGGCCAGAACATAGGAATTGCCCACCTTTCCGATGGAGAGAGGGCGGAAGCCGTGGGGGTCACGGATTCCGATGAGGGCGTTGGGAAGAAGGGTCAGGAGGGAGTAGGAGCCCTTGACGTTCGCCAGGGCCGACTCCATTCGGGAGACCATGTCGACACCGCGGCTTCTGGCGATCATGTGGACCAGAACCTCGGTGTCCACGTCGGTGGTAAAGAGGGCCCCCTCATCCTCGAGGATCCTTCTCAGATCCGGGGCATTGGTGAGGTTCCCGTTATGGACCAGGGCCATGGGGATGTCGCTGATGGTGGCGGTCAGGGGCTGGAGATTTTTCTGGGAGTCGGAGCCGGCGGTGGAGTAGCGGTTGTGGCCGATGGCCGAGCTGCCCCGGAGGTCCCGAAGGACCGTTTCGTCAAAGACTTCCGAGACGAGTCCCTCTCCCTTGCGGATGATCATCCGGCCCTCATCCATGGAGGCGATTCCTGCCCCCTCCTGCCCCCGGTGCTGAAGGGCGTAAAGGCCGAGGTAGGTCAGGTTGGCGGCTTCCGGATGGTTGTAGATTCCAAAGACCGCACACTTTTCGTTGAGGGTGTCGAAGGGAAGTCCGCAGGAAGGGAGGGGGTCCATCAGGGGAGGGTCTCCATCTGGCCGGTCAGGGCCGTTAGATATTTTTGGGCGATCGAGGCGAGGGGAAGGCGGATTTCCTTGTCCTTGTTCTCCCGGTCCCGATAGTGGACGGAGAAGCGGTGAAGGGCGGTCTGACCCAAAAGGAGGATCGGGAGGCCAAACTCCCGGGCCGCCTCCCGGATGGCCTTCTCCTCCTCGGGGAAATAGGCCAGGACAATCCGTCCGGGAGCCTCGGAGAAAAAGAATCCCAGAGGATTCTCCAGGGAGGGAAGGCGAAGGTACACTCCCATGTCACGATGGAAGGCCACAAACGACAAAAGTGTCCGGAGAAGCCCCCCCCGCCCGACGGCCCGGCTCCCCCNNGCCTCCCCGCCGAACTCGGGGAGGAGCCAGTCCAGCATCGATCCTCCCAGAGAAAGATCGGCAAGCGATCCTGCCAGGGCCAGATGAAGCCCCTCTTCCCGGACCGATCCCGGTGGGGCCGTTCGTGGAGCCGCCACCACGCCACAGGTTGCCAGAATCGGCGTCGGGGGAATGGAGACCCCGTCGGTTTCGTTGTAGAAGCTGACATTGCCCGAGACAACGGGAATCGCAAGACGCCGGGCGGCCCCGGCGATCCCGGTCACCGCCTGGACAAAATCGTTCATCGTCTCGGGTCGCTCCGGGTTACCGAAGTTGAGGCAGTCGGTCACTCCGACAGGCCAGGCCCCGACCGCTGCCAGATCGGTGACGGTCTTGGCGAGCAGCAGGGCACCTCCCCGTCCGGGATCGCGCGAGACCGGATGGGAAAATCCCGCCTGGGCGATGGCAATGGCCCGGTCTTCTTCCTTGAGGTCGACAATGGCCACGTCGTGTCCCGGCCCCAGAAGGGTCCGGGTTCCGACTTCATGGTCGAACTGCCGGTAGATCCAGTCTGCCGACCCTCCGTTGGGATGCTCGATGAGGCGGAGGAAGAGATCGGCAATGGAGTGGCTTCCGGAGGCGGAGGGGTGGAGATGGCTTTGCGGGGAGCCCTGCGGTGGCCGGGTCTTTTGTGGGCGGTCATAGAGAGGGGCATCCCGGGTGAGGGCGGCCACCGGAACCTCTCCGAAGAGCGACGGGCCCTTCCGGACGCGGAAGACCGGCTCNNCGGCAATCATCTGTCCGATAACGGCCGCGGCCACCTGGCTCTCGTGGGCGAGGTCGAGGATCGCCCCGACGTTCTGTTCTTCCACCAGAAGGAGCATCCTCTCCTGGGACTCGGAAAGGAGAATCTCCCAGGGCTCCATGGAAGGATCCCGAAGGGGGACCTTCAGCACATCGATTTCGATGCCCTTTCCCGCCTTGTCGGCCATCTCGACGGAGGAGCTCGTGAGCCCCGCCGCTCCCATGTCCTGGATCGCTCCGGCGAGACCCTGGCGGATGATCGAGAGGGTGGCCTCCATGACCTTCTTGCCCACGAACGGGTCGGCCACCTGAACCTGAGGACGAAGATCGGCTTCTTCTCCGGAGAAGCTTCGGGAGGCCATGGCGGCTCCCGAAACTCCGTCCCGTCCGGTCTTGTTCCCAAGGTAGACGGCCAGAAGAGGTTTGTCGGGTGGGATGGCGCTCATGATGGCGTCGTCGGGAACGACGCCCACGGCGAAGGCATTCACCAGAATGTTCTTCGCATAGCGTTCGTCGAACCAGATCTCCCCTCCCACGGTGGGCACGCCGATCGAGTTCCCGTAGGCCCCGATTCCGGCCACGACCCTCCTAAAGAGGGTCATCTGCCGGGGCTGCCGCAGAGATCCCATGACCAGGCTGTTGGTCAGGGCGATGGGTCGGGCCCCCATGGCAAAGATGTCGCGCAGGATCCCTCCGACTCCCGTGGCCGCTCCCTGAAAGGGTTCGATATAGCTTGGGTGGTTGTGGCTCTCCATCTTGAAGGCGATGCCGAGGCGGCTGGTCACCCGGACGACTCCGGCATTTTCTCCGGGGCCCATCAGGACCCGGGGGCCCTTCGAAGAGAACTTCCGGAGATGGATTCGGCTGGACTTGTAGCTGCAGTGTTCGCTCCAGAGGGCGGAGAAGACGGCCTCTTCCGTGATGTTGGGGAGTCGTCCGAGAAGGGCGACGATCCGCTCCATCTCATGAGGGGGAATGCGGAACCGGGATGCAGGAATGTCAGCCATCAGGATCTGTCCAGGGATGAAGAGGAGAGGGTGAGGGGAGAGGATTCCCGCTCCCCGGAAAGCCAGAGTGCAAGCGATTGGAAGAAGAGTCGGCCATGGGCCGAGGCGCCCTCTCCCATCATGCGCCTTTCCGGGTGGGGCATGAGTCCTGCCACGTTGCCGGCGGCATTGGAGATGCCGGCGATGTTCCGAAGGGAGCCGTTCGGGTTGTCCTGGTAGCGACAGAGAATCTGCCCGTTGCCTTCGAGCTCGAGCAGAACGTCGGGGTCGGCGTAGAAGCGTCCTTCCTGATGGGCAATCGGAAGCCGGATCCTTGCCCCGGGGGAGAAAAGAAGGGTGAAGGGCGTTCGTGTCTGCTCGACTGAGAGCCCGTCTTCCCGGCAGAGGAAGGTCTGTCCGGAGTTGGGAAGGAGAGTTCCTGGAAGGAGGCCCGCTTCGGCAAGGATCTGGAAGCCGTTACAGATGCCGAGAACAGGGAGGCCTTTTTCGGCAAAGCTTCCCACGGCCTCCATGACGGGGGAGCGGGCCGCGATGATGCCTGTTCGCAGGTAGTCCCCGTAGGAAAAGCCGCCCGGCAGGATGACGGCATCCAGACCATCAAGAGTCCGGTCCCGGTGCCCGACCCAGCGTGGATGGAGCCCCGGCACCAGGGAGACGGCCTCCCAGGTGTCACGATCGCAATTGGTTCCCGGAAATCGGATGATTCCGATGTGGAAATTGTCTGGCATCGGGAGTCCTGGCGTTAAGTTAATCGGGCGCGTCTGTCGCCGAAGGCGGGTTCAGGGAATCGTTTCATTCAGGCGTGAAGAGAATCCAAGGTGAATCGTCTCGGGTGTTGGGCAGATAGAGTCTGTTGTGCTGTAAAAAAATCTGACGCCTGTTGAGTGGGTCCTCTTGATATTACAATGGAGCGCCTTTAAACGCAATCATCACAAAATTTCTGCGGTTCAGGATAAGTGCGGTGAGAAGACAATGTCGCGTATTCGGAGAGGGAGGGTCAGCCTTTTCGATGGATTCTCGTCAAGAAGCGTTTCCTCCCTGCATTGAGAGGTGTTCCGCTTATTTCTTATTGCGAATCGGAGCCTTTTATTATTTTTTGCCAAGGCAGTGTGACAAAAAACTTTTGGAACTTGCCTCGGCTGATGCTCTGAAAACCCATTCGATCTTTCTTCTCCTCAGAAATTTCAGGTATTTCTCCTGAGAGGCAGAAAGGAGGGTCCCCCTTGCGTTCCCCATTCTCATTGACGAGAAAGTCACCAAGGTGATAGATTCAGAGCATGTGGCCATTAATTGACTGATCAGTTAATTAATGGCCTTCTTAAGGGTGTTCCGATGGCGTACACCTCCCACGGTCAACGAGCGGCTCAAAGTTCCTGGAAGAATTTCCCAAGATTCAGGCTGAGCTTTTTCCTGGAGAAACGATCCGATTCGTGATGAACTCCTTCCGCACAAACCCATTTTCAGGCTCTTTCCCATTCTCATGCTATAGGCGCTCTTCCGCGTCTCGTCCCGTTCAAAGACAAACGTCAGACTCTCTCTCCTTTTTTCTTTTTTTTTCACTTCTGTTTTTTTTTCTTGGGACCGCCCTCTCTTCCGTGGAGGCATGGGCAGATCCCCCCAGCTCCTCCGTCAATGCTCCCTCCAGCTCCGCCGGAACGACCCAGGACGATCCTCCCTCGGAGCCCTATGCCTCTCAGACGGGAAAGTTCGGCCTGTCGGTGATGTTTACCTACGATGTCCTCCAGACGCCGGCCCCGGTCACTCTTTATCAAAACAGCATCGGGGCCTTGGGGGAGCTTTCCTACGGGATCAGCCGGGGGATTCGCATTCTGGGGGGCGCTGGCTTCGGATTTGGCTCCCCTCACGTCTCTCCGCCATTGACCGACCATAATTCCTCCGGTCCCTCGATCAACTATGTTCCGCTCTACCTGGGCGTCCAGCTGGAGCTCACCCGGTGGTTTCCGGGCCTGATCCGCTATCAGCCCTGGTTTCCCTATATAAGGGGAGACTCCGGGGGGGTCTTTACAAGCGTCAGCAATGACGGCCCCGCAAGCCTTCATACGAACGGACTCATGGAGGACATTGGCTTTGGGATCGAAGGCCGGCCCCGGGCCGTTCCCATGGCATTTTTTGGCGAGATACGATCCCAGTGGCTTTTTCTGGGTCCCCAAATCATCAACGTCGTTCCGGTCCTGGCCGGGACCACCTTCTATTTCTGACGGATGGCAGGGATGACGCGCATGAAGATCGGGAGAGCAACGAGGGCGCTCTTGGGCGATTGCGGAGGAAAACAGCTATCGGCAGGGATTCTTCTGGCTTCGGCCATGGTCCTGGGCCCTGTAGCCCCCTCCATGGCAGACAATGTTTCTCCGACGACTCCGATCATTGCCCCCTCGAAAGAGGCGTCGCTTGTGATTCCCCGCCATCTCTCCCTTCTCCAGGCCATGGAGATCACGATCGAGCGCCATCCCCAATACAAGCAGGCGATCCATACAGCCCAGGCGAACAAGGAAATCATCGGAGAGGCCTTTTCGAACTATCTGCCCCACCTCTCGGCCGGGGCAGGATACAACTATGAGACGGGGAACTTCGTCATCTCTCCGGGAATTCCGGCCTCCTTTCTTTCGTTTTTGATTCCGAACAGCAACCAGGGGTATGACTTTTATCAGGCCTCCTTCAACCTGACCGAGACAGTCTTTACCTTCGGACAGAGGATCACCCAGCTCCGTCAGGCCAAGTATGCCTACAAGTCTTCCGTCGACCAGGCCCAGTGGACGCTTTACAATCTCCTCTACGGGGTGGAGTCGGCCTACGACACCTTAGCTCAAAACCTTCTTCTAGTCGACGCCGCCAAAAAAACGGTGGATGACTACAAGGCCCAGCTTCAGGTGGCGGAGGCAGAGTTCCAGATCGGGATGGCCGCAAAGTTCGATGTGTTGAATGCCCGGGTCAACCTCTCCAATGCCAAGCTCAACCTCATCACCGCCGAAAACAACGTCACGACCTCCCGGGTGGCCCTGAACAATGCCATGGGGATCGAGACGAATGTCTCCTACAGCGTCGACACCGATCTGACCTTCGTTCCCTTCGATGCCGACGCAACGAAGCTCATCCACATGGCTCTCGAAAATCGTCCCGACCTCTCCTCCGCGGTGAACCAGAAGCTTGCCGACCTCCAGAACGAACGCTACTATGAGAGCACCTTCATGCCCTCCATCGGAATGACCGGTGGCTATACCTACGCCAGCATGTTTTTTCCCCTGACCTACAACTGGTCCGTCGGGGCCACGATCTCGGTCCCGATCTTTTCCGGATTCCTGACGGTTCATCAGGAGCGTCAGGCCCAGAAAACGACTCTCGCCGCCCGGGATGCCGAAGAGAATGTGCGGGTGGGGATCGTGTCGGCGATCCGTCAGGACATCGCCAACCTGCAGACCGCGATGCAGCGGGTCAGGACCACCCAGGACCTTTTGGCCCAGGCCAAGGAGAGCCTTCGTCTGGCGGCCGGACAGTATCAGGTCGGCGTTGGAAGTGCGGTCGCCCTGACGCAGGCCGAGGCGGATCTGGCGGCTGCGAGGGCCCAGGTGGTCCAGGCGGTGTATGGCTACAAGATCGCCCGGGCCGCCCTGATCAAGGATGTCGGTCTGGATCCTCTGTCCCAGGCCCGAAGTCGCAAGAGCATGAATGAGGAGAGAGTAAAGTGAATCGTCGAGGGATCCGTCTGACAGTCTTTCTGGTCGTCGCCGTCATTCTGGCCGTGGCCGTGGCGCGATTTGTCCACAAGCCTTCGGGCTCTTCCCGGGCCCGGGGGAAGGTGGCCGCTCCGGAGGTGGTGGGCGTGCTGCCTGTCCAGACCCACGACATCTCTCTGCGCATCACCCTCACGGCCGATATCCAGGCGATCAACCAGGCGGCGATCTATGCCCAGGTGAGCGGCTATCTCGACAAGATCACCGTGCGCCGCGGCTACCATGTGAAGAAGGGCCAGCTTCTCGCCCACATCAACGACACGACCCTGAAGGCCCAGTACCACCAGGCCCAGGCCAATCGGGACTACGTCTGTCTCAATGCCAAGCGCTACAAGGCCCTTCTCGCGAAGAACCTTGTCTCGAAGGATGCCTACGATCTGGCCAACTCCCAATGCCGGCAGTCTCAGGCCACCGTCGACTACTCCAGGAAGATGCTCTCCTACGCCAACATCGTGGCCCCTTTCGACGGGACCATCTATAACCGGATGGTGGATCCGGGAGCGACCATTCCCGCGACGACGGCCGCCCTTTCGTCCGGCTCCACTCCGCTCTTTACCGTCGTGGACACCCATATCGTCAAGATCGTGGTGAATGTTCCCGAACGCGACGTCCGCTACCTTCACCTGGGGCTTCCGGTCCAGGTGCGCGCCGATGCCTATCCCGGAGAAATCTTTCCGGGAAGGATCACCCGCATGAATCCGGCCCTCGATACGGCCACCCGGACCCTGGCGGTGGAGATCGACATGGACAATCCCGACGGCCGGCTCAAGCCGGGAATGTTTGCCAAAGCCACCTTGAATCTGGTGACGCACAAGAACGTGGTCCTTGTGCCCAAGATCGCCATTCTTTCCCGACAGGGCAAATCCTGGGTCTACACTCTGGAGCCGGGATCTGTCGTCAAAAAACGTGAAATCACCTTAGGAATTCTCGGCAGGAAAAATGCCGAGATCCTCTCCGGCCTCACTCCCGGAGAGTCCGTGGTTGTGGCGGGCCAGGAACATCTCGAGGACGGTGACCACGTTCAGGCGAAGGTCCTCGAGGCCGGTCAGGTCGCTCCCTAACCGTCGAACGGAAGGCTTTTTCCGGACATGTGGCTGACCCGAATCGCCCTCAAGAATCCCATTGCCGTTTTCATGGCCTCCCTTCTTCTTGTGTTGGTGGGCTCCCAGTCCATCAGCAAGCTCCCCATCGACCTCTTTCCCAATCTGGCCGTTCCCGTTCTGATCGTGGGGACCCTCTATCCCGGGGCCTCTCCGGTTGACGTCGAGAGAAGCGTCACCTATCCCCTCGAAAAAACTCTCGCCACCATCGACGATGTCAGCCACATCCAGTCGCAATCGCGCATGGGGGTCTCCTCGATTCAGGTGTGGTTCAACTGGGGAAAGGACTTAAACGGCGGCCTGGTTCAGGCGGTCCAAAAGATTTCACAGATTCAGAACCAGCTTCCCCCCGGCATCCAGCAGCCCTTCATCCTGAAGTTCGATATCGCCAACATTCCCGTTGTCTCCCTGACCGTCTCGGATCCGAAGATGAACCAGATCCAGCTCTATGATCTGGCGTACAACACGATCGAGCCCCAGCTTGAGCAGCTGCCCAACGTCTCCCAGGCGACGGTCAACGGCGGCAAGGTCCGCCAGATCAACATCAACGTGGATCCTCGGGAACTCTTTGCCAGAAACCTCTCGATGATCCAGGTCGTCAATGCCATCAACCTCGCCAATCTGATCCTGCCTTCAGGGGACATCAAGATCGGGAGCAAGGACTACAATCTTTTCACGAATACGCAGATCAGCCACGACCTGGTGGATGTCCTGCGTAATGTTCCTGTCTCGACCCAGGCGGCTCCCGATGGCCGGACCGTGCCGATCTTCGTCAAGGACGTTGCCCGGGTGGAGGACTCGGCCGAAACCCAGACCAACGTGGTGCGCGTCAACGGCGAGAATGCCGTCTACCTTGCCGTCAACAAGCAGCCGGGCTCCAACACGGTGGCCGTGGTCGACGCCGTTCGGAAGGCCATTCCCCACCTTCGGGGCATTCCTCCGGGCGTTCACCTTGACACGTTTTTTGACCAGTCCACCTATATTCGCCAGTCGATCAAGGGTCTCTACCACGAATCGGTTCAGGGAGCGGTTCTGGCCGTCATCGTGATCCTGCTCTTCCTGGGAAGCCTTCGGGCGACCTTCATCATCGGGGTGGCGATCCCTCTCTCCGCCCTGGTGGCTCTCATCTTCCTTTACTTCACCCATGAAACCCTCAACATCTTTACCTTCGGAGGGCTTGCGCTCGGTATCGGGCGACTGGTGGACGATTCCATCGTGGAGCTCGAGAACATCTACCGCCATTTCTCGATTCGGGAGGAGAGCCGGCCCGTGGCCCTCCTGACCGCCGCCAGAGAAGTGGCCATGCCCATTCTGGCCTCGACCATCACCACCGTCATTGTCTTTTTTCCGATCGTCTTCATGCAGGGGATTGCGCGCCTGCTTTTCACCCCCATGGCCCTGACCATCACCTTCGCCCTCTTCGCCTCGTTTTTTGTCTCCCGGACGGTGACGCCGCTTCTTTGCTATCGCTTCCTCAAGGGTGGGGGCACATCCCAGGATGCGGAAATGGGCGGGGGGATTCGACGCTTCTTTTCCGCGGTGGAGCAGGCCTATGAAAACCTTCTGGTTTACTCCCTGCGCCACAGGAAGAAGGTCTATGTTTCCTTGGCACTCCTCTTCTTCCTGACGCTTCCCCTCCTCAAGGGGATCGGGACCGAGTTCTTTCCCGCTCCCGACGAGAGCCAGTTCACGATCAACATTCAGGAACCCCCGGGGACGCGGATCGAAATCACGACCCAGACGGCGAAGGAGATCGAGGATCTTGTAAGGAAGACTCTTCCCCCCGGAGAAATTCGCCTCATCGCCTCGAACATCGGGCTTCGCAGCACCGCCGGACGGGGGACCAACGGGGCGGCCTCCGTCTTTACCTCGAACACCGGCCCCGACACCGGGTTTGTTCAGGTCAACCTCGTGGACCCCGAAAAGCGCTCCGAAAACTCCGACCAGGCGATGGAGCGGGTCCGAAAAGCCGTGGCCGGACGCTTCCCCGGGGTGGGGATCTACTTCATGCCGGGGGGATTGATCGAGCGGATCATCAACTTCGGCTATCAGGGGATCATCAATCTCGAGGTCTACGGGTACGACCTGAAGACGGGGGAAGACCTGGCCTACCGACTGGCCCGGGGGATGGAAAAGATCCCCGGAGTGGGAGATATCCAGGTTCTTCCCAACGACTTTCACTATCCCTCCTACAATGTGAAGATCGACCGTGTGAAGGCCCGCCTCCTGGGTCTGTCTGTCTCGGATATCGCCTCGACTGTCCTCTGGAGTTTTGTCGGCAACGAGAACAACCCCTCGATCTATACCGATCCGAAGACGGGCAACGAGTACAACATTGTCGTTCAGTTCGACCGCCCCTTCCGCCATTCGCTGGAGGACCTCGAGAACGTCTTCCTTACGACTCCTTCGGGGAGCCCTGTCCTTCTTCGGAATATCGCCACCATTGAAAAGGGGACCTCTCCCAACGAGATCGACCGCAAATACATGACCCGCCTCATCACCATTACGGCCAACCCGGTGAACCGTCCCCTGGGCGCCATCGCGAAGGATCTTCAGAAGATGGTCGCCAACACGCCTCTTCCCGACGGCTTCAGCATCACCATGGCCGGGCAGATTGCCGAACAGAAGGGGACATTTCTCTCCTTGGGGCTGGCACTCCTTTCCTCGCTCTTTCTTGTCTACATGGTTCTCTCGATCCAGTTCCGCTCCTTCCTTGACCCCTTTATCATCATGTTTACGGTTCCCTTGGGGCTTACCGGAGTCATCTGGATGTTCTTTCTTACCGGAACGAATTTTTCCTCCATTGCCTTCATGGGAGTGATCGTGACGGGAGGGATCGCGGTGAGCAATGGCGTCCTCCTGGTCGACTACACGAACCGGCTGATTCGGGAGAAGGGAAAGGATCTGGAGTCGGCCGTGGTTCTGGGGGGAAAGACGCGCCTGAGGCCGGTTCTGATGACGAGCATCGCAACCATTACCGGTCTTTTGCCAATGGCGATCGGCCTGGAGGTGGGGAGCTCGAACAGCATGCCGCTCGCTCGGGCAGTCATCGGTGGGTTGAGCTTTTCGACCGTCTTTACCCTGGTGCTGATCCCCCTCGTCTATGCTTCGCTCCACACCTGGCGGAATCGGCGCAAAAAAAATGGCACGGCCTTTCCCACCCCGGAGGAATGGGAAAGTGTCGTGCCGGCAAAAAATGACTGAGTCGGCCGAATGGGTCTATTTTTTCTCTTTGAGGGGCGACTCCGACCAATGGGAGGCGAGGATCTGAAGGGCCACCTGCTTTGTCGTGAGGTGGAGGGAGTCGGTATCGTCGAGCGAGTAGGCCGACAGGGTACAGTCGAACGAGACATCTTCGATCGAAAGACCGATGAGTTCCCCGCTTTCGATCTCCTTTCGAAAGATGCTGTTGGGGAAGATGCCGACACCGAATCCGGAAAGAAGGGCTTTCCGAAGGAGCTCCACATCTCCCGTGTCGATGCCGAGCTTGGTTTTCAGTCCGAGCTTGGCGAGACGCTCCTCGATGGGACGGCGGATCAGGCTCTCCTGGGGGGGGAGAAGGACGGGGAAGTTTTCGAGGATCCGAATGTCCCGATGCCAGCGGTCCTTCGGAAGTCCGGGGGAGCCGAGGACGAGGGTCTTTGCGCTGTCGACCGTCACTTCGCGGAATCGGGAGGGGGCAGAGAAGGGGGAGGGGTCTTCTGTCAGCCGGTAGAACATGACGATGTCCGCGTGTCCCCCTTCAAGTTCGCTGATCAGGGTCGCCTCATGGGTATGAAAGGATTTGACGGGAATCCTTTTCTGGAAGGTTCCGTGCAGATAGTGCTGGAGAAATTTTTCCCTGTTGGGAGGCACGCCGAATCCTGTTCCGATGCGAAGGGGGTCCGTTTTGGTCATCGGGGTGAAGGAATGGAGGAGTGTCTCCGAGCGATTGACCCGTGCTATGATTTCCAGAGCGAGATCCCGGAAGAGAAATCCTGCCTGGCTCAGATAGACCCGGCGGCCGATCCGGTTGAAGAGGCTCACCCCCAGCTCCCTTTCCAGAAGCTGGATCTGGGTGCTGACGGCCGGCTGGGTGACGGACAGGCTTCGGGCGGCCTTGGTAAAGTTCAGGGAATCGCTGACGACGAGAAAGGTCTGGATCTGGGACAGGGTCATTATTTTTTATCCTTTGGTAGTTCCGTTTACCGAAAATTCGGGGACGCTAAGGTTTATTGAGGTGCCGGGAGCCGGAATGTTCATTTTTTCGATTATACATTCTTTTCCTGACAGGCTTCAATAACCTTTTGTTTTGATGGTTGATTGTCTGGAATCGGATAGGAGAGAGATCCTGTTGCGCACCTGCTTCCGACCGATTTTTCTGTTCTCCCTGTCAGCACTATTGTTTTGTTTTTATTCAAAAAACCCTCCCCCTTCCAATGCCGACTCCCAACCCTCCACCCTCCCTGCACCCCCGGCAGAAACCTCCGCGGTGGGCAAGCCCTTTGAGCTGACCCTTCGCTCCGCCCTGGAAATCGCCCTCCGCTCCTATCCGGGAATCGGAGCGGCCCAGCAGGGGGTCCTGGCCTCGAAGGCCGGAATCGGAGTGGCCCAGAGCCAGTATTATCCGACACTCACCGGGTCGACGACCTATACCCGGGAGACGGGAAACTTCGGCCCTCAGCCGGGATTCCCCTTCACCATTCCCGAGTCCCCCGTCTCCTTCGACTTTTATCAGGCCCAGCTGACCTTGTCGGAAACGCTCTTCTCCTTTGGACGGCGACGCTCCCAGGTCAGCCAGAACCGTCATCTCTACAAGGCCGCCCGAAGCCAGCACCGCAGGACGCTTCAGGACACGGTCCTGAACGTCGAGAAGGCCTTTTTCCTGGTCCTGAAGGATCAGAACCTTGTAGAGGTCGATGACCTCACCATCGACGACTACCGCCTTCAGGAGGAGGTGGCCCGAATCCGCTACAAGGACGGGGTGGCCACCTCCTATGACGTCCTGAATGCCCGGGTCAACCTCTCGAATGCCCGTCTTGCGCGGGTGACCGACAAGAATCAGGAGAGGATCGACCGCCTGAACCTCGACCGCGCCATGGGAGTGGTGGCCCACGGATCCTACCGTGTCGTGGCTCCTTCCCCTATAAGCTCTCTCGATCTCAACCCGGACCGGGCGGTCTCCCGGGCCCTCTCCCTGCGGCCGGATCTTCAGACGCTGACGGAGCAGGCTCTGGCCCAGAAGCAGGTGGTCAAGTTCAACCAGGCCCAATTTTTTCCGACCGTCCAGACAGTCGGGGCCTACAGCCTCGACAGCGAGTTCTTTCCCCTGGTCTACAACTGGTCGGTGGGGACGACCCTGACCGTGCCGATCTTCAACGGATTCCAGTTCGTCCACCAGACCCAGCAGGCCCGGGCCCAGATGCGTCAGATGCTTTTTCAGAGGGAGGATCTCCGGCAACAGACCATTGTCGAAGTCCGTTCGGATATCCTGAACATCCGGACCTACCGGCAGAAGGTGGCGGCCGACACGGAGATTGTCGACCAGGCCCGGCAGAATCTCTACCTTGCGGAAAATCAGTTTCGTGTGGGGACAGGGACGTCGGTCGCCGTTACCCAGGCCGAAAGGGATCTGGCGAGCGCCCGGGCCAACCTGGTGAGGGACCGGGCGGATCTCTCGATCGCCGTGGCCCAGCTTCGCCATGATCAGGGGGTGAACCTTGACCCCGTGACCCACCAGATCCCCAAGGATCTCCCATGAGATCCCGTGCCGTGCCCTCTCTTTTTTGGGGAGCGATCATTCTCCTGCTGCTCCTTGCGGCCCCCGCACGGGAGGTGGCCCTTGCGGATGAGGGAGCGACGATGCCCGTGCCCTCCTCTCCCGGGCTTCCCAAGGTGACCGGGACGGCAGGAGGATCCTCCACGCAACGCTGGTCCGTCGCCCCGACCTATTCCTTCTATATGTTGCCGGGCGGGGGGCTTTCCCGTTATCTTGATCAGGGAATGGGGGTCGGGGGCGAGCTTTCCTATCGCCTGGGAGATCTTCCCCCCGAGGGCCATCCGGAGAGCCTTCTCTCCCATTTCCGGCTCCTGGGGGACATCTCCTATTTTCAGATGACCCCCGGTCCCAACCTGGCCCCTCCCTCGACGGGGGGCTTCTTCAATTCCTCCTCCCCCACCTCGATCCCCCCCATTCCGGGGTCGGCCTCGGTGACGGGATTTGTCCTGCGGGCCGGGATCGCCTACGATATCTTCGGGATGATCCCCGACTCCCTCGGCATCCACCGCATTCTTGTTCCCTATGTGCGACTCGATGTGGGGGGAGCGGATTTTGCCGTGTCGAATGTCCCGAAGATTTCGGGACACCCTTATGGGGAGGTCCTCGATGTCGGTGCGGGGTTGTCCCTCTCCATCCCGGGATACCCGCTGGGCGTCTTCGGGGAGGCCGATCCGACGCTCTTTGATTTTTCAAACAATGTCATGACCATCTTGCCGCTTGTCGCCGGCATTATGGTAAGGTTCTGACAACACCTCCGATGGGGAGGACACACTCTGGAGAGATTTCATGAGCGAGAGTCCAAAGGACAAAAGTGGCGCCAACGACAATAAGCTTCGTCTTCCCAAGAGCTTCATCATTCTCGGGGGAGGCTCCATCCTTGTCATGGCGGCGGGTGTTGTCTATACGATATTTTTCTATCTCTCACTGCCGAACCACCGGGATCTCGACAAGGCGGGGCAGGCCGTTCGCCATGTCCCGCTCCCGGTTCCCCCCAACAGCTTCTTCCCCACGGGAAAGGGTCCGAAGGTCGACAGCTTCGCCTCCAAGGACTTTCTTCTGAGGGTGGCCGCCCTCAAAAAGACCCTGACCGGCTTCGACGTCACCATGGAGCTCGTCGCCCGATCGAACGGAACCGAGGGGGAGGGACTCTCTCTGGCCGTGGCCGGGACGCCACGCTGGGTCGACTCGGGAAGAAACTCCGGGGAGGGAGAGGCCAACCTTTCCACCGGGACCCTCTTCAAGACGGGAGTTCCGGGAGAGTTCACGATCCATTTTTCCCGGATGCCGAAGGCCCCGGTCTTCGATATCTACCTGGGTCTCGTCGGGACCCGCGGGATCAAGGGAGACCGTTTCCTGACGCACTTCAGGAACATCCCGACCCCCCGGGCGACCTCCTGATGCACCATGTCCTCGTCACGGAGAAGGTGACGAAATGCTATCTTCCCGGCCAACCTCCGGCAGTCAAGGAAGTTGATCTGACTCTGGGGCAGGGGGAGATTCTCAGCATCGTGGGACCCAATGGAGCGGGAAAATCGACACTGGTTCAGATGATGCTCGGACTTCTTCTTCCCGATTCGGGAATGGTCCGTCTCTTCGGCCATGATGTATCCAAGGAGCGCCGCCGGATCGCCCACCGGATCAACTATGCCTCCACCGATCTCAGCCTTCCCTATTCTCTGACGGTGAGGGAGAATCTCCTGACCTATGCCCTCATCTACAATATGAAGAATCCGAGAGAGAGGGTCGCCCGTCTTTTGTCCACACTCGGTCTCGAGTCCTTTGCCGAGCGCAAGGTCGGGGCCCTGTCCACCGGGCAGGTGGCCCGCATGGGAATCGCCAAGGCCCTCGTCAACGATCCGGAGATCCTCTTCCTCGACGAGCCGACGGCGACGCTGGACCCCGAAGTCTCCGGGCAACTCCGCCACCTTCTTGGAACGATGGTGCGGGAGAGGGGAATGGCTCTTCTCTATACCTCCCACAACATGCGAGAGGTGGAGCGCTTCTCGGACCGGATCGTCCTGATGAGGGCGGGGGAGATCGCGGCCGAGGGAACCGCCGCCGACCTCATGCAAAGGTACGGGACAGAAGATCTCGAGGAGCTTTTCCTGCTCCTGGCCGGACGAGAGGAGGTAGCGGTTGAGTGACTCTCCGCCTCCTGTCTCCCTCTTTGCCTGGAGACCTCTCTTGGGCATCCTCTACCGGCAGGTTGTCCTCTATCGGCGCTCCCTTCCCCGATGGATGGAGATCTTCTACTGGCCGCTTCTGGATCTCCTTGTCTGGGGATTTTTGACCCTTTACCTCAAGAAAATTCCCTCGTTTCTTCCCTCGGCGGTGGTCTCCCTGCTGGGAGCCCTCCTTCTCTGGGACATGCTCTATCGGGCCCAACAGGGGATTTCCGTCATGTTTCTCGAAGAAATCTGGTCCCGAAACCTGATTCACCTTCTGGTGGCTCCGGTGACTCCCTACCATATTGTTTTTGGGGCGATCCTCTCGAGCTTCGGCAAGGTCCTTCTCTCCTCTGCCGTGGCGGCCACTTTGGCCTATTTTCTTTTTTCCTTCAAGATCTTTTCCTTGGGACTCGATCTAATTTTCTTCGTTGGGGCCCTCCTGGCCATGGGGTGGGCGCTTGGCATCATGACGACCGCCGTCATCCTTCGCTTTGGCCAGGAGGCGGAGGTTCTGGCCTGGGGGGTCATCTTTCTCTTCCAGCCTTTTTCGGCGGTCTTCAACCCCGTGGGGGTCCTGCCCCCTCTTGCCGCGGCGATCTCCCGGGTAGTCCCGGCCTCCTACGTCTTCGAAGGGATGCGCTCCCTCCTGACGGGAGGGACGCTTCCTGTCCGGGATCTTCTGATGGCCTATCTTCTCGATGGGGTCTACATGGCCGGAGCGATCTTCCTCTACTCCCGGGTCATCGCCCGGGCGCGCAGAAGGGGATTTCACCTGAAACTGGGCTCGTGAGCCTTGCTTGTTGGGGATATTCTTTTGAAAGGACTTTTTAATGGCTAAGAAACCTGTTGTCATGGGAACGCTTGCAGAGGTTCTTCCGGAGACTCCCCGGGTCTCGACCTTTGTGGTCAGACTTCCCGAAGAGGCAGAGTTCTCCTTTGTATCCGGTCAGTTCGCCATGCTCTCCCTTCCTGATTTCCTCAACGACAAGGGACGCCCGGTGCGTCGGGCCTACTCGATCGCCTCCTCTCCCCACGATCTGGCCCGGAAGACCCTTTCCTTTACCATTACCCGAAAAGGGGAGGGAGGGCTCTTCTCCAACCGAATCCATGAGGCCAGGGCGGGAGATCCCGTGAGCGTGGAGGGGCCCTACGGGAGCTCCTTTGTCCTGGACCCCCAGGATCCTCGCCCCCATCTCTTCATTGCCGCCGGCAGCGGGATTGCCCCCCTGCGATCGATGATCCGGACGCTTCTCTCGAAAGAGGCGCCGCCTCCGATCGAACTCCTCTACGGCTTTCGGGGGGAAGAGGACTTCATCTATGCCCAGGAGCTGACAGGTTATGAGAAGTCGGTCCCGAACTTTTCCCTTAAGACGGCCCACTCGCGGCCCTCATCCCATTGGACTGGGCTTTCCGGAAGGGTTCCGGAGCTCCTTCCCAGGCTTTATCCCTCCTACAAGGGACAAGTCGTCTACATGTGCGGCCATCCGGAAATGGTGACACAAACGGTCGAATGGCTCGGGACGGCCGGTTTTCCGGAGGAAGCCGTGCGCAAGGAGCAGTGGTAATTTCCCCATTTCGGACAGGAGGCCTCACCCCCATGGACAGCAATCCCTTTGATTCTCCGGACGTCGCTCCGGCCCCTGCTTCTCCCGCGCCCCGGCGTTCGGGCTGGAAGAGAACCGTTGGAATCGTCTTTCTCCTGGTGGCGATTGTGCCGGCCCTTGTGCTTTTTGTCTTTTACTACCGCGAAGTCTCTGTCACCTACTATATGACCCGGAACCCATTGGCCCCGGCGTCCGCCCACCTTGCCACACGAATGCAGGCGATCATCCTCGGAAACATGCGGGCCCTGGGAGCCGTTGCAGGATCCATTGTCTGGACTCCGACGGTTCCCGATGAAAAAACACTTCGCCATCTGGTAGGGCGTTATGTGCAGGAAGGCGACTTGGCGGCCTTTTCCGGCATTGCCGTGACCGATGCCAGGGGGACTGTCCTGGCCATGGTCGACCGGCGGGATGTCTCCCCCCATCTGGACCTTGTCCGGACCCTGTCGCGCGAGCTTGTCGCTCGGGGGGGGCGATACCTTGCAACGACGATCGTGACCGACGGGGCGCATCCCGATGTCGTTCTGATGACGGCGGTCCGAAGCGGAGGGGAATCTCCCGAAAAGGGCGGGGTTCTCGTGGCACTCCAGAACCTCTCGGGAGCGCTGGGTCAAAATCTTCCTGTTCCCCGTTTTCGCGGCGCTCCCGGCCGCTCCTATCTTCTCTCCTCCGATGGCCTTGTTCTGGCCTCCTCCGATCCGGGAGCCGTGGGACGCAATCTTCGGGAGTTTGGCAAGGGAGCCCTGTTGGACAGACTGTCCCAGGGAGAAGAGGGAATCTTTGTCGCGAGCGTCAAGGGGCAAAAACGGGTCTACGGCGCCGCACTCCTCGGAGATGTGACGGGAATCACGCCTGCCCCCTGGTTCGCTGTTCTCGAGGCCCCCAAAGCCTCTCTGGATTCCCAGATCGCCCGGACCCGACTGAACATGGATCTGATTGTTTTTCTTCTGGTTCCGGCTTTTTTCCTGATCATTGTCTTTATTCTCTACAAGAGCTTTCGCGCATAGAATGACCCGGCCGAAGGGAAAAAATGAGAAAAAACAGGGGAAGATGTTCGGTGAAACGGGCACTTTTCCCCCTGTTTTCTCTGTGATGGTTTGAAATTCCCCATTTTCTCTTCTTGACACTTTGATAAAACGTTGATAGCATTCAGACGTGTCTTATGCACTCATAAGAGATGATGTCATTTCTGCCCTCTCCTGAAAGGGCTTTTCCTGAAGAGGTCTTTCGGGAGGGGACGGAAATCTGTTCGCTTCGTGGGCCGGCCCGAGGGATGAAACGATTAGTTTTTCCTGAAGATCGCCCATCTTTATTCTCAGTCTTTTGACAAACCAGGAGGTGGTTGAAAAAATGAAAAATGCAAAGTTGACCGTTCTGTCCACCATTGGCGCCGTGATGTCCGGCATTGTCCTGTCTGCCTCGATGATCCTTCTCCCCGTTCAGGGAGCGATGGCCGCTGATGCCGCCAAGGCCTCGGCGACGAAGAAGGCTCCGGCCAAGAAGAAAGCCATGAAAAAGGCGATGAAGAAGGCCGCTCCCTCCGCTTTCTGGAAGAAGGTCCAGACGGCCCTCATCGCCAAGGGTGCCAAGATCAAGGCCGACGGATTTGCCGGACCCGCCACCCGCAAAGCCCTGGTTGCCTTCCAGAAGGCCAACAAGCTCAAGGCGACCGGAAAGGTCGATGCCGCCACAAAGAAGGCGCTTGGCCTCAAGTAGTTTTTGGGGGATCCTTGACTTAGAAAGAGGGACGGATGTCCCTCTTTTTTTTTGCCTGAACCCGGCTGGCTCCGGGAGAACTTTCCCATATTCTCAAGAGGGAGCCTCACAATGATCCGCATTCAATCCGGACGGTTCAAAGGACGATCCCTTCCGCTTCCCGATCCGGGGAAGGTTCGACCAAGCTCCGGAAAACTTCGATCTGCCGTCCTCAATATGTTGCAGAATGATCTTCCCGGGGCCGTTTTCTGGGATCTCTTTGCCGGCTCCGGGGCGGTGGGCCTTGAGGCATTCTCCCGGGGAGCGGGGGAGGTCCTCTTTCTGGAGAAGGATCCCGGACTCGTCCGGGATCTTTCTGCCTGGATCAAAAAGGAAATCCCCGAGGAGGCCTCCCGCCTTCATCCCGTTTGCGGAGACCTCTCCTTTTTTCCTGGCTGGAAGGGCCCTCTTCCGGACATTCTCTTTGCCGATCCCCCCTATGGATACACCCAATGGCCCTCTCTCTTGAACGCCCTCTTCGAAAATGGTATCCTTACCCATAATTTCATCATGGTTCTTGAGTATCACCGCAAGGATTCCCTTCCATGGGAGTCCCTCCCTCACTGGGGTTGCCGCATCTTGTCTCATCACATTTATGGGGAAAGTGGCGTGAGCCTCCTTCTTCCGTCGCTCCGATGATACGCAGGGCGGTGTACCCAGGCACATTCGATCCGGTCACCAACGGACACCTCGACATGCTCCACCGGGGTCTCTCCCTTTTCGATGAAATCGTGATCGGGGTGGCCGACAGTCCGCGCAAGGCCCCTCTCTTCTCCCTCGAAGAACGCATTCTCCTTCTCAAGAAGACCATTCCCTACCCTGAGCCCAAGGTCTCCGTCCTCGGCTTCTCCCATCTTCTGGTCCACTTTGTCCGGGAGACGGGAGCCCGATGTATCCTGCGGGGCGTGCGGGCCGTGGCCGACTTCGACTACGAACTTCGGATGGCCCTGATCAATCAGAATCTCGACAGGGATATTGAGACGGTCTTTCTCATGCCTTCAGAAAACTATATGTTCATCACCTCCACCGCCATTCGCGAGATCGCCGAACTTGGCGGAGATCTTTCCCACTTCGTTCCTTTGCCGGTGGAAGACGCCCTTCGGCAAAAATACTCCCGGAGACAGTAAAGAATGCCTCGTCCCCTGACCGACATGCTTGCCTCCCGCCTCTCCCTTCTGAAGCCTTCTCCGACACTGCTCCTCTCTGCGCGCGCCAGGGAGCTGAAGGCCAAGGGAATCGACGTCCTGGACTTTTCCGGAGGGGAGCCGGACTTCGACACCCCCGCGCCCATCAAGGATGCGGCCATCAAGGCGCTGGGAGAAGGGTTTACGAAGTACACGGCCGTCGGGGGGATCCCCGAGCTCAAGGAGGCGATTCGGGAGAAGTTCCGGAGAGACCAGGGGCTCGACTTTTCACCTCGGGAGATTGTGGCATCCAATGGCGCGAAGCACACCCTTTTTGAGCTCTTTCAGGTTCTGGTCAACCCGGGGGATCAGGTTCTTCTTCCCTCTCCGGCCTGGGTCTCCTATCCGGACCAGGTTCTCCTGAACCAGGGAGAGCCCGTCTTTATTCCATGCCGGGAAGAGGACGGATTTCGCCTTGAGCCGGAGGCCCTCTCCGCGGTCCTGACGCCCCGCTCCAAGGTCCTTGTCCTCAACTCTCCGAACAACCCCACCGGGTCGATCCTCGACCGCGACCGTCTGGAAAAGATTGCCGAGATCGTTCTGAAGAACGATCTTCTGGTCATCTCCGACGAGATCTACGAAAAGATCAACTATACCTCCGCTCCGGTTCCCTCGATTGCCGCTCTCGATCCGGCCCTGCGGTCAAGAACGGTCATCGTCAACGGCGTCTCCAAGACCTATGCGATGACGGGGTGGCGTATCGGATATGCCGCCGGTCCCCGGGAGATCATGGAAGCGGTGGATACCGTCCAGAGCCAGACGGCCTCGAATCCCAATTCCATCGCCCAAAAGGCTGCGGCCTATGCCATTCGCTCGGGGGAGGAGTACTTTTCCCCGATGCTGGTGGAGTACCGAAAGCGAAGGGACTGGGTCGTGAAGGCCTTCAACGGGATCCCCGGGATTCGCTGTGCTCCGCCGGAAGGAGCCTTTTATGTCTTTCCGAACGTCTCGGGACTTCTCACGCGAAGCTACAAGGGGGTTCCCATCCATACCGTCTATGAGCTGGCGGAGTTCTTTCTCGATGTCGCCCGGGTTGCCATGGTTCCCGGGACGCCCTTCGGCAGCCCCCTCCACATGCGGCTCTCCTACGCGGCCTCTCAGGAGGCGCTGGAGGAGGCGCTGAAAAGACTTTCGGAGGCGGTGGCGCTTTTGGATTGAGGCTTCTGGCAAGGGAGGGAAGGGAATAAAAGGGTCGGATGGCGAGTCTTGCCGGCCGGAGGCGATTGTCGTCCGATTCGAGGGTGTTGTATCATGGTCCTCAGGAAGAGATCTCGGAAAACGTGACATCCCAAATCATTCCCTTACAAGGAGTCAGCCATGCCGCTCTATGAGTATTCCTGCGAGAAATGCCATTCCGTCGTGGAGAAGATCCAGAAGTTCTCCGATCCCCCCCTGACAGTCTGCGAGAAGTGCGGAGGCCCCTTGGTGCGGCTTATGGGAAAACCCGCCCTTCAGTTCAAGGGGACGGGCTTTTATATCACCGACTATGTGAAGAAGGGGGGAGGAGAGTCCGAAGGGAAGTCCAAGGGCACGGAGTCAACGTCGATCGAAGGTGCTTCGGCGTCCTCCACGGCCGCCGCCTCTGCCTCGTCTTCGCCGGCGCCCGCCGCCCCGGCCGCCTCTTCTCCCTCCCCCGGCGCCGCCTCGAACGCCTGATCGGCGGGATCCTGATGCCACCGGGCCGCCTTCTTCTGAGTGGCAGGGGCCCGGGTCCGTAGTCCTTTACCCCACTGTATCAGTATTGACAGGTCAGCGGATCTGCCCGTCGTCCATGGCGATGTGGCGATCCGCTTTTTTTGCCAGTGTCTCGTTGTGCGTCGTTACAAGACAGGTCATATGAAACCGGCTCGACAGGGTTTGCAGGAGGGTAAAGACCTCAAGACCCGTGTGCGAGTCGAGATTCCCGGTAGGTTCGTCGGCCAGGAGGAGCGCCGGTTTCATGACCAGGGCCCGCGCGACCGCCACCCGTTGCTGTTCTCCCCCCGACAGTTCGGAGGGCTTGTGGTCGAGCCGGTCGCCAAGCCCTACCTCCTCGAGCAGTGTCCTCGCCCAAGAGGTGTCCTCCCGGTCTTTTCCGGAAATCCAGGTCGGCATCAGGACGTTTTCCAGCGCGGAAAATTCCGGAAGAAGATGGTGGAACTGAAAGATGAATCCGATCTTCGTCCTTCGGAAGGCGGCGAGATCCCGGTCTCTCTTGTCTGGGGGGGGGAGGGAGTCGTAAAGGATCTCTCCCGATGTGGGGCGGTCGAGAGTTCCCAGAAGGTGGAGGAGGGTGGACTTTCCCGCGCCCGAGGGGCCGGTGAGAACGGTAAAGGAGCCAGGGTCGAGGTGGAGGTCGATGGCCCGAAGGACCTCGATTGTCCGTCCTCCCCGAACGTAGGATCGGGAGAGGGCGCGGGTCGTGACGTCAAGGCCCGCCCCCCTCATTCGTACCTCAGGGCATCGACCGGATTGAGCCGGGCGGCCTGGCGGGAGGGGTAGATCGTTGCCAGAAAGCTGATGCCGACCGCCGAGAGGGAGACGGCCAGGAGATCCCTCATCCGGATGATCACGGGAATATGGCT
>DGKK01000041.1:0-47372 GCA_002387725.1 Nitrospirae bacterium UBA4572
CCTAAAGAATCGGAGGGGGCATTGAGGACCAGGAGCCCCAGATGGCCCGCGCTCTGGAAGACCGTTTCGGCCATGTTCATGGAGACGGGCTGTCCGGTGCCGATGGTGGGGCCTTTGTAGGTGCCCAGGAAGGAGGCCATGTAGGAGATGTCGGCCCCCACGATCACCGGTCCCCAATAGGAGAGTGTCCGGAGGTGGCCTTCGAGAAGGGTGGCGCTGTCTGTGTCGCCGGCCGTCTCCTTGTAGCTCCAGCCCTCGATCCCCGTTCCGATGTCGATCTCGTCGGGAACATGTCCGCCCCCCAGGGAAAAGAGGGCGGGGGTCGCCTCCCCGGCCTGGGCGGGATTCGAAAGGATCGCCGGAGGAAATGAAAGGAGCGCGATCCCGAGGGCGAAGGCGGCGAGGCGGGGGGGGCGGGAGAGGAAGGCCGGCATGGGGAGTCCTTTCCGGAGAGGGATCATTTTGCGGGAGCGGTCGGGGCGGTGCCGGAGATGTTCGGGAGCGAGGCCAGCGCCGACAGGAGGGCTTCGCATTCCGGATCGGAGCCCACGGTGATCCGGAGAAAGTCCCCGATGCGGGGCCGGTCGAAGCGGCGGACGAGGATCTCCCGCGAGCGGAGCCCCGAGGCGATCTCCTGTCCCGGCAGGGTCCGGTGGCGGGCGAAGAGGAAGTTTGCCCGGGAGGGCAGGACCTCGAAGCCCAGGCGGACAAGACCTTCCCGGAGCCTCTCCCGGCTCTCCATGATCCGGTGGCGGATCCGGTCGAAATACTCCCGGTCCTCCAGGGCGGCGACGGCGCCGGCAATGGCCAGCCGGTCGAGAGGGTAGCTGTTGAAGCTGTTCTTCACCCGGTCCAGGGCCGAAATGAGGGAGGGGTTTCCCACGGCAAAGCCCACCCGAAGCCCCGCCAGGGAGCGCGACTTCGAGAGGGTCTGCACCACAAGGAGGTTGGGGTAGCGCGCCACGAGGGGGACGACGCTCTCGGCCCCGAAGTCGACGTAGGCCTCGTCCACGAGGACGAGGGATTCGCGGTTCCGCTGGAGAAAGGCCTCGATCTCTGCCGCGGGGAGGGCCATCCCGGTGGGGGCGTTGGGGTTGGCGATGACGACCCCTCCATTTGTCGCGGGATAGTCCTCGAGGCGAAGGGAGAAGTCCTCCGCCAGGGGGAGGACCCGGTACGACAGGTCGTAGAGGGAGGCGTAGACCGGGTAGAAGCTGTAGGTCACGTCGGCACAGAGAAAGGGATGGCCGGGGGAGAAGAAGGCGCAGAAGGCGTGGGCCAGGACCTCGTCCGATCCGTTGCCGGGGAAGACCATCTCGGGGGTGACCCCATAGAGACGGGNNGGCCTCCCGGAGCCGCAGGGCATCGGGATCGGGGTAGAGCCGCATCCCCGCATCCGCCGCCTCCCGGATCGCCTCGAGGGCGCGGGGAGAGGGCGGATAGGGGTTCTCGTTGGTGTTGAGCTTCACGGGGTGTCCCGACTTCGGCTGCTCTCCGGGAACGTAGGGAACGAGGCCGCGGGCCTTGGGGCTCCAGAGTCGTTGAGGGTCGTCCATGCGAGGGTCCGTTCGTGGTCGTGGAACAGGGGATCGGGAGGGCAAAATTTTCTCGGGGGTGCCCCCTTGCATTTTCTTTCCAAAAGGATAAAAATTCAAGGGTTCCTGTCTTTCCTAACCTTGCCCGGGACCTTTGTCGGCTCCCGAGCCACATCCAAAGAAAGGGGAAAAACAATGGGCGGTGACATGCACTGGATGGTTTCCCTCCTGGTCGGCACCATCGTTCTGGCAGCCCTTCTCGCCGGAAATCAGATCAAGGAGCACTAAGCCTTTCGGGGACCCCCGGCCGGTGTTCCGGACCGGATCCCTTCCCGGGCGAAGCGCTTCGGCCTCCCGGAGCCTTTTGCCATTATGAGCCCTTCCATATTCCCCGATCATGACCCGTCCGGGGGGAAGCGGGGCGCGAACCGCTCGGGAATCGGCCGGTTTCAGGAAGGTGAGCCCTTCCCGAAACCGGCCTTTCTTTTTGGCGGAGAGCTTCCGTTTCCCTCTCCTGCTGCCGGTTCCCTTCTTCTTCCGCCGTCCGGTGCGGCGGGAGCGGACCCCGTTCCCTTTCTCACTCCCGGCCTTCCCGAAGGCCCCGGGATAGATCCGGATTGTCCATGACCCCCTCTCCCTCCGCGCATTCTCCGGAGAAGACTCCGTCGTCCTCCCCCTCCTCCCTCCCTTCCCCGGGATCTCTGCCGAGGTGTCTGCCGGGGTGTCTGCCGGGATGTCTGATTGTCTTCGAGGGGATGGACGGCTCGGGAAAGTCCACCCAGGCCCGACGGCTCAAGGCGCGGCTCGACGGGCTCTCCCNNAGGAGCCGGGGGGGACTCCCGCCGGAGCCCGGCTTCGGGAGATTCTTCTCGATCCTGCCCTTCCCCTGGCTCCGGAGGCGGAGCTCTTCCTCTTCGAGGCCGACCGGGCGATGCATGTGAAGACGCTGCTTCTGCCCGAGCTTCGCGCCGGCCGGACCGTCCTCTCCGACCGCCTCTCATTCGCCACGGTGGCCTACCAGTCCTTCGGCGGAGGCCTCTCCCGGGAGCTGGTCTCAACCCTCAACGAGGTGGCCCTCGGGGGGGTGGTTCCGGACGTCACCTACCTGCTCGACCTTCCGGTCTCCGAGATGGCCCGGAGGCTTCGGGAGCGCGGGGACGGACCGACGCGCTTCGAGCTCCTGGGGGGGGACTATTTCGAGCGGGTCCGGGAGGGCTACCTCGAACTGGCCCGGATCCACCGGGGGCGGACCGTCGTCCTCGACGCCACCCGGGATCCCGAGACTCTGGAAGGGGAGATCTTTGAGGATCTCGCCCGGCGGTTTCCCGGGAGATTCGCGACCGGAGGGAGCCCCGCGTGACGGGCGACCCCTCTCTCTCGGCTCTTTCCTCCATCCGGGGACAGGACCGGGCCCTTGCGCGGCTCTCCCGGATCCTTGCCGGAGGACTTCGCTCGGGGGCGGTTCTCCTCTGGGGGCCGGAGGGCGTGGGGAAGCGCACCACCGCCCTGGCGCTGTCGCGCCGGATCCTCTGCGCCGAGCCCCAAGAGGGGGCCCCCTGCGGCCGATGCCTCTCCTGCCGCACCCCCCTGGCCGCCCACCCGGACTTCCATCTCCTTGAGCCGGGAGAGACCCAGTCCATCGGGATCGATGCCGTCCGGGAGCTTCTTCGGGGAACCCTCGAATCCTCCCTGGTCTCTCCGGTGCGGATCGCCCTTCTCGACGAGGTCCACCGCCTCACCCCGGAGGCCTCCAACAGCCTTCTCAAGTCCCTGGAGGAGCCCTCGGACAACCTTCTGTTCTTTCTCGTCTCCCCCTCCCCCGACCGCCTTCTCCCCACACTTCTCTCCCGCCTTCTGAAGGTGCGCTTCCTCCCCCTCTCCGACGGGGATCTTGCCGCCGTCGCCCGGGAGCGTCGCCCGGAGTCCCCCCCGGAGGCGATCGAACGGGCCCTCCCCCTGTCGGGGGGCTCGGCGGGGCGTCTTCTGGCCCTTGTGGACTCCCCGCTCTCCGATCCCCTCTCCAATGTCGCGACCCTTCTGGGGGGGCTGGGTCCCCGGGGGCGGGTGGACTTTGCCGCCGTGGCGGAGGCCTTTCCCGCCCTGGCGGAAAAGGAGGGCTTCGACGTCTTTCTCGACGCCCTGGAACGGCTCCTCCTGTCGGCCGAGCGGGTGGCNNTCCCCTGCCCGAGTGGGCGGGGAGCCCCCTGCCCGCCCTCTATGCCGCGGAGGGACCGGACTTTCTCCGGGGAAGTCTCCATGATAAGATAGGAGAAATGCGAAGGTTGTCGGTACACAATATCAATCGGGGGCTGGCTCTCGAGCAGTTTCTGGGATGGATCGGGGAGCTTTTCTCCCCGAAAGGGAGCGGAAAATAGCGATGCGCGCAAGGTCTTCCACATACAGGTCTTCCGCGGCGACCGCCATCACCGCCCCGGGGCGCGGCCCCGGAGCGTCTCCGGACGACGGGCCGCGGGAGGGTCCGGTCTGGATCCTCACCGCCCAGATCAAGAACATCGGACCCAACATTCCCCTGTGGGCGCCCCGCGCCCCCGAGAAGGATGAGCCCCCCTTCCGGCGCCAGGAGAGTGTCCTGGGGGAGAGCCGCCTCGGTCCCGCGCCCATGGTTCTCGTGGAAAATCCCCGGATCGTCGAGGCCTCCCTTCTGCCCAGCCTTCCGGAGTTCCGCTTCATCCGCCGCCTGACTCCGGAGGACGAGCCCCGTCTCTCCTCCCTGGCCTCCCGGGAAACCGCCCTCCTCTCCTTTGTCAGGGAACGGGCGGCCTACCGCCATCTCCCCATGATTTTCGTGGAGTCGGTGGCCAACTTCGCCGCCAACGACTTTCTCCTGTACTACACCGCCGAAGGCCGGGTGGACTTCCGGGAGCTTCTGAAGGACATCCACGCCAAGTACCGGGGGCGGGTCGAGCTTCGCCAGATCAGCCCCCGGGAATACACCGCCCTCCTCGACGGGGTCGGATCCTGCGGCAAGAGCCTCTGCTGCTCGTCCTTCCTGAAGTCCTTCCGGACGATCTCCACCCGCATGGCCCGGGAGGTGGACGCCGAGCCGGCCTCCCTGCGTTCGACGGGGATGTGCGGCCGCCTGAAGTGCTGTCTCTCCTTCGACCTCCAGGAGTCCGGAGAGGGCGAGTCAACTCTCTCGGGGGAGGAGGGCTCCTCCCCGGGCGGGAGGCCGTCCTGCCGGAAGTCCTGCGGGACGCGGGGAGACGCCTCCTCCCAGGAGCCCGTCCCGGGCCCCGGGTGGAAGTCCGTCTCCCTCGACCGGGAGCAGGGAGCTCCTTCCGCCCTTTCCTCCGTCCCTCCCTCCCCGTCCCGGAGAGGACCGGCCTCCCCGGACAACCGCCATCGAAAGGATTCGTCTCCCCGTGTCTGACCGCTCCCCCTGGTTCTACCTCACCACCCCCATCTACTATGTCAACGACATCCCCCACATCGGACATGCCTATACGACCGTGGCCGCCGACGTCCTGGCCCGGACCCACCGGCTTCTGGGAGAGCCCGTCTTTTTCCTGACGGGAACCGACGAGCACGGGCAGAAGGTCTGGCAGAGCGCCGAACGCCACGGCCTCCCCCCCCAGGTTTACGTGGACCGGATCCTTCCCCGCTTCCGGGAGCTCTGGGAGAAGCTGGTGATCTCCAACGACGACTTCGTCCGGACGACCCAGCCCCGCCATGTGGAGGGAGTGCGCGAGGCGCTCTCCCTCCTGTTGGAGAAGGGGGACATCTACGAGGGGGCCTACGAGGGATGGTACTGTCTTCCCGACGAGAGGTTCTGGACCGACAAGGACGTGGAGGAGGGGCTCTGTCCCGAATGCCGCCGGCCANNCCGGCCGGTGGAGAGGATCAGCGAGACGAACTACTTCTTCCGCATGGGCCGCTACCAGGACTGGCTGGTCTCCCATTACGAGGCCCATCCCGAGGCGGTGCGCCCCGAGTCCCGCTACAACGAGGTCATGGGTTTCCTCAGGAAGCCTCTGGGGGACCTCTGCATCTCCCGCCCCAAGAGCCGGGTTCCCTGGGGCATCCCCCTGCCCTTTGCCCCCGACTATGTCACCTATGTCTGGTTCGACGCCCTGCTCAACTACATCACCGTTCCCCGCTCCCTGGGGCCGACCCCCGAGGAGGGGCTCTCCCGCCTCTGGCCGGGGACCCACATCGTGGGCAAGGACATCCTCACCACCCATGCCGTCTACTGGCCGATCCTCCTCCGGGCCCTGGAGCTCCCGCCCCCCCGCCTGATCTTTGCCCACGGCTGGTGGACGGTGGACGGACAGAAGATGTCCAAGAGCCGGGGCAACGTCGTGGATCCCGTGGGGCTCGTGGAGACCTTCGGCCCGGACGCCACCCGCTATTTTCTCCTGCGGGAGGGGCAGTTCGGGCAGGACGTGGACTTTTCCCGGGAGGCCCTCATCAACCGCATCAACCGGGATCTGGCCAACGACCTGGGCAACCTCCTCTCCCGGGTGGCGGCCATGGCCGTGAAGTTCTTTCCCGAGGGGGGGATCCCCCGCCCGGCCGGGGAGGGGATGCGGGAGGTGGAGACCTTTGCCGCCCGCCTCCTTCCGGAGGTGGTCTCCCGGACGGTGGCGCTGGAGTTCCACCGGGCCCTGGCCACCCTCTGGGAGTTCGTGGGCTTTCTAAACCGCACCGTCGACGCCCGGGCCCCCTGGGTCCTGGCCCGGGATCCCTCCCGAAGCCAGGAGCTTGCGGAGGTCCTCTACGACCTCCTCGAGGGGCTCCGCCTCGTCGCCGTCCACCTGACCCCCTATCTCCCCGGGACCGCCGATCGGATTTTCGAGATCCTGGACTGTCCGGGAACGGGGACGGCCTCCCTGACCGCCCACGGGACCTTCGGCGCCGTCGCTTCCTACACTCCCCGTCCGGGGGCGCCCCTCTTTCCCCGGCGGGATGCCTCGGGGGCCGTCCTCTCGGAGGAGACCGACCGCGCTCCCCGGAAGGCTCCGAAGGAGTCTCCCGCGCCCTCCGCCGGACAGGAGGCCGAAAGGCCGCCCTCTCCCTCCGCCCCGGTCCGGGACAGCCCCGCCCCGGAGGCGGCCGCCCCTGCGGTCCCCCAGATCACCTACGAGGACTTCTCGAAGCTCCGGCTGGCTACCGGGATCATCCGGGAGGCGGTGGCGGTGCCCAAGTCAAAAAAGCTTCTGAAGCTCGCGGTGGACATCGGGGATCGCCGGCTCCTACGCCCCCGAGAGTCTGGTGGGCAAGACCGTCGTGGTGGTGACCAACCTCGCCCCGGCCACCCTCATGGGGGTCACCTCCCAGGGGATGCTTCTGGCCGCCACCGTCCCCGACGGTGTCTCCCTTCTGACCCCCGACCGGGAGGCTCCTCCCGGCGCCGGGATCCGGTAGCCTCCGATGCCCTCACCCGTCGCCCGTCTTCCCTTCTTCGACACCCACGCCCACCTGAACCTCCTTCCCCCGGAGCTTCCCGCCGACGCGGCCTTTTTGGGGGCCCGGGAGCGGGGGCTCGAAGGCCTTGTGAACATCGGCACCCGGATCGCGAGTTCCCGGGAGTCGGTGGATCTGGCCGCCCGTCTTCCGGGGGTCTGGGCCACCGTCGGCATCCACCCCTCCGAGGCGGCGACCCTCACCCCCGAAAGCCTCGGGGAGCTTCGCGACCTGGCGGCCTCCCCCCGGGTGGTGGGGATCGGGGAGACCGGCATCGACCGGGCCGACTTTGCGGAGACCCCCCTCGAGGTTCAGGCGGCTTCCCTTCGGGCCCACATCGCCCTGGCCCGGGAGAGGGGACTTCCCCTGATCCTCCACTGCCGGGAGGCCTTCGAGCCCCTTTTTGAATTGCTGGATTCCGAGAGCCTGCCGGACCGGCGGNNGCCGGCGGGGCGTCTTCCACTGCTTCACGGGAAATCGCAAGGAGGCCTTCGGCGCCCTGGACCGGGGCTTTTACCTCTCCTTCTCGGGGATCGTGACCTTCAAGAACGCGGCCTCCCTTCGGGAGCTCCTTCCGGAGATTCCGGGGGACCGGATCCTTCTCGAGACCGACTGCCCCTATCTGGCCCCCGTTCCCTACCGCGGCAAGACCAACCAGCCCGCCTATCTTCCCGAAACCCTCCGGGTCTGCGCCGAATCCCGGCGCGAGGACCCGGAGTCCTTTGCCCGACGGATCCTGGACAATACCCGGGAGTTTTTCGCCATCGACTTCTAGACTCCTGGCATCCCTTCCCCGAAAGGAGCGACCGTGGCCCGCATCCTGATCCTCGACGGATACAACCTGATCGGCGCCCGCGGACGCATGCGCCGGGACACGGAGGTGCTGGCCCGGGAGAGGCAGGGCCTTCTCCGGGAGATCTCCGTCTATGCGGGAAGCCGGAGCTTTGCCGAAATCCATCTCGTCTTCGACGGCTATCCCAACGACCGGGACCTTCTTCTGACCCCGCCGGCGGGCATCCGCCTCGTCTTTTCCGAGGGGGCCGGAAGCGCCGATGCCGTCATCGTCACCCTGGCGGCGCGCTACCGGGAGCGGGCGGCGGTGGTCAGCTCCGACCGGGAGGTGGTCCAGCGCTCCCGCTCTTTCGGCGCCGAGACCCTGAGCGCCCAAGAGTTCCTCGGGAGGATGGCCGTCCGGTCGNNGGGACGGCGAGGAGGAGGACGAGGATCCCTCTCCCTCCTCCTTCGGCAAGAAGAAGGGCAACCCCCGGCGCCTCTCGAAAAAGGAGCGGGCCCAGAGGCGCCTTCTCGACAAGCTCTGACCGGAAGGAAGGAGAAGAGGGGGCGGTGGGGGGGGAGGTCAGCCTCTCCCGGAGGAAGAGGTCGGGGGCCGCGACTGTGCCAGGAGGGCCAACCCCCCGGAAACGGCCTCCTGGGCGGCCTGGGAGAGGGACTTCCTGTCGCGCCCTTCGGGGGAGAGGGGCGGGGAGAGATGGACCCGGACCACGACCCGGGGCTCCCGGAGGGTTCGCCCGAAGGAGCGGAAGAAGTGTTCGTTTCCGGTGTAGGAGACGGAGAGGAGCTGGCGTCCCGCGGGATCTTCGTAGCGAAGGGAGACGGGAAGGGCCGGCCGCCCCGTTTCGGTGCAGAGCTCGAAGACCCCGGTCTTGAAGGGCAGGAGACGGTCTCCCCGGGTGGTGGTCCCTTCCGGAAAGACGGTGATGGGCACATTCCTGTCCATGGAGGCCCGGGCGGCGACCAGGGTGTCCCGGAAGGAGGAGAGGCGCCCCCGTCCGATGAAGATCGTTCCCGCCTCCCGAGCCATCGGACCGACCACCGGCCAGCTCGCGATCTCCTCCTTGGCGATGAAGCAGGTGGGAAAGAGGGCCCGGAGGACCATGATGTCGAGCCAGGAGGTGTGGTTGGCCACGATGAGGAAGGCGGTGGTGGCCGGACGCTCTCCGGAGACGCGGATCTCGACGTCCAGAAGGGAGAGGAAGTCCTCGAACCAGGCCGACAGGATATCCTTCGGCCGGGAGGGGTCGGGGGCCTTCTCGAGGGAGAAGATCCGGCGGATGTGCCAGAGGGAGGCGAGAACCCGTCGGGCCCGGAGCGGGAGCGGCGCGACCGTGGAGGGTCCTTCCAGGGGAAGAGCGTTGTCGAGCGACGAGGGGGCCATGCCGTCTCCTTAGGTTTGAGGGGGGGGGCCGGAGGGTTCCGGCCTGTCTCCCGCGAAGAGCGATCCCGGGCCGCGGGAACCACTCCCGGGGGTGGCCGTCGGATCGACTCCTCTTCCCGCAGTGAGCTTAAACGATTTTTGGACCGTTTCAAAGACGGGGGCCTTGAGAGGTCTCCCCCCTCTCCCGCCCCCGGGGCCTTCCGGGGGCCCCCGAAGAATTTTCGCCCAGAGTGCTCCTTGTCTCTCTTGTCCTCCCCCTCCGCCTCCGGTCCCTCCTCGAGTCTCAAACGACTCTAAATTTTCCGATTTGATTTGCATCACACGAGGGAATAAACTTCCTCATGTAAAAAAGGGAAGTTCTCTTTAATTTCTTATGAAATTATATTTTATTTTCTCTGCAACTTAACGTCTTTTTGAGAATATTGTAATAATCTCTGATTTATTCTTGAGCTCTCCCGCCTTCCGGCGTTTTTCCCGTCCGGCTGACGGCGGGGAGACGTGAGGGTTGAGAGCGAACAGGTCGAATGGGTCGAATGGGCCCTTAATCATTCGAGGCGACGATGAGACAGTTTGACCGGTTTCCAGCCGAGGCGGAAGTTCGGGTCTTCACTCCCGCCCTGGGTAAGTCCCCCGCCAAGGGGGTCCTTCGGGACCTCTCCCTCTCCGGGGGATTCATCTGTACCTCCGAGAGCGTTCCCGTCAATTCCTGGGTCAATCTCGAGATCGATCATGGCTCCCTCGGCGTGATCCGGACGAATGCCCAGGTCGTTCGCCCGGGGGACCAGGGGTTCGGGGCCCATTTTTTCTGGACCGACCGCAAGGTCTTCCGCAGCCTGCGGAACCTTCTTGTGCCCTTTTCGGACAAGGAGGAGAACGAGGACTCCCTGCTCCGGAAGATCTGGAGCACCCGCCTCTTCAACTCTCCCGACTCTCTCGTGAACACCATGATCAGCTGGTGCAACAATACCTTCGACCTGTCCGAGGAGGGGGGGAAGGGCGAGGAGTTTTACGAGGGGACGAGCCCGGCC
This sequence comes from Nitrospirae bacterium UBA4572, assembly GCA_002387725.1. GTDB lineage: Bacteria > Nitrospirota > Leptospirillia > Leptospirillales > Leptospirillaceae > UBA4572. The sequence continues at coordinate 10,164 of DGKK01000041.1, forward strand.
ATCCAGAAGGTCTACGAAAAGATCCGCCTCTTTGCCCCCACCAGCCTTCCGGTCCTTCTCGAAGGGGAGACGGGAACGGGCAAGGAGGTCTTCGCCCGCACCGTCCATCGGCTGAGCCAGAATGCCGACGGCCCGCTGGTGGCGGTGAACTGCGGGGCCATCCCCCAGACCCTGGCGGAGAGCCTTCTCTTCGGCCATGAAAAGGGGAGCTTTACCGGAGCCAACACTCGGCAGAAGGGCCACTTCGAGGAGGCCACCGGGGGGACGATCTTTCTCGACGAAATCGCCGACCTTCCCCTTCCGATCCAGGTGAAGCTGTTGAGGGTCCTGCAGGAGCGCGCCTTTACCCGGGTGGGCTCCCAGGAGGAGATCCCGCTCTCCTGCCGCATCGTGGCCGCCTCCAACAAGGATCTCAAGCGCGAGGTGCGGGAAGGGCGCTTTCGCCAGGACCTCTACTACCGGCTCNNGCGGTGACTCTCCCGCCCCTCCGGGAGCGGGTCGAAGATATCCTGCCCATGGCGCGCTTCCTCTCCCGGAAGCTCTCCACCCGCATGGGCCTCATCACCAAGGACTTTTCCGCCGCCGCCGAGCGGCTCATCCAGAGCCACCCCTGGCCCGGCAATGTCCGGGACCTCGCCAACGCGATCCACCGGTCCCTGGTGGTCTCCCGCCATATCGAGATCCTCCCCGAGGATCTGGGGCTGGGAGGACCCGTGGGCAGCGGCACCCTCCGCGAACGAAAAGAGCGCTACGAGCGCGAAGTCCTGCACTCCTGCCTTCTCCGAAACGCCGGAAATGTCGCCAGGGTCTCGAGCGAACTGGGCATTTCCACCCCGAGCGTCTACAACCTCATGAAAAAATACTCCCTGCACGGGGTCTGATCCCGCCTCCAATTGTCTTTTTTGGGGAATGGTCGTGTCGGGGGGGATCCTGCCCGAGCCTTGCGGGCAGGACCTTGCCTTTTGGGGGGCGCCGGGAAGGGACGCCTCTAGCGGGAGAGGCGCGCCGAAAACCAGGCGGCGGTGCGCTCGAGCCCTTCCCGGAAGAAGACCCGGGGCTCGTATCCCAGATGGGCCCTGGCCTTGGAGATGTCGGCGAGGGAGGCCGCGGGGTCCCCGGCCCGGGGAGGGTTGTGGCGGATCTCCGGCGTGACCTTCAGGATCTCAGAGAGGGCCTTGACGAGGTCGAGGATGCTGTAGCTCGATCCGCACCCCACATTGAAGGCCTCCCCCACCCCCGACGTCGTCTCCATCGCCAGGATGTTCGCCTCCACCGCATTCTCCACGAAGGTAAAGTCCCGGGACTGCTCTCCCGTGCCGTTGATCGTCACGGGGGCCCCGGTGATCATCGCCCGGATGAAGCGGGGGATGACGGCGGCGTATTCGGAGTCGGGGTCCTGGTAGGGGCCGAAGATGTTGAAGTAGCGCAGGGTGACGGTCTCGAGGCCGTAGGTTTTTGTGAAGATCCGGCCGAACATCTCCTGGGAGAGCTTGCTCAGGGCGTAGGGAGAGAGCGGGGCGGGCAGGAGCGTCTCCACCCGGGGCATCCCGGGGGTGTCCCCGTAGACCGAGGAAGAGCCGGCGATGACCACCCGCCGGACCCCGGCCTCCCGGCACTTCCAGAGGAGGTTCAGGGTCCCGTTCACGTTGGCGGTCTGGGTCTCGAAGGGGTCGGCGATGGATCGGGGAACCGACCCCACCGCCGCCTGATGGTAGACCTGGGTCACGCCCGAGAGGGCCGATTCCAGGATCTTCATGTCCCGGAGGTCGCCGTGGACGACCTCCGCCTTTCCTGCAAGATCCTCGATATTCTCTTTCTTTCCCGTCGAAAAGTTATCGAAAATCCTGACGGCTTTCCCCCGGGCAACCAGGGTGCGGGCGATGTGGCTTCCGATGAAGCCGGCCCCGCCCGTGACAAGAATGGACATGAAGACCCCTTGGTGAGAGTGGCGGTTCCTTGGTGAGGACGATGAGATCAGATCGCGCTGGCCATGTCCAGGACCGAGGGCTCGACGCTGTAGATCTGGGCGTCGCGCGGGCTCTGGGAGGCCCAGGAGAAGACCCGGGGGTCGGTGGCGATGATATGGGAAATCTGGTGCGCCAACAGGAGGGGCTGGAGCAGGGAGACCGGAGTGCGCGCTTCCCGGGATTTGGCCGCCCCCAGCCGCTGTCCCTCGGGACGGAGCCAGTTGATGGGAAGGTTCCACCGGCGGTAGAAGTCTTCCGTCTCGCTTCGGGAGAGGAAGCGGAGATGGTCGGACTCGTAGTAGACGGCGTTCAGGAGCAGAAGTCCGCTGGTGATCTTGTGCAGGCTCTCGAGCATCTTCCGCGAGGCGTCGTCCGACGAGATGGCCAGGACGAGATTCATCGACCCCACCTCGGAGAGCGTCTCGAGAAAGAAGCCTTCAAAGGAGGCCTCGGCGGAGGGGGTCAGGCAGTGGAAAGGGGAGGTATTCATGGGTCGCTCCTTGACGATTATCCCTCGGAGAGGGGGGCCATCTTCCGTGAGAGGGCCCGGGTGTGTTGCCTTCTTTTCAATGGGGAGGCGTAATGCCTCGGTTCCGCAGTAAGGATGTCCAGTGTCAGACCCGATATTGCATATTCCATGCCAAAGGAGACCTCCCTGGAAGGGAGAATGTTTAAAGTGTTGCAGGAAAAGACTTTTAAAATCATGAGAAAAAGGGGGGATGGGGGAGGATTTTTGAAAGATTCCTATAAAGACTTTATTCTAAAGGATAAACAAGAAAATCGCCCTCGCGGGCATCCATCGGGACCCCGGCCCGGACCCCGGGATGGGCTTCTAAAATTCAAGACAGCGCCCCAGACGGGGGATGTCGGCTTTCTTTACACTCGGGCAAGGAAGATTTTAAGTCGTTTCTTTTCATGATTTTTTGTTTCTTGTTTTTTGAATTGTCCCCTCGTTTTCTCCCGGGAGAGGCCCGCGAAGGAGCGGGGGGAGGGTCTGGGGAGAGGAAGTCCAAGGAGGGGGAAGAGAGGGAGAGGGAGGGAAGGTCGAGCGAAGGGAGAACAAGAAAAGAGCCGGAGGGGCCGCAGGGCCCCCCCGGCTCTTTTTCCGGACGCGCTTACAGGGAGACGATCGAGGGGTGAGAGAGCCCCTTGAAGGCATTGCGGGTGTCGACGATCAGCGGGACAGCCCCGATGAGGGACTTGTAGTCGACGCCGGAGTGGTTGGTGATCACCACGGCGCAGTCGTAGGTCGAGAGCTCGTGGCGATTGGTGATGTCGACCGAGGAGAGGGTCGTGGAGCCCCACTTCAGGGTCGGGATATGGGGATCGCTGTAGGCGAGGATCGCCCCCGACTTTTCGAGCAGGGCCATGACGTCCAGGGCCGGAGACTCCCGGAGGTCGTTCACGTCCTTTTTGTAGGCGACGCCCACGATGAGGATCCGGGCGTTCCGGAGGCACTTGGTCTGTTCGTTCAGGCCGAAGACGATCCGGTTCACCACGTGGTGGGGCATGAAGCCGTTGACCACCCCGGCGAGCTCGATGAAGCGGGCCTCGAATNNCCCGGATAGAAGGGCATGAAGCCGAAGGGCTTGGAGGCGGCCGCTTCGATGATCTCCCAGATGTTCAGGTTCAGGTTGTGGCTCATGAGGGCCAGCTCGTTCACCAGGCCGATGTTGACGCTCCGGAAGGTGTTTTCCAGAAGCTTCACCATCTCGGCCGACTCGGTGGAGGTCACCGGCATCACCTTCTCCACGATGGAGCCGTAGAGGAGCGAGGCCAGCTTCGTGCACTCCGGGGTGATGCCGCCCACCACCTTGGGGGTGTTTACGATATTGTAGACGGGATTTCCCGGATCGACCCGCTCGGGGGAGAAGGCCAGGAAGAAGTCCTTGCCCACCTTGAACTTCCCTTCGGATTCCAGGGCCGGAAGCATGACCTCCCGGGTCGTTCCCGGGTAGGTGGTGCTCTCCAGGATGATGAGCTGGGGAGAGGCGCTTCTGTGGGCCACCAGGTTGTCCAGGGCCGAGACGATGTAGGAGATGTCAGGATCCTTGGTCTTGCGAAGCGGGGTCGGCACGCAGATCGAGACGGTGTCGACGCCGGAGAGCCGATGGAAGTCGGTGGTGGCGATGAGGTGGCCGCTTTTCACCACCCGGGAGAGCTCCTCCGTGGGGACGTCGGGGATGTAGGAGATCCCGCGGTTGATCTGGTCCACCCGGGGAGCATCGAGGTCGAAGGCCACGACCCGGAATCCTTTTTTCGCAAACTCAAGCGCCAGGGGAAGTCCGACGTACCCGCATCCGATGATGCCGACGACGGCCTCCCGCGCGTGGATTTTCTTTTCAAGAGACATGAAGGCGTTCCCTTCGTTGGAGTGTCAGGATCATTCGACCGTCACGGACTTGGCGAGATTCCGGGGACGGTCCACATTCAGTCCCCGCGCGCAGGCCGTATGGTAGGCCAAAAGCTGGAGGGGAACCGACGACAGGATCGGAAAGAAGAGCGGCGAGCAGTCCGGCAGGGAGAGTTCGGTGGCCACCAGCGGGGCCATCTCCTCGAAGGCGCTCCGGGCGGTGATGGCGCTTTGCCGGGCTCCCCGGGCCAGGGTTTCCTGCATGTTGCTCACCATCTTGGGGAGCAGGCGGGGGTCCGGGGAGACCAGGGCGATCACCGGGGTCTCCTTCTCCACCAGGGCCAGGGGGCCGTGCTTGAGCTCGCCTCCCGGATACCCCTCCGCGTGGATGTAGGTGATCTCCTTGAACTTGAGCGCCCCTTCCAGGGCCAGGGGATAGTCGGCTCCCCGCCCGAGAAAGAGCACGAGGGGGGCGGCGGCAAGTTCCCGGGCCAGGCTCGCGATCGACGAGTCCAGGGAGAGGCTCTTGTCCAGAAGGCCGGGGATCCCCAAAAACTCCGATAGGAGAGCCTGGCGCGACAGCCCCGTCTTTTTCGCGAGCCGCTCTTCGGGGGCCAGGTGGAGGGCCAGCAGGGTCAGTAGGGCGATCTGGGCGAGGAAGGTCTTGGTGGCAGCCACCCCGAACTCCGGTCCGGCCTCCAGGAAGAGGACGGCATCGGCCTCCCGGGCGATGGTGCTCCCGGGAACGTTCACCAGGGCCAGGGTGGGAACCCCGGCCTCCCGGGCCATGCGGAGGGCGGCCAGGGTGTCGGCCGTCTCCCCGGACTGGGTGAGGGCCACGAGGAGGTCCGAAGCCGGATCGAGAAGGGGCTCCCGGTATCGGAACTCCGAGGCGATCTCCACCTCCACGGGGCGGCCGGCCAGATCCTCGATGCGGTACTTGCCCAGGAGCCCCGCATGGTAGGAGGTGCCGCACCCCACGATCCGGAGGCGCCGGGCCCGGGCGAGGACCGCCTCGACCTTGGGGGGCAGATGGAGGGAGAGCCCCGCCGGCCCGGAGGAGATCTTCCCCGCCAGGAGTTCGGCCAGGACCCGGGGCTGCTCGCAGATTTCCTTCAGCATGTAATGGGGATAGTCCCCCTTTCCGTGCTCCTCGGTGCGGTTGCGGCCGATCCTCTCCGCCGCCCGCTCCCNNCCCGGCCGCTCGCCAGACAGCGGATCCCGAAGAGGCCCGACGGCTCCACCGTCAGAAGGTCGTCCGGCTCGAGGAAGACGGTGCTTCGCACCTCGGAGGGGAAGGCGGTCACGTCGGAGGCCACGAAGACGCCGTGGTCGCACAGCCCCACGACCAGGGGGGCTCCCCGGTGGACCGCGACGAGGGGAACCTCGGGATCCCGGTGGAGGATCAGGAAGGAGTAGGAGCCTTCGAGGCGGTGGATGACGGAGCGGACCGCGTCCGCCAGGGAGAGCCCTCCCTCTTCCATGGTGCGGTTGACCAGGCGGACGATGGTTTCGGTGTCGGTGTCGGAGGCGAAGACCTCTCCCCGGGCTTCGAGCTCCTCCCGGAGGGAACGGGAGTTTTCGACGATCCCGTTGTGGACGATGAGCAGGGGGCCGGCCGCATGGGGGTGGGCGTTCTTCTCCGAGGGAACTCCGTGGGTGGCCCAGCGGGTATGGCCGAGCCCGGAGGTTCCGCGAAGCTCCCGGTCGCCGATCCGCTCCCGAAGCTCCTTTGTCGCCCCCACCGATCGGACGACGGCCGCTCCCCCCTCTCCCACCACGGCGACGCCGGCGGAGTCGTATCCCCGGTACTCGAGCTGCTCGAGTCCGTCGAGAAGAAAGGGAAGGGCCGATTTTTTTCCCGTATATCCCACAATGCCGCACATGGTTGTGACCTCCTGGTGAAGGGTTCGTTCCCGAACCCGGTAATGCATTTCCCGTGCCAGAGAAAAAAATGAGGGACCGGGAGGACAACGGGAGCGGCGAAAAAAAACTTTTGGGGGATCCGGAGCCCGGGGGCTCCTCCCCTTTTATCGGGGGGAGGAGAGCGGGGACCCGGGGGGCGGGGGGAAGAAAAAAAGAGGGAGGGAAGGAGAAGAGGGATGGGGAGAGGAGGCAGGGAAATTTAAAAAAAGGACGAGAGAGGGGTGTCAGGATTTTTTACGCGCATGGGTGGGATGACATATTAAGTTTTCGACAAATATGGATTGTGTTTTCTCTGTTTTTTGTCTTTCGCGCCGGGGCCCGGAGGGGAGCAAGGTGCGAATGGCGGAGGAAAGCGGGAGGAATGCCCGGGAAAGTTTTCAAGAGAGGTGCCCGCGGGTGCATTCCGGGGCCGTCGCCGGGGGGGCTTGAAGAGAGAGAGACAGAGGAGGGCATCGTCTCGGGGAAAAGGGGTCGAGCAGGGGGCTACTTCTCTCCGGGGGGGGCGGAGAAGGTTCGGGAGAGGTTGTGCTTTTTGATGAAGGCGTAGACCGTGGGCTTCGAGATGTCGAGCTCCTCCGAGACGGCCGCGACGTTGCCGTTGTGGCGAACGAGGCTCTCGAGGAGGACCTCCTTTTCGAAGATCTCGCGGATCTCCTTGAGGGTGGGCTTGGCCTGCCGGCTCTTGTCGATGGGCAGGCCCACGTCCTCCTCCCGGATCTCGGTGCCGTCGGAGATGATGGCCGCCCGATAGATCACATTGTGGAGCTCCCGGGCGTTTCCCGGCCAGGAGTACCCCTGAAGGGCCAGGGCGGCCTCCCGTCCGATGGTCTTGGGGGGAAGGCTGTTGTCGAGGCAGATTTTCCGGAGGAAGTAGTCCGCCATGGGCAGGATGTCGGAGAGGCGGTTCCGGAGCGGAGGAATCTCGATGGTGAGCCCGTTGATGCGGTAGAAGAGGTCCTCCCGGAAGGTCCCCTTCCGGACCTCCTCCGCGAGGTTCCTGTTGGTGGCGCAGACCACCCGGGCCTCGAAGGGGAGCTCCCGGGTCGATCCCACCCGGGTGAAGGTTCTCTCCTGAAGCACCCGCAGAAGCTTCACCTGGAGGGGAGGAGAGAGCTCTCCGATCTCGTCGAGAAAGAGCGTCCCCTTGTCGGCGGCCTCGAGGTAGCCGGTGGCCTGGTTCACCGCGCCGGAGAAGGATCCCTTTTCGTGGCCGAAGAAGAGGCTTTCGGCCAGGTCGTGGGGGATCGCCCCGCAGTTCACCGGGATGAAGGGAGCGGCGGGGCGCCCCCCCACCTCGTGGCAGAGGCGGGCGAACATCTCCTTGCCCACCCCCGTCTCCCCCAGAAAGAGGATGGAGAGACCCGAGGGGCCCACCATTTTGACCTTCCGGACGATCTCGACGATCTCGGGGCTCCGGCTGGGAAAGAACCAGTCGGGAAAGGTGGGAGGGTCGGTTTCGTCGGGGCGTCCCTTGATTTCCAGGGCGTCGGAGAACCAGTCGATCATGCCGTCGAAGAACTCGGTGGGGGCGAATTCGATGAAGGAGGACCAGCTGTTTCTCAGGAGCCGCTCCACCACCTGGTTGTTGAGGGGGGAGGCCCCGGGGCGGGGGGTGCCGTTGCCCCCGGCCGCGCCCGGGCCGAGGAAGGTCGAGGGCTGGTTGATCTCGAACATCTTCCGGACCACGGGATGGTCGGGGGCCAGCCGAAGGAGAAGTTCGGCGAATCGCCGGAGATTTTCCCGCTCGATCCAGTTGAAGTGGAGCGCGAACCCCTCCTCGTTCTTCCGGGCGACCAGACCCCAGGTCTCCACCGGTTCGAGGCCGGAAATCCTCGGGTCGCCGCTTTCGTCGATCCGGAGGCGGACCCAGCCGGAGATCTCGCTGCGGCGGGNNAGGGCGGGTTGGATATAGCAGCCGGTGAGGGAGAGATCCTTGAGCACCCCCTTCCTGAATCCTCCCGTCGAGGCCCTAAACTGGACCGGAACGACGAGGGGCAAACGATCGTAACGTCTCACGCACCAATCCTTGAGTCATCATTTGAGGAACCGCCGTTCGGGGACGGTTCGTGGGGCAGTCTTTCGAGCCATTATGGCCGTGCCGAAAAACCCCCTCCGAAGATTTTCTCGGACATTCCTTAAAGAGAAAAGCGGAGCTGGCGGGACGGTCGGAGACATGGAATCCTCAACTTCGTCCGCTCTGGCCAATCTCTTCCGGGTTTCCGCTCCCCGTGCATCCGAACACAGGGCTCAGTGGGGTTTTTTCGCTAAATGATTAATTATATGATATCGACGGGAGGATTTCCAAATGGGCCGAAGCCTTGGATTCTCATTCAAAAAGCTCTGGCCTGTATCTTGCTTGGGTTAGCCCGTAGGTTTCGGAGACTCTCCGGCCTGGTTTTTTGCGGATTGGCAGATTCACTTATTATGGAGAGATGACATATGGCGGTCGACTTGCTTGTTGTAGGCGCGGGATTTGCCGGATCGGTGGTGGCCGAACGGATGGCCGCCGCGGGAAAGAGCGTGGTCGTCATGGACCGGAGGGAGCACATCGCCGGCAACGCCTACGACGAACCCGACAGCCGGGGGATCCTGATCCACCGGTACGGCCCCCACATCTTCCACACCAACTCCCGGGAGGTCTTCGACTACCTCTCGGCCTTCACCGCCTGGAGGCCCTACGAGCACCGGGTTCTGGCGCAGGTGGAGGGGCAGNNAGCTCCTGCCGATCCCTATCAACCTCGACACGGTGAACCGACTCTACGGCCTCGCACTCGACGAAGAGGGGCTCAAGGACTACTTCGAGAGGGTGCGGGACCCCCGCCCGGAGATCAGGACGAGCGAGGACGTCATCGTGAACACGGTCGGGTGGGACCTCTATCGGAAGTTCTACCAGGGGTACANNGCAAGCAGTGGGGGCTCGATCCCTCGGAGCTCTTCGCCAGCGTGGCCTCCCGCGTTCCCGTGAGGACCAACCGCGACGACCGGTACTTCACCGACACCTACCAGGCGATGCCTCTCGACGGCTACACCGCCATGTTCTCCCGCATGCTGGACAACCCCCGGATCACCCTGGCCCTGGGGGAGGATTTCCGGTCGGTGCGGGAAACGGTCTCGGCCCGGCACATTGTCTACACCGGTCCGGTCGACGAGTATTTCGACAGCGTCTTCGGCAAGCTCCCCTACCGAAGCCTCACCTTCGAGCACGAGCAGCTGCCCGGGGTCGCAACCTTCCAGCCGGTGGGGACGGTCAACTATCCCAACGACCACGCCTACACCCGGATCACGGAGTTCAAGCACCTCACCGGCCAGGAGCACCCGGACACCTCGATCGTGCGGGAATATCCCCAGGCCACGGGAGATCCCTATTACCCGATTCCCCGGCCGGAGAACGACGCCCTGTACGCCAGGTATCGGGAGCTCGCAGAGAAAGAGAAGGGAGTGAGCTTCGTGGGACGTCTGGCCCAGTACCGGTATTACAACATGGACCAGGTGGTGGGGGCGGCCCTGTCGGCCGCCCGGGGGCTCCTCGAGGGAGGTCTCTGAAGGGGAAACCCTGTGTTCCATGAAAAGGCAGGAGGGACGTATCTCCTGGGCGTCATAGGCCCTTGCCGAAGCGGCTCCGTATTCCGTCGGAGAATCCCTTGATGAGGAAACGGTACCCCTGAAGCTTTTTTTCCCGGTTTTGAAGGATGTTGAGGGCATAATCGAAGAACTTGACTCCCAGAAAAAAGGTGCGCCGCCAGCGATATTGTGGCACCAGTTGGTTGAAGGTTTTCCTGAAAAGAAAGGCATTTCTCATCCCGTAATAAAGGCTTCGGTCGGAGATCGGAGCATAGCCCACCGGAGCATCGGCCTTCTTTTTCACAAACGGATCCCGAAGGTAGAGGACGGGCGTATGGAAATGAGCCATGAAGCCGTAAAGGGAGTCGTCCATTCCAATAAAAAATCGTGGGTCAGGGTATCCGATGGCATCAACGATGCTTCGGTGGACGAGCATCCCCTCGAAGCATCCGGTGTTGGTGGTTGAGAAGGCGAATCCCTTTTCAAACGAGGGATCGTCCTGGAATATGCGTTTTCCGGTGCGGTAATCGTAGTAGCCTTCCCAGAGGTGAGGAACGTCCTTTCGAAGGTATTTGCGGGGATGGAGGCATTTTGAGATGCCGGAGAATGACAGCATCCCCTCAAGGCATCGGGAATCCGGTTCGATGTCATCATCCATGAGCCAGATCCAGTCGGCCCCCGCAAGATAGGCCCGCTTGAGCCCTTCATGAAATCCTCCGGCTCCCCCGGTGTTCTCGTTCATTCGAACGGTGAGCATGGGGAGTCCCCCCATCAGTTTGGGATGGCTCACGAACTCCTGGATTTTTGGAGAGCGCTCCATCGGGAGCGATTCCAGAACCCCCTGTCTGAAAAGGAGTTCTGGGGTTCCGTCGGTCGAGGCATTGTCGACAAGGACCACTCCGTCCACCGGACGGCTTTGGTTGGCAAGCCCAGCAAGGCATTCGAGAAGGAGATCTTTTCGGTTATAGGTCACGACGACGGCGATAACCGACTCCTTGGCCCCCTCGCGCTTCAAAAAGAGATCGTCTCCCTTGTTCAAATCTCCTCCTTGGTGAATTCTTTGGAAAGGGATCAATGTCTCATGCGGGAGGATTCTTCCCAAGTTTCAATCTTCCGGGCGATGTTTCATCTCAGGGTTCTTTCGGAGAAGGATCTCATGTTTCGGGTGGCTTTTCGCGTCGGATCCCGCCTGATGTCCTCCGGTTAAACCTGACTCAACAAAGGTCCGGCATGTGGATGCGCTCCTCTTTGTGCGTCCTCACAACTGCCAAGGAATTTCAGGTGATTCCGGCCCTCTCCCCCTCTGTCGACCGGCAGGTCCGGAATCCGTCTCGCCGTTTTGTGGCCGCCGGTCCTTGCGGAAGCCAATGTTGCCAACGACAGCGAACCTGACTTGATTCGCAGGGAAGATCGATTCCCTTGGGGGATGGCGGGACTCAAGGCCTCTTCCCACGTTTTTTGGCGCGGGAATCGGATCCCGCAACTTCCCTTCTCGCTTCCACTATCCTATTCTCTACCAAACGGGAACAGGTTGCGAGTCCCTTTCTTTCCCGTTTTCCTGAAGAAGACCTTGAGAAAGGAGAAAGGGGAAAATCCTCTTCCCGGCCGATGAAGATCCACGCGCTGCTGCCCATCGTCTCGATTGTCGTCACAGCCATGACATTTGCCGTGACGGCACTGGTCCGGAGACGTTCCGTCTCCACCCTTGCGGCACTCCTTGCTCTGGGGGGCTTCCTTGTTCCGGCAATCGCAGACTTTTTTGCCCTTCGCCTCCATGATGCCCATCAGATCCAGCACTATATGCGGGAAGGGTTCGCAGGAGAGTTCGGAGGGGCCTTTGTGCTTCTTGTCTTTGCCATTCTTTACGGGCGGAAGGAGCCGGTCGACGAGTTAAAAAAGAGTACGCCCCTTCTGTTGCTGGTGGCTGTCGGAGCCGGATTCTCCTCCGACCTTCTTCTGACCGAGCCGGGGTTTGTCCGCCTTCTTCAGATTTCCCCCTCACACTTTCTCCTCATCGGCAACTCCGAACTTTCGGCGGCAAGTTTTTTTCTGGCGGGAATCTTCCTTTTGGCCTTTTTCCAGATGGTCAAGACCTATACCTCTGCCACCGTCAATGAGCGATGGAACCTCAAATACCCGATGATCGGCGTCGCTCTCTGGGCCTTCTCTGTCCTGGTCGTTCACGGGACCCTTGTGGCCGGCGACGGTTTCGACACTGTTTTTCTCTATCTGGAGGAGGTGGGCCTTCTCCTGACAGACATTTTTTTCCTGTACGCCTTTTTGGTCCAGCGCCCTCAGGATGTGGCACTGGCCTTGACCCGCCAAACCATCAACCGTTCCCTTCTCATTCTTCTGGGAGGGGTGGGTCTGGTTGTGCTGGGGGGCGTGGCGAATACGTTGGGCACGCTGGGGCCGGTTTGGGGAACTCTTTCCTTCGGCCTCGCCCTGGTCTTGGGGGTGGGTGCCTTCGTCGTGGTCTTTTCCTCCGACCGCCTTCGCCGGGAGTTCGAAGAGTTTTTGGGAGTCCACTTCTATTCGAACCGGTATGATTATCGTCAGGCTTGGATGACCCTGACGCGAGCCCTAGCAGAATCGGGGAGACCCGATGAGCTTCTTCCGGTCCTGATGGAGCAGACACGGGACATTACCTTGGCACAGAGCCTGACCTATGGAACCCTTTCCGAAGGGATGCTCACCCTTGTCCTCCAGGAATCGGTGGGCTGGTCTCCTTCCCGGGATTCCCGGAGAATTGACCTGTCCCCGGATCTCCTGTCCCATCTCTCTGACGGGATTCCCCGAAACCTATCCCGATCCCTCCGGGAGCCAGAGCTCGCCACCCTCTTCCGGGCCATGAATGCCACCTGGCTGTTGCCCCTTGTTTTCAGAAAGCGGCTGATCGGAGTCCTGGCCCTCAACACGAAGTTCCAACCGATCAGACTGATCGAGGATCGTCTTTTTTACCAGGCGCTTTCCGTCCAGTGGACGAGCCTTTTGGTCGGAGCGTCGCTGGCCCGCGAGACGGCGGAAAAGCGGGAGATCGAACTTCTGTCCGGTCTCAGGGCCTTCACCTTTCATGATCTCAAGAATGCGGGAGGGGCCCTGAAACTTCTTTCCCACAACGCCAAGCGGAACATGGAGGATCCCGAGTTCCGGGAAGAACTCCTCTTCTGTCTCGAAAACATCTCCTCCCAAATCGAATCCTCCCTGGAGGGACTGCTCTCTCCTTACAGCCAGGATTATTCAAGTCTGTCTGAATTCTCTCCCGCCGAGAGAATTCGGGAAGTTGTTCGGGGGCTGGGATGGGAGAGTACCCCGTCCCTTAAGGTTGTGATCGACGCCAGAGAAACGTCTCCTGTCCGGGGGAACCCGAAGGCTTTCGACACCACCCTCAGAAATCTCCTCATCAATGCCCGGGAGATTCTCGAGGGTCGGGAATTTCCGGGGGAGATCCGGGTGACTCTCCGGGACGAGGGAGAGAACCTTTCCGCGGTTGTGTCCGACAATGGGCCGGGGATGAGCCGGGAGTTCATGGAGACGCGACTTTTCCGCCCCTTCCAGACGACAAAAAAGAAAGGGACGGGATTGGGTCTTTTCAGCTGCAAGCTGCTTCTGGAGCAAAGCGGAGGAAGGATTGGCGTGAGTTCTCGGGAGGGAGAGGGCTCCGAGTTCTGGATTACCTACCCCCGGGCAAACTCCTGACCCTGCCCGGGAGATCGTCCGAACGAGAGATGTCTCTCTCGGGTCCTGGCGGCTTGCCCTCCTGCCTCGAGATTTTTCAATTTTTCAGGGAGCCGGCCCAAGCATTTCTTTATCCGTTCGCATGAAATCATTGGCAAAGAATTTGCATTAAAAATCCGCAGGATAATGCTTGTTTTCGGAAATCACCAATGATCGGAATGCGAGGTCGATGGCTACCCCAGAGGTCTCTATTGTCATCACGCTCTACCGGGAAGGAGATCTTCTCCGGGAATCTGTGGACTCGGCCCTTTCCCAGACCTTTGATCAATGCGAAATCGTTCTGGTGGACAACAATGCCGATCCACTGACCCGATCGGTCGCGAAGGAATTTGTGGCTCGCTACCCCCGATCGGTTCGTCTTGTCCATGAAACGGTCCAGGGGGCCTGTTCGGCCAGAAATCGGGGAATTGCCGAAAGTCGAGGAAGATTTGTCGCTTTTCTCGATGGGGATGATCTTGCCGATCCGCAACGGATCTCTCTCCAGCGGGAACGGTTTCTGAGCACTTCCGGACTTTCCCTGGTGAGCGGCTGGTATGATCGGGTCTCCATGGACAACAAACAGGTCGTTCGAAAGGATGTCTCAGCCACCGAGCCCGTCATCTGGCTTGAAACACAGAGGATTCTGAAGAATCTTTTTCCGGTCGGCCCGGAATCCGGAGGAGGAGAGACTCTTCATTTTCCCCTGACATCGACCACGTTTTTCGAGCGCGAGACGGCTCTGGCGGTCGGCGGATTCGACACGCGCCTGAACCCCCGCTGGTTCGAGGATATCGAGTTCTATCTGAGAATGTATGCAAAAGGCGAGTTTTACAAGATCCCGCAGTCTTTGGCCCGATACAGGATTGCCTCTCCGGAAATGATGGAGGTCAAGCGGCGACAGATGGACCGGGTCGGTTTTCTGCTCCATATGGATCGCTTTTATCAGATCCTGTGGGAGAACTTCGGACAATCCTCACCGGCGGTTGTGAAGGTTTTTCATAAACTTGCGGCTCTCTGGCTCCGCCATGAAAGCCTGACCTTTCTTCAGTATCAGGAGGGCAAAGGTCTTGGGGTCCGCATGCTCGACCGCTCCCTGCATTCCGATCCCTTGTCCATCGAATCCTGGAAGCTCCGGCTGAAGGCCGAACTCCCCCACAGTTCCTACCCACGAATGTTCTGGTTTGACGATTTCATTCCCGGACCGCTTCCTTCGGCGGCAACACGGGGTCTTGTGGATTCTGTTTTTCAGTTGGAGGCTTAGGAAACAGCCAAAAACAAGAAAATGCTCTTCGGATGAGACCGGGTTCCCGGTCAGAAATTCAGACAATATGATGAGGGATCGGAACCTCTTTCGTCCGGCCCTCCTTCAACTTGTCAGCTCCTGATTCGAAAGGCTTTGTGATGGCAGTCGAGATCTCTGTGGTGATGACGCTGTATCGGGAGGGAGTTTTCCTGGAGGAAGCGATTGATTCGGTCCTCCAGCAAACCTTCACAGATTATGAAATTGTTTTAGTCGACAACAACGCCGATGAAGCGACCATGGCGGTGGCCCGGAGGTATCAGGCCAGGTTTCCTGACGTCATCAGGATTGTGAAGGAATCAGCTCAAGGGGTTTCGTCCGCCCGAAACAGGGGCATTGTCGAGGCGAAAGGAAATTTTGTAGCCCTGAGCGATGGGGATGACCTTATGCGTCCCAAACGTCTTGAAAAGCAACTTGAAGCGGCAAAGGCCCATCCGGAGGCTGCCCTCATTTCCTCTTCCTATGAGACCTTTGTTGTGGAGAAAGGTGAAAAAGTTTTCTTCTCGAAACAAAGGGATATTCATTTGGATTGGGTGGACTTGCTCTTTAAATCCCAGAAAGACCCCTTTCTCATGAATTTTTATGTCCCACTTCCTTCCACGCTTTTCATCGAAAAGAAAAAAATTCTGGAATTTGGGGGGTTCGACCCTTTTTTCAATGCGAAAGCGGGTGAAGATATTGATCTTGCAATCAGGTTGTGGAAGAAGGAAAAATTTTTTCATGTTGAGGACTTTTTAGTCGAATATAGGGCAAAATCAAAAGATCTGAAGAACAAGGTCTCCAAGTCTTGGATTCAGAGATTGGAAAGACAAGACCATCTTGTCAAGACACTTCATGATATCTACGACAATTATCCCGGAAGTCCATTGGAGGAACCGCTAAGAGTCTTAAAATCAATCTGGCTTCGTGACGCTTCCTTGGATTATTTTTCGTGTCAGGATGGACAGTCGGTCGGAAGAGAACTTCTCAGGCGTAGCCTATCATTAAAAATGACTTCT
Source organism: Nitrospirae bacterium UBA4572 (assembly GCA_002387725.1). Lineage (GTDB taxonomy): Bacteria > Nitrospirota > Leptospirillia > Leptospirillales > Leptospirillaceae > UBA4572. The sequence continues at coordinate 25,986 of DGKK01000041.1, forward strand.
ATAGAAACTTGGAAGCTGTTGATAAAAAGCTATTTTCCTAAGTCTTTTTATCCGAGGCTCTTTTGGTTCAAGGATTGGGGGGTAATGCCGAAAGAGTTTGATCATAAAATTTTTACTGGTAGGTACATTAACGAATCGGAATGATTTTGAAAAGTTTCTAGATAAGCATGGTTAGGCGAAAAAAAGTAAGCCTATACTGAGCGCGTCTTAGACTTATCAGATTGGAAGGAGAGAACTCTTCTGTTTATGGCATGACTAATTAAAGATTGCATTCAAGGTGTCACTTACCCAAGTCCAATTCGGGAGGCTTCGGATCTCCGACCGGTTGGCGGCCACTTTGCCTAAACCAGTCTCGGCTTGGTAAATCGCGTTTTTGAGGGAATCAAAGATACGATTCGCGACATAATCTCGGCGGAGAACGTTCCAGAGCCGTTCTGCTAGGTTCACCTCCGGAGAATAAGGTGGCAAATGGATCAGTCGCATTTTTTTCGGAATCTACAGACCATTGGCCTTATGGGCCGACACCCCGTCTAGGATCATGAGGAAAAAATGATCCGGGTGAGCATTCCGGACCTGATCCAGAAAGCGGTTTATGTTCTCCGTGTTCATTTTTCAGCCGTCATGAAGTCGAGCGCCCCACCTTGGGGGGCTCACGGCCGCATATTCATAGACGAATTCCCGCACCAAGGACAGAGGAACGACTGGGCGGAGGGAGCGGTAGCCCAAAAGGCACGGGGGTCGGTCATCCGTCCGAATCGAGCCTCGTCCTGAAAAAGAAGGCGGACCGGAGAGGAGTCCGGTCGGGTTATGAGGGTGGCTGCCAGAGTTTCGGGGAGTGTTTTAAACTCCTTTTCTTCGGGTTGGATCTTCGGGTGCTTGGTGGCGGAAGGAGTCTTCTGTCCCAGCTTCAGCTCGAGTGCTTCATGAAGGGGGGGAACCGTGATTATGCCTCCCTCTCGGGCCTTTTCAAGCCTGGGAGAAAGAAAGGCCCGTGCTTCCTCTGGACTCATGAGGCAGTGCTGGCCTCCTTCCCAAGACGATCGCAAATGCCGATCTTAATGGCAAAAACTCTCCCTGTATCGAAAAAGAGTTCGCTTGCTGATCCCCAGAAGAGCAGACGCTTTTTCGGCTTCCATCTGGCCTTCAGCCATCAGGAGAACAGAGAGTGCTCTTTGCATCTCCTCCACGGTTTTGGCGTGGTCCCTAAGCTCGTTGGCCCAAACGATCTCGTTTTTGGAAAAGATTGCGGCTCTCGTCATAGTTCACCTCCTTGGCGAGAGTGTGTATGAGTAACACCTTGAATGCAAATAATAATAAGCCATGAATTTTCTGGCTTCGAAAGTTTTCTTGGAGGTATCGGTAAGCGAAATCGTGGTATTGTTTTTTTATAAAAAAAAGACTGAAGAATCTAATTTATAAAGGAGTTTTAATATGAAGTTTCGTGGTATAGCTCTCTACCTGCCTCAGTATCATCCTATACCAGAAAATGATCTTTGGTGGGGAAAAGGATTTACAGAATGGACTAATACTGCTAAGGCCTTACCATTATTTAATAATCATTATCAGCCTCATGTTCCAGCTGATTTAGGTTTTTACGACTTGAGAGTACAAGAGACTAGAGTTCAACAAGCTGAATTGGCTCGTGAATATGGCATAGAGGGTTTTTGCTATTATCATTATTGGTTTGGAGGAAAACGTATTCTTGAACGTCCTTTTATGGAAGTATTAAATTCAGGACAACCAGATTTTCCTTTTTGTATATGTTGGGCTAATGAAACTTGGACAGGGATTTGGCACAATGCTCCTAATAAAATTCTAATTGAACAAAATTATCCTGGGAATGATGACCATCGAAATCATTTTATGACTCTTCTTCCTGCTTTTAAAGATAAGCGTTATATAAAAGTCGAAGAAAAACCTGTTTTCATCATTTATAGACCGGAAAAGCTTCTTGATCCAATAAGCACAACAAATTTATGGAGAAATCTGGCCAAAGAGCATGGTCTTCCAGGTCTATATTTAATAGGAATGTCTAATTTTGATTGGAACTCAATAGAAAATGGATTTGACGCTAAAACTGTTTATCCTTATTTAAAATCCCGACAATGGGTATCTAAAAGGGATTTCTTTTCTTGGGCGAAACAACGTTATGAAATATTTAGAAAAATGCCAACAATTCTAGACTATAAAAAAATTATTGATCAATATTCAGAGTCTTTGAATGATTCAATTGTTAATAATGATAAAAATGGTTTGTTGCATCCTTGTGTTATAAATTCATTTGACAATACCCCAAGATCAGGAGTGAATGGAGTAGTTTATAAAAATGCCACTCCAGACTTATTTCGTAATCATCTGCGGGAAGCTATTTCCTCAATTGAAAATTATCCTACTGAGAGAAAGTTTATTTTTCTAAAATCATGGAATGAATGGGCTGAGGGCAATCATTTAGAACCTGATTTACGATATGGTCATGGATGGTTAAAAGCTATTCAAGATGTTTTAAATGAATAATAAGTATTTAAAATAACCTTCTAAAACATAAATAATCTTTAAAAAAATATTTCAGAGGTGAAATCGTGAGGTTATCCCGTAAGAGTTTTTCAATCGGGCTTTTTTTGGGATTCATTGTGGGGGCTTTTTCAGTAGTTATTATAGCTGCTGGAGCAGGAGCTCTTATTCTTCGAGATCCTCATGGGAATTTGGCTAAAGTGGTTTTGAGCAAGGCGCATTATTTTCTAGGCCCTTTGGTTTCTGTCAAGCACCTTGCCCTAAATGCTGTTTCAAAACTTAAGGATCCCGAACTCAAGCTCAAATATCCTCTTTCCTTTCAAAAGGTTTTGTTTTCTGGTTCTCGCATCGAAAAGTCTGGGAACCTTGTCTCTTGGATTGAGCCTTTCTCTGCTCGTGTTAAAGAGGATGAAGAACCGCCTCGGCATGAGATTCGAGATTTTGAAAAAAGCCGTCCGATCTCTCTGATTGGACTTAAAAGAGAAACCTTGACTTTTCAGTTAGTTCTCCGATCTCGCTATTCGTTGGACAACCTTCATGTAAAAATTGACCCAAGTCCTGAAGCTGCGTGTCTCCGATTTCATCGATTTAAGGAAGTTTATCTGAAAGTAATGGTTAAGGGATACGATGGATCTCTTAAAAAAATTGTTAGTCCTGATCCTCTAATTCCTTTCACCGATCCTTATTCTTCTGGGCATCGCCTGATTGAAGGAATCTCCCTTTCTAAAGGAAAGAATCAACCAGTTTGGTTTGATGTTTATATTTCTGATACTTGTCGGACAGGGAATTATACGGCCACCCTAAAAGTAAGAGAGGGTGCTCGAATACTAAGGAATACTCCTATTCAAATTCATATTGTCAATGCGTCCCTGCCTCGACATGTCAATTTTGATCGCTGGATGCAGCTCTATATGGGGCGGTTCTTCAATGGGGAATACATACAAAACGATCAGATGCTAAAACCGATGTTGGAAAAATATTTTGTTATGGCACATAATTATGGATTTGCCGCCAGCGGTTGTCTCACCATTGGGCCCAATATTCAATGGGACCAGAACACCGGTCATATCTCCTCTATCGACTGGACAAAATACGACACAATGTTTGGGGAATATTTATCCGGAACCCTTACCGGATCTTCTCCAAATACTTGGTGTCTCCCTACCCTTGGACCTTATGTAGAAGGGACCGTGGGAGGCTTTACCTATATGACGGCAACTCCGTCAGTAATTTCTGATTGGAACAAGCTTCCTCGCCAGATTGCCCAGGAAGAATCTCGCTCAATTGTAAGACATTGGAGGGAGAAAGGATGGCCGCTTAAAAACGCTTTTGCCTATGTATGGGATGAACCGCTTCACCAGCTCTATTATCCTGATATTTATCAGCTGATTGCCAATATTGCCGATGCAATTCACGAAGGATCAAACAATAAAATTCGCGTGATGCTAACTGATGATCCCTACATCTGGGACAGGCATGAGGCGGGTCACCATAAAAGTTTGATGTATGACAAGATTGATATCTGGTCACCCTCGAGTGACACTTATATTCCGAATAAGATCTGGCCCTACCAAAGGGATGGAAAACGGGCTTGGTTCTATCAGGGAGGTCCCCCTTTTACTCCAGCATCGGATATAACTGGAACTGGACCGGGCCTTCGGATGTGGTTCTGGACAGCATGGAAGTACAAATTGAACGGCCTCTTTTATTGGGCCTCAGACTTCTGGTCCGGAAATGCGATTGATAACAACCCTTACACGCATGGTGGCACTGAAGATGGTGTCATCTTTTATCCAGGTCATCAACTTCATTTCTTAGGCTTTCCTGACATAAACGGACCTGTTCCCTCTATTCGGATGGCCCAGTGGCGGAGAGGGTATGATGACTATAGATATTTTGTTCTTCTTAAAGAAAAAGGAAAAAAAGAAGAGGTGAACAATTTGGTTAATGAGATGGTTCCACATGCCTTAAACGATGGGGGATATTTTCCTTACTGGCGAAATCCCCTTTGGCATCGACCCGGCGATTGGAATCATGACCCAAAAGCATGGCATTTAGATCGAGTTATCCTTGCCAAGGAGATCGAGAAAATCGTTGGGAATTAATCCCTGAAATTCTTATATCTTTTCGAGAAATAGTTTGGGCACATATTTTATTCGTGTCCTCTCGTAAAGTGTGGCCATAGAGGATGGTTGCAATTAAGTGTCTTTGTCTGGACTAGGCATCCTCTCCCTGATTTCTTTTCTTGACGATCCTGTTTGTCAGTTTTGTGCCAAAGAATCTTTCCCTTGAATGTTCATGTGGCGGATAGGAAATCTCCATTGATCGATTTTTGTCAAGATTTTCCTCGGTCATGTCGACATACTTCTTCCCCGTATTCTATAACTCGTGAAACTTCGAAAAGAGGGCTTCAATGAGTTGGAGCGGCGAGTCTTCGTTGGGAGGATTGGATCACGATCACGCGTTCCCGTCTTTGGACCTCTTCATTCCACCCAATCTTGCTCAGAAGTTTGTGCTTCTTAGTCAGACCTGATAATTTCAGAGGATGAACAGAATCGTGATTTTTTGATTCCTCGAGATTTCATAAATTTGTCTCACACCCGTTCTTGGGAAAAACAGCGACTTTCTTCAATTTCAAATCATCTTAGAGTCTGTATAGCAGTTTACGGACTCAAACGGAAAACCAATCTTAGGCATATAAATTGCATAAAAATGTCCTTCGAATACACTCATTTTTCGGAGGACGGATGCCTTCAAGTATTTATGGTAAATTTTTTTTAAATATCAAGTATAAAAAAACATTCCTGTTTTTTTTAATTGTATTTTTTTTGATCTCTGCTTTTGGAGAGGTCAAAGCCACTCCTCTTTATGGAGTCGCTCCCTCCGGCAGTGCTGGCTCCGGAGCCGTTCAGGGAGCCGATGTGCCCCCCAACCAGCCTCCGAGCGGGGCGGTTCCCTCCTCTAATGGCCCCGGATTCAATGGCCCGGCTTCGGGCGGAATGCTGGCTCCCGGCTCGGCTCCTTCACCCGATATGGGAACTCCTTCCGGACAAGTCCCGGGATCCCCCCCTTCCGCCCCCGCATCTTCCGGGTCCGCCAACGGATCCCAGAATCCCCAGTCGGCCGCCCCGACCTTCATGAACAGCGCCATGCCAAACTCGAGCAACCCCTTTCTTCCCAACAACATTTCCCCGGGCCTTCTCTCCCAGCCCTTGGAGAATGCCTATCTTCTGGACGGGGTTCCCCAGCTTGCGGCCCCCATGATGTCGGCGGTCTATCGTCCCTTCGGTCTGACCTTCTTTCAGCCGAACCCCTTCCAGGTCACCCCCCAAGGATCGGTCTCTCTCACAGGATATTTCGAGACCGACACCAACATCAACTTTTCGCCCAACCAACCCGAAATGGGGTCTCTTTATTCGATCACCCCGGCAGTCATGTACAGCAATTTTGACGACTACGGCTTCCTTTCTCTCATGGCCAGTGCCGGCTATTACGGCTATACCACCGGAAATATTGCCCCTTATCTTGACGAAACAGGAGGATTTGCCACCGGGACCTATCTGGGCCCTCGCGTCTTCGTGGGAGCTTCCGACTATGTCTTTAACGGCTCCACGCCGATGATGAACGGCCAGCCTCTGGCCTTTTTCAACGGGATCAACTCGGCCTACGGCAATATGGCCGATGCCGAACTCGGGGTCGCGCTCACCCCCAAGATCACCTTTGTCGAGTCAGCCTCCGACCAGTATTTCGGTGATGAAGGCTTTGGGGCAGGCTTCATGAATCTCCAGTCTCTCATGTCGACCCTCAATTACATGGATTACAGCAACTTTCTCTCGGCCTCCTATATCTACCAGCAGGGATTGATGAGCGACTTCCCGAGCTTTTATTCGAACGGCGCGACGGGAACGGCGATGCGAAAAATCAACCCCACCACCTCCCTGGGGGTCGGGGGAAACATCTTTTATTACTTCTACCAGAACCTCCCCACCCTCAACACGATCATGTATTCCTACTACGGAATCTTCACGCACAACCTGACGCGAAATACCAACTTTTCGGCGATGGGGGGATGGAACGCCGTGGTTTTTCAAAATGGAGAGACCTTTCAGTCTCCCGAATGGGATGTCAACCTCGGCTATTCGGACGACAAATTCGGGATTGGCGTCAATGCCGGAGAGTTCATGGAAAACATGAATTCCTACGGGATCGAGATGGGGCCGGAGAAGGTCAAGATGGCAATGATGTATCTGTCCTACACGATCACACCCAAGACAGCATTCTTTGCTTCGGTGGGATACAGCTCCTATGATTTTCTCTCTCCCGGAGGCTTTTCCTCCCCCAATAACGTCTTTACCGGGGGCTATGCCACAAATTACTTTACGACGCTCCTGCCGAATCAGTCCTATAGCGGCTCCTTTCTCGAGCAGACGGATGGACTGTCCTATCGGCCCACAAACTGGCTGACGACCACCCTCATGTACAACCTGATCGATTTCACGACGAACATTTCCAACACCGTCTCCAATCAGGGTGTCATCGACAACCAGTTCATTGCCATGGCCACCTTTTACTGGAATTTCAAGTAGGATGGCGAGAGTGTTGTCTGATGGTCAAGCTCCCATGATCTCCCGGTCGCTGGCGGCTTCCTCGGACCGACAGATTTCCGTCTGTCACCTCCTCCCGGAGCTTCCCGCCCACGGGGCCGAACAGCTTCTTCTGGATATCGCCCGGAAGACCGACCGGAACCGGGTCGCCCTTTCGGTCTGCCTGATTTCGGGGCTCGGGCCTCTGGTGAAGGACTTCGAGGCGCTTGGAATTCCTGTGACCTACATTCCCAAGCGGAGCCGGAAGGACCTGTCGGTCGTCCTGCGACTGGCCGACTTCTTCAGAAAAAAACGCTTCGACATCGTCCACACCCACCTCTTCACCGCCGACCTGTGGGGCCGTCTGGCGGGAGTGATTGCCCGTGTGCCGATTGTCTCGACGTCACACACCACAAGCGATCCGAATGTCGGCCGGATCGGCCGCTTCCTCGATCGGGCACTCGACCGGAAAAACAATGCGGTCATCTGTGTCTCGGATGCGGTTCGACGCTATCGCATCTCCGGGGCAGGGTTTGACCCGAAGAAGCTTCATCTCATTGAAAATGGCATCGATCTCGACCGGTTCGAGGCCACCGTCTCCCGGGACGAGGTCTTGAAAAGGGTGGGCGTCGATGCAAAAAGACGGTGGATTGCCATCGTCGGACGGCTGGTTCCCCTCAAGGGACATCGCTTTCTGATCGAGGCCCTTTCCATGATTTCGAAGGATTTTCCCGACGCCGGAATCCTGGTTGTGGGCGAGGGGGAGGACGAGGAGGAGCTGAGAACACTGGTCGAGAGACGGGGTCTTTCAGATCGCGTCGTCTTTCTGGGGCTCAGGCGGGATGTTCCCGAGATTCTCCGAGCGGTCGAGATCCTTGCCATGCCCTCCTCACGGGAGGGACTGCCTATCGTCCTTCTCGAGGCCATGGCGGCCTCTCTCCCGGTGGTGGTCACGCGGGTGGGGGGAATCCCCGAGGTTGTGACGGAGGAGAAGAGTGGACTTTTTGTCTCCCAGGATCCGGACTCGATCGCGGCGGCCCTGAGACGTCTTTTGTCCGATCCGGACCTTGCCCGGCTCCTGGGGCGGCAGGGACGACGTCTGATCGAGGAGCGCTACGATATCCGGACGGTGGCCCGGAGATATGAGGAGCTCTACCGCAAGGTGCTCCTTTCCAAGGAAGAAGGGCGATGATTTCCGTCCTCTATCTTGTCGACAATCTTGGCCCCGGCGGAAGCCAGCGCTATGTGGCCGAACTGGCAAGGCATGCCGCCTCGTTCGGCGTTTTGCCCCATGTCTGTTCCGCCAAGGAGGGAGGGGTCTTTCATGAAGAACTCCTCCGGGAGAAAACCCCTCTTTTCTTTGCTCCCTTTCGGAAGCTGTACGGTCCGGACGGGTTCCGGGCCCTGACCACACTCGCGGGTTATGTCCGGTCGCACCGGATCGATGTCCTTCACACCTTCCAGACGAATGCCAACATTCTGGGAACGATGGCGGCCCGGATCACCGGACGGCGCGTGATCACCACCCGAAGGGACATGGGGGATTTCGGCATGCGGGGATCCCCTCGCCTTGCGGCCTTTGAAACTCATGTGATCAATCGCCTTTCGGATCGGATTGTCGCAAATTCCAGGGCGGCCATGGAGGCGGCACAGAGAAATGAGGGGATTCCTCCGGAAAAACTCGGATGCATCTATAATGGCATCGACTGTGGCCGCTTCCGGCCGGAGGCTGACAAGCGGCCGTGGCGCCGGGCCCTGAACGTCCCGGAGACATCGTCCTGCGTCTTCGGGATTGTGGCGGGCCATCGTCCCGTCAAATCCGTCGATACCGCGATCCGGGCCTTTTCCCGGGTTCGCGCCCGGCATCCCGACAGCCTTCTTCTTCTGGTGGGCGGGGGGCCGGAGAGGGCAAATCTCGAAGCTTTGGTCAGGAATCTTGGCCTTGAATCGTCGGCCCTGTTTCTGGGAGCGCGGGAGGATGTCGAAAACCTTCTTCCCGCCTTTGACGTTTTTTTGAACAGCTCCCGAAGCGAGAGCTTTTCGAACGCCATTCTTGAGGCCATGGCGTCCGGTCTTCCGGTGGTGGCCACCCGTGTCGGAGGCAACCCGGAATCCGTGTCGGAGGGAGTCACGGGTTTCCTGGTGCCCGCCGACGACCCGGACTCCATGGGAAAGGTCATGGAATCCCTGGCCTCGGATCCCCTCCTTCGGGAGAGGATGGGGCAAGCCGGAAGAGAGCGGGTGCATGCCCTTTTCTCCAAGGAGCGATCCTTTCTGGAGCTCGAAAAGCTTTACCTCTCCGTTCTCAGGCGCTGAGAATTTCTCTTTTTTTTTTGCGAGTCTCCCCCCGATTTCTCATGATTTTTGGCACACTTCTTGCGTAAAGCAATCCTTGAGAATTTTTCCGGGAGTGGCGGGAGAGACTCCTCCCTCTTGCCCCTCCTTTCCCATAAAAAGACAACAACCCCGGAATCCCTGCTGATGCTTGATGCCGTGACACGGCGATCAGGAATGATCGCTCTTCGGGAGGGGGGCAACCTTCCTCCCCTGCTTTATTACCATCGCGTCGCCCCCGAGGCCGATCCCGACACCGGTCCCGTTCCGGAAGTCTTCGACCGGCAGATGGGGCTCCTCAAGTTTCTGGGCTTCAGAGGGGTCTCTCTCCGGGAGGCGCTGACGGCCTCTCCTTCGGACAGTGCCGGCATGATCGGCATTACCTTCGACGACGGCTACGAGGACAATTACGAATGGGCGGCTCCCATCCTGGAAAAATATGGATTTCGGGGGACGATCTTTTGCGTGACGGGGGTCCTGGGCCAAAAGACCGCCTGGGCCGAGGATCCCCGATGGGTGGGACACCCCCTGATGACTCCGGGGCAGGCGCGTGAGCTCTCGCGACGAGGATTTGAAATCGCGGCCCATTCCCGGACCCACCCGGATCTCACCACTCTCTCGGGAAAAGAGCTTGAGGACGAAGTCTCCGGGAGCCGCCGGGAGCTTGAGGATCTTTTGGGAGAGCCTGTGGTGACTTTCTGCTATCCCTATGGGTTCTACAATGAAGAGACCAAGGAGGAGGCACGGAAGGCCGGCTATCTTGCGGCCCGCTCCACCCGCCGCATGACGCCGGGAAAAGGGGAACTCCAGTTCGACCTTCCCGCCCGTTCGATTTCCGGAGAGATGTCTCTTGCCCGTTTTGCCCTGACTGTGGCGGGATACCGGCTGATGGAAGAGCTCCGGAACCCCGTGGCTCCCGTCTGGGCCTCCGGAGAGGGGCGATGAGGCAAATCCCGGCTTCCCCAAGAAAGATCCTCGTCCTCGACGCGGAGTGCAACGCCGCAACCAGCGTGGTGCAGAGCCTTGGGCGCGCAGGGTATGGGATCGTTCTGGGAGGGATGTCGGAGATGGCCTTTTCCTTTCACTCCCGCTATGTCCTCCGCACCCTCGTCTATCCCTCTCCCCTCGAGAGCCGGAGGGCCTTTCTTTCATGGATATCGCATCTGCTGGCCTCCGAGCCCTTCGACTATGTCCTGCCGCTTTCCGATGTGACCCTCTATCCGCTGCGCGATCTTGACCCTCGTCCCACGGGGCTGATCCTTCCCGCCGACGAGAGTTTCGAGTGGTTTTTTGACAAGGCGAAGACTCTGGAGATGGCGGAGCGTTGCGGGGTTCCCATCCCCAGGACCCGCCTCCTCTCTCCGGGAGATCGGCCGGATCTTGGGAGCTTTTCGGAATTTCCCTACTTTGTGAAGCTGACGCGCTCAAAAATATGGCTCGGAGATCGGGGGTACGACCTTGAAGCCCGTCTGGTCAAAAACCCCGCCGAACTGTCGGAGGCGGTCTCCGGACTGATGCCCTATGGCCCCGTTCTGGTGCAGTCCTACGAGCCGGGTGAGGGGGTCGGCGTGGAGCTTCTCTGCGATCGGGGGGAAGTCCTTCTCTCCTTTGCCCATCAGCGAATCCATGAGTATCCGCTGACGGGGGGGGGCAGCACCTACCGCGTGTCGATTCCGGTCCCCCCCGAGCTTTTGTCCGCCTCGCAGAGGCTGGTCCGCGAAGCGGGGTGGACGGGTGTGGCGATGGTGGAGTTCAAGAAGGCGGACGAACGGTTTTCCCTGATGGAGGTCAATGGACGGTTCTGGGGGTCGCTTCCCCTCTCCCGTCGGAGCGGTGTCGATTTTCCCCGATCTCTGCTCGACATGCTTGAAGGCCGTCCGCCCAAGCCTTCGCTCCCCTATCGGACGGGAGTCCGTTCCCGGCGATTTTCCACCGATCTGTCGTGGTTCAAACGAAATCTGGTGGCCGACAAGCGGGATCCCTATTTGAAAACACGCCCTCTCTGGACGACCCTCGCGGAGTATGGAGGATTTCTGACGGGACGGGACCATTGGGACCATGCCTCCCTTTCCGACCCCACGCCTCTGTTGAAGGAGATCGGGCAGACCCTTTCGAAGAACGCAGGCGACGTTCTCCGGCGCGGCAAGGGACTTCTTGTTCGGAAATCCGTCCCCTTCCGCTCCCGGAAAAAGCTCGGAAGATTGTTGAAAAATCCCGATTTCCAGAGGCGGCCCCTGCACATTCTGGTGGTCTGCTACGGAAACATCTGCCGGAGTCCTTTTGTGGAGCGGCTTCTGAAGAGTTCCCTCGATCCCGCCCGGGTCGAGGTCCAGTCCTGCGGCTTCATCGAACGGGAAGGGCGACAGTCTCCCGAAGACTATCTCTTTGCGGTTCTTGAAAAAGGGATCGATCTCTCCTCCCATCGCTCCAGCGCCGTGACCCGGGAAAGAATTCGCTGGGCGGACCTGGTCCTTTTGATGGATTACCGGAACTGGACGATGCTGAAGGATTTCGACCCGGGGGCGGAGAGCAAGAGCCTCTGGCTGGGAGCGTTCGGGTCCTCCGGATCCGGGGAGATCCCCGACCCTTACGGCAAGAGACCGGAGGAGATGGCCTCCATTATCGAGGCCATGGCCGAGGCCACCGCCCATCTCTCTGCAGAGATTTCCGCTTCCCTTCCCCCGGCGCCGGCAGGTTCCTCCCCGGGCGACCGGTCGAAGGTCCTGTCTGCGAAATCGTCTCTCGCCGGAGGTCGTTGATGGGATTCGGAAGGAGCGGGGCTTTTTCTGCCGCCTCCCCGCGGGAGATGGACGGTTCCGGAGAAAAGACCTTCGTCCTTCCCCGGATCCCCTGGCCCTACTACGCCATCCTTCTCTTCATGGGATTCGTGGCGGCCGACGATGTCAACGTGCCGAGGGCAGTTCTCCTGGTGCTCTCGGCGGCGGTGTTCTATGCCCTTCTCCAGAAGACCCTCGTCCGGCCGGTCTACGGCCTTGTCGCCCTGGCGGCCTTCATTCCCTACTCCAAGGCGATTGCCGGAAACATGGGGGGGCTGATCCCCGGGATGAACTATACGACCGTCCTGACCCTGATCACCCTCGTCGGATTCTTTTCCAATTCCAAAAAGATTGAAAAATACGAGGCCCTTCCTCTGGAGGCAAGCTTCAGGAGGCTGTTGCTCCTTTTCTGCGGCATCGTCGCCATTTCCGTCCTTCACACCGACATCTCGGGCAGCGGGATGACCTTTTTCACCGCCCTGGTCGACTACAAGCGCTGGTTCGATCCTCTGATGGTCTTCTTCCTGACCTCCTATCTGGTCCAGGAGGAGGAGGATGCCAAGATGATCCTCTATATGATGGCCTTCACCCTGGTGGTCATCGGGTTCGGAACCTACTGGCAGCGCCACGAGCTCGACAACCGGTCCCATTACGTGCGACTGACGGGACTTGCCGGCCAGGCCAATACGATGGGAGCCTTTTACGCGAACTACGCCTTTGTCATGATCGGCTACCTGGTCATGAAAGGGATGAAGCGGATTCGCCGGTCCCTGTTTTTCATCGGGATCGTGGGGTGTCTCCTGGGCCTCTCGGCGACCCAGTCCCGGGGAGATGCCCTGGGATTTGTGGGCGGCATGATGGTCTTCTTTCTTCTCCGGAGCCGGCTCCAGTTCGTGATCTACGTCTCGGCCGTCGTCTTTATCGCCTACAACCCCCAGTACCTGCCGGGGGGGCTCAAGCAGCGTGTCGAAAGGACGGTCCAGCAGCAGTCGGGCGACGGACTGGACAAGAAAACCCAGCTCGATGCGAGCGCCCGGACGAGGCTGGCCCTCTGGAAGGGGGCGATCCGCATGATCGAGGAGAATCCCGTGATGGGCGTCGGCTACAAGATGTTCCAGACCTACATCTTCAGTTACGTCGATCACAACGAGGAGACGGCCGGGCTCGAGCTCAAGGGGCGCGACGGCCACAACGCCTACCTGATGATCGGAGCCGAGATGGGGATCCCGGCGCTCCTCGTCTTTCTTTCCATCCTGGTCTTCATGTTCCGGATTGCCTGGCGAAGTTACCGTGCCAGTCCGGACCTTTACTGGAAGACCATCTCGATCGTCGCGCTTTGTTCGATCACCTCTCTTGTGATTACCAACATGTTCGGGTCGCGGGTCTTCAGCCTGGTGCTGACGGGATACCTCTGGATGCTGCTCGCCATCCTCCTCAAGATGCCCCGTTGGGCCGAGCGAAGAGCTCTGCAAAAAAGCGAAAAGGCCCCGGGGCTGGATGCGCCGGCCCGGATCCTCCCCTCGTTTTCCCGTCTGGCGGCGGGGGNNCGGGGGCCGGCGATCCGGTCTCCGGATTCCTTCACCCTTATTCCGGGAGGATCGCGCGCCGTGACGTTGAATCCTGACACGAAAGCGCTGTCGTCCGTCGTCCCCCGGGAGGGGAGCCCCCCTCTCTCGGTCTGCCTCCTCTCTCCCGTTCCTGAAAGCCGGGAGGCCCGGGAGCGTCTTGAGCACACAGTTGCCCTCATCAGCTCTGCCCCCTCCGGTTTTTCGGTGGCGATCGTTCTTCTGGGCGATCCCGACCGGGCCGGGGGGCTCAGAGTGGAAGGGTCCCCGGTCACGGTGATCCCTGTCCGGGATCCTCACGGGGTTTCGGCCATCGGGCCGTTTCGGAACTATCTTCAGAAGGTCCGATGCGATCTCGTTCATCTCCTGAATTTTTCCCGGATTCCTTGGGCATGTCTGGGGGCGGTGGGGCTCTCCCGGATCATGGCCGACCCTCTCCTGAGCGAACGGGAGAGCGCAGGGGGAACGTCGCCCCTGGCGCTTTTCGTGTCGGCCTTCATAGTCGAAGAGAAGGTCCCCCAGCAACCGGCGGGAAAAACGCGCGTGCCTTTGCCTTCCCGGAGGGCCGTTCTCGATCTTCCTCCCTCCATGGGGCAAGGGGGGGAGTCCTTCGGAGGAGGGACAAATGACCCGGCCCGGGACCCCAAAATTCGCGGCTACAGAGGCCTCTGCCACAACCTCGTGCGGGAAAAGGCCTTTTCGAAGGGCCGACGCGGCCGGACGCTCGTTCGGAGGGCGGTCTCCCGTCTCTTCGCCCGCCCCTCCCCGCCCCCCGGCGNNCCGGCACCCTGCGCATCCTCATGTACCACCGGGTGGCCGAGACAACAGACCGGGACATCCTGACCGTCACCCCCTTTTCCTTTGCCCAGCAGATGTCCTGGCTCTCCGGCGAGGGATGGACGGTCCTGCCTCTGGGCTCCGCCCTGGCCTGCCTTGAAAGCGGCTCCCTTCCTCCCCGGGCCGTGGCCATCACCTTCGACGACGGCTACCGGGACAACTACGACGAGGCCTATCCGATCCTTCGGCGCCATGGCCATCCCGCCACGGTCTTCCCGGTGACGGGGTTCGTCCTGGGGGAGAGCGAGCATCGCCGCTACCGGGGAGCCTGCCCTCCGGTTCCCTACCTCACCGTGGAGCAGATCCGGGAGATGAAGGGCAACGGGATCGACTTCGGGGGCCACACCCACACCCACCCCCTCCTCTCCTCCCTCTCCGTCGAGGCCGCGACGGAGGAGATCTCCCGGGCAAAGAAATTGCTTGAAGAATGGACAGGGGAGAAGTCGACCCTCTTTGCCTATCCCAACGGCGTCTACTCCCGCGACCACTTCCGGATCCTGGACGGCCTGGGATATGAGGCGGCCTTTTCGGTGCATCCGGGGGCGAACCGGGCCGGGACCCTGCGCTGGATTCTCCGGCGCACCGAGGTCAGCGGCCGGGACAGTCTCGGGGACTTTATTCAGAAAATGAATGGAGGCCTTGACTTATGGCACGGTCTCTATCAGGGTGTCAGGGGATTTTACAGATGAGCGGACGCGGATTTAAAATTCTTTATCTCATGACCGAGCCCTTCGGCATGGGGGGTGTCCAGAGCGATCTCAAGGCCCTGGGGCCCCATTTCGTCTCCCGGGGCCACGAGGTGGTCGTCGCCTGTCCGGAGGGGGACCAGCTTCCCCACCTCAAAAAGGCCGGGGTCCGACACATCCCCTTCGATGTCCATTTCCGGACCCCGGGCGAATTCCGCACCCAGGCCCGGGCGCTCCGCGAGCTCATCTGTCAGGTGAGCCCATCGGTTCTCGCCCCCCAGTCCATCCGGGCCTCCTGGGTCTGCCATGCCGCCGCCGCGACCCTGCCCCTGGCCCGGGTGACCACGGTCCACAACATCCACACCACCGCCACGGCCGTCCTGGCCGGGGTGATCTTGAACCGCGCCTCCCACCTGGTCATCTTCGAGTCCGACCACGAACACCGGCGGCTCCTGCGCCTGGGGCTCTCCTCCCGGAAGACCCGGGTCATCCCCAGCGGCATCGACACCCGGACCTTCTACCGCGAGGACAAGGCCATGGCCCCGCGCCTCCGGTCGCTCGTCCGGGGGATCGGCCCCGAGACCGTCGTCTTCGGATGCGTGGCGAGGCTCAGCGAGGAGAAGGCCCACAAGGACCTTCTGGCGGCCTACGCCATCGTCCGACGCAGCTACCCCGACACCCGCCTTGTCCTGGTGGGGGACGGCCCTCTCCGGGAGGATCTCGAGAGCCGCGCCGCCCGGCTTGGCATTTTGCCCTACGTGCATTTTGCCGGGCAGCGCTCGAATGTCCGGGAGTGGATGAACCTCTTCGACGTCTTCACCCTGGCCTCGACCCGGGAGTCGCTTCCCCGGGCGGCGCGGGAGGCCATGGNNTGCGGCCTTCCCGTCATCGCCACCCGTGTGGGCGCCACCCGGGAGGCGGTCCGGGACGGAGAAAACGGTCTTCTGGTCCCTCCGGCCAAGGTGGACGCCCTGGCCCGGGCCATGCTCCATCTTCTCTACGACCCCGACCTTCGCTCCCGGATGGGGGAGAAGAGCCTGTCCATGATCGAAGAGCGCTTCAGCCAGGACCGCTGGTTCGCCGACAACGAATCGGTCTATCTCGCGGCGTCGAAGCTGGCCGGGAGCCTCTCTCCGGAGGCCCTGGGCCCCGCCCTCCTCAAGGAGCCGGGGGTCCTGTGAACCCTCTGGTCCGGGATCTTTTCTGGCTCTTCGTCTTCGCCTTCCTTTACCCCCTCGTTCTGTATCCGGGGATCATCTGGCTCCTCTCCCGCCTCTTTCCCGAGCCGGTGAGGAAGTCCCGGCCCGCCCCCCTTCCCTTCGTCAGCCTCGTCATCCCGGCGCACAACGAGGAGAAGGTCGTGGCGGCCAAGATTGAAAACTCCCTCTCCCTGGACTATCCCGCCGACCGCTACGAGGTGCTCCTGGCCTCCGACGGCTCCACCGACCGCACGGCGGCCANNGCCATCGCCCGGGAGACCCGCCATCCGGCCTTCCGGCTCCTGGACTTTCCCGTGCGCCGGGGGAAGCTTGCCGTGCTGACCGATGCGGTGGGGGAGGCCCGGGGAGAGCTCGTGGTCCTCACCGACACCTCGGCCATCCTGGCGCCGGACGCGCTTCTCCGGGCGGTTGAGAACTTTTCCGATCCCGGGGTGGGGTGCGTGGCGGGACGCTACCGGATCGCCCGGGAGATGACCCCCGAGCTCGACGCCCGGGGAGAGAGCGAGCGCGGCTACTTCGAGTTCGAGATCTTCCAACGCATCTGCGAGAGCCGCTTCCACTCGACCCTGGGCGCCCACGGGGCCTTCTACATGATCCGCCGGAGCCTCTTTCCCCGGGTTCCCGAGGGCACCATCAACGACGATTTCGTGATCCCCATGCTGATCCTGGCCCAGGGCTTCCGGACCGTCTACGAAGAGAAGGCCGTGGCCTACGAGATCCATCTGGCCACGGTCAAGAGCGAGTTCCGCCGGCTNNACGCCGGCGGGTGCGGATCTCCCAGGGGAACTTCCAGCAGATCTTTCTCCTTCTGCCGGCGCTGGGCCTCAAGGATCCCCGGGCGCTCTTCGTCTTTTTCTCCCACAAGGTCATCCGGGCCTTCCAGCCGATCACCCTTCTGGGGCTTCTGGCCACCTCCGCCCTTCTTCCGGCCTGGCCCTTCCGTATCTTCTTTCTCCTGCAGGTCCTCTTCTATCTTCTGGGGCTTCTGGCCCTGGCGACCTCCCTGGGAGGACGCCTCCTGGCCCTCCCCCTCTACTTCCTCACGGGCAACGCCGCCATCGTCCTGGGGCTCGTGCGGCAGATCCGGCAGGGACGCCGTCCGTCCCGCCTGGGCTGGGAGAAGTCGTGATGTCGGTGCTGGTGCTGATGTACCATCAGATCGTCCCCGACCTGGCTCCTGCCGGCTGGGTCCCCTCCCCGCTTGCCGATCCCCGCTACGGGGTGCGGGAGGGGGAGTTTGTCCGGCAGATGGCCCATCTCCGGCGGGAGGGATACGAGGTTCTTCCCCTGGAGTCGCTGGTGTCGGGGGGGGGCTCCCTTCGGGAGGGGGCCCCGGAGAGGCCGGCGGTGGTCCTCACCTTCGACGACGGCTACGAGAGCGATTTCACCCGGGCGGCTCCCGTTCTGGCACGATATGGCCTTCCCGCGACCTTCTTCGTCACCACCGGCCAGATCGGGCGGCCCGGCATGATGACCGAGGCCATGGTGGCGGAGCTGTCGGCACAACCGGCCCTTCGGGTGGGCGCCCACGGGGAGAGCCACCGCTTTCTCTCCGCCCTGCCGGAGGAGGAGTGCCGGGACGAACTTGTCCGCTCCTTCGCCCGCATCCGCCAGCTGACGGGAACGGACACGGTCACCATGTCCGCCCCCGGGGGGCGGACGGACGCCCGGGTGGCGCGCCTGGCGCGCGAGGCGGGCTTTTGCCTTCTGGCCACCTCGGCCCCGGGACTTCATCCCTTGCCGGGAGACCCCTTCTCCGTTCCCCGGCTCCCCGTCCTGGGACACCACTCCCTGGGAACCTTCGCCGCCCTTCTCGATCCCTCCTCCCTGGCCCACCGGCGGGAGCGCTGGATCCGGCTGGCCCGGCAGAGGCTCCGGGCGCTTCTTCGGAGGGACACCATGAGTGCAGGAGGATGAGATCGTGACGACCCGCGTCTTTCTTCTGGGGATCGGGGGGCTCTCCCTCGACGTCCTTGATGCCCTGATCCACAACGGGTGGCTCCCCAACCTCGAGTTCCTCCTCTCCCGGGGAGCGGTGGGTCCGCTGACCTCCGACATTCCCCCCTACGCCGCCTCCGAGTGGGCCACATTGCTCACCGGCGAGACGCCGGGGACCACCGGCTTCCTCGAGGGGTGCCGCAAGGGGGCCGGCAGCTACTTTCCCGAAGTGGTGAGCCTTGCGGCCCTGGCCCGGCGCTCCCCCCGTTTTCTCCTGGCCCGGCCCTCTCTCGAAACGGCCCTGGTGGGGGTTCCCATTCCCGCGGAGCCGGGCCCCCTTCCCCCGCGGGAGTCGGTCCATCTCCTCGAGGTGAAGGACGGGGAGATCTCGGTTCGCCCCCTGGCCCCCGCCTCCGATCCGGTGGGGACGATGGAGGACGACGGCGATCCCGCCTTGATCCTCGAAGAGACGATCCGTCACATGGTGGCGCTCTCGATTTCGATCTCCCGGACCCTGAAGGAGTCCCGGGCCCGGCTCGTGGCCATCCATTTCGGAGTCCTGGACAGGATCTTCTCCCGGTTCAACCGGGATCTCGAATCCGCCCTTCTGGGCCGGAAGGAGCGGGGGCTCGAAGAGCTCCTCCGACAGTTCTTCCGCGCCTTCGACGACTCCCTCGGGGGTCTCCAGGAGATCTCCCGGGGAACGGAGACCCTGATCGCCCTGGTGAGCCCCCACGGCTTCGTCCCCGCCGCCCGGGTGCTGAACCTGAACGGCTTTCTCCTCTCCCGGGGCGACCTGTCCCTGCGTCCATCCACGGGGGGCGACCATCTCCTGCGGGGGATGGCGGCCCCCCTGCTTCGGTCGATGGGGATCGACCGGCGCCACCTGAAGCAGATCCTGCCCCGCCCGGCGCTCCAGGAGGCGGTGGACCGCAGCGGATCCCTGTTGAGCTCGGAAATCGGCCAGTTCGACTGGGGGCGCACCCGGGCCTTCGCCCTCTCCCGCACCGGGATCACCCTCAACATCCGCGGCGTGGAATCCCAGGGGCGTGTCAATCCCGGGCCCCAGAGCCGGGCGCTGGGAGAGGAGATCCGGGAGGCCCTGCTCTCCCTCGTCGATCCGGCGACCGGCCNNGGCCGCTCCCCGGTGGGGGAGGTCCGGTGGCGGGAGGACCTCTACGAGGGGCCGGGCCTTCCCGAGCTTCCTCACCTTGTGGTCCGGGGATGGGACCCGGGCTACCTCTTCGACGACTGGCGCCACGCTGGTTCCGACTGCCCCGTCTTCTCCGATCCCCGCGGGCGAACCGGCGCCCCCCGCGAGGGCGGATTCTACTGCCTCTTTGGCGCGGGATCCTTTTTCGAGAAGGCCCTGAAGCGGAGGCTCCACCTCCCCCGGACCCGCTCTCTGGCGGAGATGACGGCCCTCGTGGGCCATGCCCTGGACGGGGAGCAGACCGCCGACCCCGAGAGCCTCTTTACCCCCCGCTGAATTTTTGGCAAGGATCTTGCTTAACCCTGTCCGTAACTTTTAAATTCTTTTCTTTCCCCCCTTTTTGTGAGGAGACCGATGAATTCCTGGCACCCGTTGACCGCTTTGTCGAGACTCAAAGGCATGGTTCTGATGGCCGCAACCTTCGCGATTCTTCTCGCCTTCGCCCTCCCCGCCCGCGCCGGGGGGCTCTACCGGGTCGGGGTGGGAGACTCCCTGTCGATCAATGTCTGGGACGAGCCCAAGCTCAACGGGGTCTACGATGTGCTTCCCGACGGGACGATCACCCTCCCGCTTGCGGGAACGATGCGCGCCAACGGATATACGGGTCCCGAGCTGGCCCGCCGGATCTCCTCCCGCCTCTCCGCCGTCTTCCGGAAACGGCCCGAGGTGACGGTGACGATCAAGGGAATGGGAAACAACTTCTTCTATATTTCCGGAGCCGTTGGAAAGGTCGGTCCCGTGGCCTTTACCCACAAGATTCGTCTCCTCCAGGCGCTCATTCTGGCAGGGGGGGCCTCTCCTGCGGCGGACGAGGACCATGTGGTGGTGATCCGGGACAACAAGCCCCGGACGATCTCCATCGAAAAGCTCGACCAGGGCAAGGACCTCTCCAACAACATCCGGATCTACCCGCAGGACATCATCATCGTGCCCCTCAAGACCGACCAGATCTATCTCATGGGCGAGGTGACCGCCCCGGGGGCCTACTACTACAACAAGGGGATGACGGTCATGCAGGCCCTGATCCAGGCGCATGGGTGGAGCCAGTTTGCCTCGACGGGCTCGATCCGCATCATCCGGCGGCAAGAGGACGGAACGAAAAAAATCATTCATATCGACATCGACCATATCGAAAACGAAAAAAAGACCGAAAGCAAGGAATATCTGAAGCCGGGGGACGTGATCTATATTCCCCAGCGGATGTTCTAGGAAGCCGGGGAGCCTTCGATGATCAGGGTCTTCAACCATTACATCTCGATCGGGGTCCTGGCGGTCCTTCTGGGAGACGGGGCCGCCTCCGCCCTGGCTCTGGGGGCGGTCTGGTTCCTGGGGGGACGCTATCCCGGTCTGGGTCCGGACCATCCGGTGGGAACGGGGGTCTTCTGGATTCTTTCCCTGGCCTTTTTCTTCTTCCAGGGGGGGCTCTACGATCCGGTGAGCTTCGAGGTGGAACGGCGGAACGCGATCCGCCTCCTGTCCGCCTTCGTCCTTCTGGGAGGCTTCGGGGCGGTCGCCATGAGGGCCGTTCCGGCGATCCGGATGTCGTGGCAGGGCTCCCTGGTGCTGACCCTGGCGACCCTGGCCCTGGTCGCGGCCTGGCGATGGCTCCTGGTCCAGCGCCTTCCCGTCCACGAATGGAAGCGGAGCACCCTCATCCTCGGGACGGGGCAGATCTCCCGCATCTTCGAGGAGCTCAACCGCTTCCGCCACAACATCCGGATCC
>DGKK01000041.1:47384-57964 GCA_002387725.1 Nitrospirae bacterium UBA4572
TGCCCATCCACGAAATCCTCGAGTGCAAGATGAACGGCATCGAGGTGATGGAGTGGCCGACCTTCTATGAAAAGAACATGAACAAGATCGACATCATGAACGTCAACCCGAGCCACCTGGTCCTGGGAGACGGCTTCCAGCGGAACCGGATCACCGTGGTGGTCAAGGGGATCATGGACCGGGTCCTGGCCCTGGTGGGCCTGGTCCTCTTCGCCCCCTTCGGGGCCCTCATCGCGGTGGCGATCAAGGCCAACAGCCCGGGGCCCGTCCTTTACAGCCAGGAGCGGGTGGGTCTCAACGGCAAGAGCTTCCGGATCTACAAGTTCCGCTCCATGGTGGTGGATGCCGAGAAGAACGCGGCCCCCCAATGGGCCTCCGAGCAGGATCCCCGGATCACCCGGGTCGGGCGCTTCCTCCGGAAGACCCGCCTCGACGAGGTCCCCCAGCTCATCAACATCCTCAAGGGGGAGATGAGCTTCATCGGACCGCGCCCGGAGCGCCCCTACTTCGTGGGGGAGCTGGAGAAGTGCATCCCCTTCTACGGCCTTCGCCACGTGACCAAGCCGGGCCTTTCCGGGTGGGCCCAGATTCGCTACCGGTACGGGGCGACGGTGGAGGACGCCGTCAAGAAACTCGAGTATGATCTCTACTACATCAAGAACCTGTCGATCTTTCTCGACCTGATGATCTTCATGGAGACGATCCAGGTGATCCTTTTCGGCAAGGGAAGCCGGTAACCGAAGGAGATTCATGCAGTCGCTCGACCTGAAAACAATCCTTTCTCTCGCATGGCTTGCAGTTCGGCGCTACAAGATCCTTGCGGTCCTGACATTTTTCGCCATTCTCGTTCCGGCGGTCTTTGTGGCGATGACCAAGAAGCCGGTCTATGTGGCCCGGGCGACGGTTCTCATCAAGGAGAACAACTATGCCTCCTCCGATCTCGGCAACCACCTGCATACCCCCCGGGGGCTCGGGATCCAGTTCGCCATTCTCAAGAGCCAGTATCTGGCCAGCCGGGTGGTGGACAACCTTCCCAAGGACACCCTCCGCGATCTCGAGGAGCATGCCGAATACAACGACTTTCAGGGCAAGCTCATCAACCTGATCCGGACGACCCTGGGCCGACCTCCCATCGTGACCGACCCCCAGGAGCGGGCGGCGATGGAGCTTCGGAATGCACGCATGGGATTCCATAGCGTCGGACGGGGCGGCATCATTCGTATCGAGGGAGAGTCGGTCGACCCCAATGTCGCCCTGTCGCTCGTCAATGCCTACATCGACGCCTTCAAGGAGACGTCGAGCCACTTTGCCCTGGAGCAGCAGGCCGACCTGGACAAGAGCCTCTCGCTGCAGATCCTGAATGCCCGGAGCCTGCTCAAGAAAAGCGAGGAGGACCTTCTGGACTACCAGAGCCAGATGGAAAAAAAGAATGGCAAGAAAAAGGCGCCGGTCGATGTCTCGTCCTACCTCTCCGAAGAGACGGGCATGCTGACCTCCCTCCGGGCCCGCCGGGCTCAGCTTCTTCTCCGGGAGACCGAATCCCACCCCGATGTCGTGATGGTGAACCAGGAGATCCAGGAGCTGGAAAAAAAGGTGGGAACGCTTCATACCATGACGGGAGCCGACGGCCAGACGGGGGTTTCCGGATCGGCCTGGGAAAACTTCCTCGAGTCCAACATCAAGATGGACAAGGGGCTTCTGGCCGACCTCGAGCAGGAGCGCTCCTCGGCCCGGATCACCGCCGACTCGAATCTTGAAAATCTCATCGTCATCGACCCGGCGACCCGCCCGACCCGGCCAGAGATGGCCAAGGGCCTCAAGATCGGCGTCATGGGCATCGTGGGAGGACTCGGAGGGGCCGTCGCCCTGCCCTTTCTCCTGATCTTCTTCCGTCGCCCGGTCCAGGGAGAGTCCCACATCAAGAACCTCTCCGGCCTACCGAATTTTGCCAACGTGCCGAGGGTTCCTCCCCGCCATGTTCCCGAGAAGAACGGCTACCGGATTCCCCGGGTGGACCAGAAGGCCGATGTGGAATCGGTCTGGATCTTCCAGAAGGAGTTCGAGTCGATGTTCTTCCGGATGAAGAAGCTCTTCACGCACCAGAACGGCCATGTCATTCTGGTGACCAGCGCCGGACCCGACGAGGGCAAGAGCACGACGACCCTGAATCTGGCCCTCACCATGGCCCACTTCGGGAATCGGGTCATCGTCGTCGATGGCGACACCATCCGGGGGCACCTTTCCCAGACGCTCAAGGTCTGGAACAGCTACTCGGCCGAAGCCTTTCTCCCCAAGGGAGAGGTCATCCCGAGACCCATCGACTGGACCGAGGGAAACATTGCGGTGATCACGATTCCCAAGGAGGGCGCCTCCTTCTGGTCGGAGCATCCCGAAGCCGAACTCGCGAAATGGTTCGAAGTCCTCCGCTTCCAGTGCGACTACCTGATCATCGACTCCGCTCCGGTCCTGGCCTCGACCGATCTTCTGGGGCTGGCCGCCTACATCGATGGCGTTCTTGTCGTGGCGCGCAACAGCTTCACCCGGGAGCGGGACTTCGTCCGGATGGGATCGATCCTGACCGAGCACCACTTCGAGATTATCGGGACGGTGCTCAACGATTCCAAGTCCCCCCATATCCAGTATTCCTACGGCTACGTTCCGGAGAAGGACGGAAGCCGGAAAAAAGCCCGGAAGGCAGGATGAGCGGCGCGTCCGGACTCAGGACGGGGGGGGCCTCCCCCTTCTCCCGTCTCTATGGGCTCCTGACTCCGGCCCACCGCAGGAAACTCCTCGTCCTGGCCCTTCTGGTCTTTGCCTCGGGCTTTTTTGAAATCGCAGGGGTCGCCTCGATCATGCCATTCATGGGGATGATCGTGGACCCCCGGCTGGCCCTTGAAAATCGTTGGATTGCCCCCCTCCATCAGCTCTTCCCGCTTTCTCCCCGCGAATTCATGATGCTTCTGGGCGCCATCGTGCTGGGGGTGCTTTTTCTCTCGAACCTCGTCTCGGCTCTGACCACCTGGAGCATTCTCCGCTTTTCCTTCACCGCCGGTCGGGATCTTTCCAAGATGATGTTTGCCGTCTACCTGAACCATCCGTATCTTTTCTTTCTGGGCCGCAACACCTCCGAGCTCGCCCAGAACACGCTCTTTGAGATCGGCCGTCTCGTCAACAATATCCTCATTCCCTTCCTGACGGTCCTCTCCCGGACGGTGATCGTCCTGTTCATCCTAGGGCTTTTGCTGGTCGTCAACCCTGAAATCGCCCTTTTGTCGGGGCTGGTCTTGGGAGGGGCCTACGGGGGAATCTATCTCCTTGTCCGAAGGAGCCTTTCCCGAACCGGGCAGGAGGTGTCGAAAGAAAATTCCCGGAGGTTCCAGGTGGCCTCCGAGACCTTTTCCGGGATCAAGGACATCAAGATCCTCGGGCGCGAGGAGGCATTCTTCAACCTCTTCGCCATCCCGGTCGAGCGCTATACCTACTTCCAGGCCAAAAGCCAGATGGTCTCCCTCCTTCCCCGGTATGCCATGGAGACGCTGGCCTTCGGGGGGATCATCGTCATCGTGCTCGCCCTCCTCTCCATGGGAGGCAATCTTGCCACGACGCTCCCCCTGATCTCCCTTTACGCCCTGGCCGGCTACCGTCTCATGCCGAGCCTCCAGCAGATCTTCGCCAACTGGTCCCTGATCCGGTTCAACCTTCCGGCCATCGACAAGGTGGTCTCCGACATCGAATCCCTGCCGGGGAGGGAGCCAGCGAAGCCGGAACCCCGAGACGTTTCGATCCCGAACGTTCCTTCCCCGGTCTCACAGCCGCTTCCCCTCCGCCGGGAGATCTGCCTTTCGGAGGTCTCTTTCTCCTACCCGGGACGGGAGGAAAAAGTCCTCGATCGGGTCTCCCTGACTATTCCCGCCAATGTCTCGGTGGGGATCGTGGGATCCACCGGGTCGGGGAAGACGACGACCCTCGACATCCTCTTGGGTCTTCTCGAACCGGGCGAGGGGGAGCTGAGAATCGACGGGATCCCTGTGACTGCGAAAAACCGCCGGCAATGGCAGGCCTCCCTGGGGTACGTTCCCCAGCAGATCATGCTGATCGACGACACCGTCAAAAACAACATCGCCTTCGGGATTCCCGAGGGCGAGATCGAGATGGATCGGGTGGTTCGGGCGGCGAGGCTCGCCCACCTCCACGACTTCATCCTCTCCGAACTCCCCAAGGGCTACGACACGGGGATCGGAGAGCGGGGGGTGCGCCTCTCCGGCGGCCAGCGGCAGAGGATCGGCATCGCCCGCGCCCTCTACCACGATCCGGCCGTGCTGGTGCTCGACGAGGCGACGAGCGCCCTCGACAACATGACGGAGTCGGTCATCATGGAGGCCCTGGCCACCCTGTCGCGGCAGAAGACGATCCTGATGGTCGCCCACCGGCTCACCACCGTCCGGGACTGCGACATGATCGTGGTCCTTGACCGGGGGCGGATCTCCGACATTGGAACCTATCACGAGCTCATGGAGCGGGAGGGAATCTTTGCCTCCATGGTTCGGGGCGGGGTCTCCGGGTGAATAGGACCCTGACCTGGCCCTTTCCGGACAGGAGGTCCTCCCGTCCGTCCCCGTCCAGACGAAGGAGAGGAGGCCCCCCATGAATCGACCGACCGGCCTGTGGCCCCAGGAAGAAGCCCGGTTCCTCCCGGGGGAGGGACCGCACCCCACGACCCCGGTGGCGGAGACGAAGGGTTCCGCAAAGGATTTCATCTCCCTGGTGGTTCCCTTCTACAACGAAGGTGAGGGTGTCCGGTATTTCCATGAAGCGATCGTGCCGATCATGGAGCAGATCCCTGGAATCGTCTTCGAGGTCGTCTGCGTGGACGACGGAAGCCGCGACAGGACCCTCGAGTTTCTTCTCGAGGTGGCCGAGTCGGACTCCCGCTTCCGGGTGCTTGAGCTCTCGAGAAACTTCGGGAAGGAGGCGGCCCTGACCTCCGGGATCGATGCCGCCCGGGGAGACGCCATCATCCCCATCGATGCGGATCTCCAGGATCCTCCCGAGATCATTCCCCTCCTGATCGAGGAATGGCGCAAGGGGGCGGAGATGGTGCTGGCGCATCGTTCGGACCGCCGTTCCGATACCTTCATGAAGCGCAAGACCGCCGAGCTCTTCTATCGCCTCCACAACAGGCTCTCCAACGTCAAGGTTCCCGAAAACGTCGGAGACTTTCGGCTGATGGACCGGGTGGTGGTGGACTCCCTCAAGCAGCTCCCGGAGCGACAGCGGTTCATGAAGGGGCTCTTTACATGGGTGGGCTTCCGGACGGTCTCGGTGAGCTACGTCAGAAAGCCGAGGAAGACGGGATCGTCGAAACTTTCAGCCTGGAAGCTCTGGAACTTTGCCCTGGAGGGAATCACCAGCTTCAGCACCGCTCCCCTTCGGGTCTGGACCTACATCGGGAGCATCGGGGCCCTGTTCGCCTTTTTCTACGGCTCGTTCATCGCGGTCCGGACCATCGTCTTCGGGGTCGATGTCCCGGGATATGCCTCCCTGCTGGTCTCGATCCTGTTCATCGGGAGCCTTCAGCTCATCAGCGTCGGGGTGCTGGGAGAGTATATCGGCCGCATCTATATCGAAACCAAACAGCGGCCCACCTATATCGTCCGGAAGGTGCACCAGAAGACCCAAGACGGCCGTCCATCGATGTAAGGGGCCGTCCTTTTTTGGGAGCAGAACGCCAAACGCAAGTTTCTTCAAGGCCTCCGGGCTCGTTTTTCACACCCTCCATGATCCGGAAGTGTTGTCTCCGGAATACAACCCCCGAGGAGTTCGTGCGATGTCATCTGCCGAGACAGTCTCTCCCCCAGCGACCTT
This sequence comes from Nitrospirae bacterium UBA4572, assembly GCA_002387725.1. Lineage (GTDB taxonomy): Bacteria > Nitrospirota > Leptospirillia > Leptospirillales > Leptospirillaceae > UBA4572. The sequence continues at coordinate 53,250 of DGKK01000041.1, forward strand.
CATGAAAGGGCCTCTCCGAAAATATGAGGGGATCCTTTACCCGATTTTTCTCTATGCGGTCTCCCTCCTGATCATCGTGACAGGGATCTGGGTCGGAAAGAATTATGTCGCTCGGGGCTGGGAATACGTCTCCTCGGACACGACCCAGGTCCTGGCCACGATGTGGGATGCGAAGAGGCTGACCAGCATCGCCACGGAAGGGTACTCCTGGAACGGAGATTCCCACAAGATTCAGAACATCGCCTATTTTCCCCTCTACGCCGTGGTGGAAAAGATCCTGGGCGTGGCCTTTTCGCTGAGCAATCCTCTGACGCTCCTCGTTCCGGCCATTTTTTTCGGACTCCTCTCCTCCGTGGCATTCTATCGCCTGGCCCGGAGCCTCCTGGGCGAGACGTCGGCCCGGATGGCGCTTGCGGCGTATCTTTTCTACCCGGGAAACGTCTTTTTTGTCAGGGCCTACCCTGTCTCCCTCATGAATCTTCTGGCCATCCTGGCTCTTCTGGCCCTGATCGAGGGAAAGATCTGGAGGGCGGCCCTCTGGAGCGGCATCGGCTCCGCCGCCGGTCCGCTCATGGTCTTTTTGAGTCTGTCCGTCGTGATCAAGTGGGCGGTGGATCAATGGGCGGAGCTCAAACATGTGCCCGGCTCCATGGGGGCAAAAATCGCGAGGAAGCTTCCTCTGGCCGCGGCCCTTTCCCTGGCGGCCTTTTCCGGCTTCGCCTCTTTTCTTCTCTACCAGGCGGTGGCCTTTCATGACCCCCTGGCCTTCATCAGGGTCCAGGAGGCCTGGGAAAAATCCGGAGGGCTCCTCCAGCGCGTCTACAATTTCTTCTTTCTGAAGAACATGGTGGCCCAGCATCATCCGGCCCATTTCGTCCAGGCGATCACCCACGGCAGCATCAAGCATATGGACATGCATGTCCATTATCTGATCAATCTCTTCATGCTGGTCGTCTTCGCCGGGCTCCTCTGGGTCGAGCGCAAGGCCGTCCCCTGGCACTTTCTCCTCTTCGCCCTCCTTTTCCTCGGAGGATACTGGTGGTTCATGGCGAGCGTGAGCGGGATCAAGGCGACCGTTCGGCTGATCTATCCGGTCATCCCGGTCTTTCTGGGGGTGGGTGTCCTCAGGGAGCGCCATCCCGAGCTCGCCAGGGCCTTGGTGATCGTTTTCGCCGTCCTCTCTTTCCTGGAGTCCGAGCTCATGATCGAGGGGTACTGGGTGATCTAGGGGAGCGAGACTTCGGGAATGCCGCGGCAGGAAGGTGAAGAGGTCCCGCGGATCGGTCCTCTGCGGAGGGGAAAAGGGAGACGCTCCCTCTTCCCCCTCCCCGCTCCGCGATGCCGGAAAAATTCCTGCGATCGGACATCGCCCCTCCACGCCGTTTTTCGGGGGGGGTGTAAAAAATCCTGACAGGTTTTCTCTCGGGAAGAAAAAAGCCCGCCATTTTGGGGACCCCCTCCGGAGCCGGCTCCTGCCGGGTGCTCGCCGAACGGCTCTCCCGGGGGCAGTCTCCGCCCCCCGCCCATGCCGAAAGAAAACTTCTGGCAAATTTCTTGCTTGATGCAAGACGTGTTAAAGTCGGATCAACCCATTCCGAAGCTCCCGATCGAGACTCCCTGCCATTAACCCCGGAGGTTCCATGCACCCTGTCGTCCGAAAGGCCGTTTTCCCGCTGGCGGGCCACGGCACCCGCTTTCTCCCCATGACCAAGAGCTCTCCCAAGGAGATGCTGCCGGTCATCGACAAGCCGGTCGTGCAGTATGTGGTGGAGGAGGCCGTGGCGGCCGGGATCGAACAGATGGTCATGGTGACCGGCCGGGGCAAGCGCGCCATCGAGGACCATTTCGACATCTCCTACGAACTCGAGGACGTCCTCAAGAAAAAGAACAAGCACGCCCTTCTCTCCGAGCTCCAGAAAATCTCGAACCTGGCCCAGATCCTCTATCTGCGCCAGAAGGAGGCCCTGGGCCTCGGCCACGCCGTCCTCTGCGCGGAGCTGGCGGTGGGGGACGAGCCCTTCGCCGTGGCCCTGGGGGACGAGATTCTCGACGGTCCCAAGAGCGGCATCGAGCAGCTCATGGAGGCCTATCGCGAGCTTGGCGCCCCGGTCATCGGGATGCAGCGCGTGCCCCTCTCCGAGGTCAGCCACTACGGCATCGTGGCCGGCGGAGAGATCCGGCCGGGACTTTTCCGGGTGGAGCGCCTCGTGGAGAAGCCCCGCATCGAGGACGCCCCCTCGGACTTTGCCATCATCGGCCGGTACCTCCTCACGCCCGACGTCTTCGACATCCTCCGGACCCAGAGGCCCGGAGTGGGAGGGGAGATCCAGCTCACCGACGCCCTGAACACTTTAGCGGCCAACCGCCCCGTCTACGCTCTCGAGATCAAGGGCGACCGCTTCGACACCGGAGACAAGATGGGCTTTCTGAAGGCCACCGTCCGCTTTGCCCTCAAGCGGCCGGATCTTGCGGAGGAGTTCCGGCACTTCCTGGCCGCGACCCTCGGGAAGGAGGGCTCTTCGTCCCTGGGAGACGGACACGATGCCGGTCGCTTTGTCGCGCGATAGGATCCTTCTGGCCGTGGCGGCCGGGATGGCCGTCGCCGTCTCCTGGGACAACTTCAAAAAGCTCGTCGACGACTGGATGACCCTTCCGTCATACTCCCACGGCTTTCTTGTGCCCTTCGTCTTCCTCTTTCTGGTCTACCTCGACCGGGAGCACCTGCCTGTGGCCGGCGACCGTCCTTCCCTCCTGGGCCCTCTCCTGGTGGGGGTGGGGGTCCTCTGTCTCACCGCCGGGAGCCTCTCCGGGCTCTTCTTCGTGGAGCAGGTCTCGATTCTCTTTCTCCTGGCCGGAATCGTGGCCGGGTACTGGGGGAGGGCGACGCTGAAGCGCCTCCGCTTCCCCCTGCTCTATCTTCTCTTCATGATTCCGCTCCCCTACATCCTCTTCAACGCCCTGGCCGTTCCCCTTCAGGGGATCGCCGCCCGGGGCGCCTCGGAGGTCCTCTCCCTTCTGCAGATCCCGGTCTTCCGGGAGGGGAACATCATCCATCTTCCCCACATCTCGCTCGGGGTGGTGAAGGCCTGCAGCGGGATCCAGTCCCTGGTCTCCCTGCTCGCCATCTCGGTCCTGGTGGCCCGCCTCACGGAGACGCGGGGGCTTCGGGGGGGGATCCTGGCGCTGTCGGCCATTCCGGTGGCCGTCCTGGCCAACATGCTCCGCATCGCCGGCGTGGGGATCCTGGGCTCCTGGAATCCGGCCCTGGCCGAAGGCTTCTTCCATCTCTTCTCGGGGTGGGTGGTCTTCCTCTTCGCCCTTCTCTTCCTTCTGGCCATCGCCCGGATCCTGGGCTCATTCCGGAGGCCGTCCCATGCCGGGTAGACCCCTCACCATGCTCGCCTCGACCCTTCTCATGGGAGCGGGCCTCCTCTGGGTCCTCCGCTCGGGAGGCCCCGCCCCCGTTCCGGGCCACCTTTCCCTGTCGGACTTTCCCCTGACGGTGGGCGACTATGTCGGCGTGCGGATCCCCNNACCGCCGACGGCACGGCCTCCGTCCTCTTCCGGAAGGCCGGGAGCTCCGGGCCCGGGATCGCCTTCTTCAGCGTCTTCTACGATCGCCAGACCCCGGAGAAGAACATCCACTCTCCGGAAAACTGCCTTCCGAGCTCCGGCTGGAGCGTCCTTGTCCGGAAGACCGTCTCCCTCTCCCTCGTCCCGGGGGAGCCTCCGGTCCGGGCCAGCTACGATGTGATCCAGAAGGGGCTCGATCGCCAGGTCGTTCTTTACTGGTACCAGGAGCGGGGGCGGAGCTTCTCCAACGACTACCTCGGCCGCTACTACATGATCCGGGACGCCCTGGTCATGCGCCGCACCGACGGGGCCATGGTGCGGGTCTCCCAGCCGGTGACCACCACCCCCCGCGCGGCCCTGGCCCAGGAAATCTCCTTCCTCCGCTCCCTGGCGCCGCTTCTTTCCCGGTACATCCCGGGAGGAACGGCCTCCGGGACGGTGGCCGCCCTGACCCCGTCTCCCGAAGAGGAGCTCCTCCGGTGACGACGCCCGAGACCTCCTCCCTTCCCCCCCTTCTGGTGGTGGACGACGATCCGGCGATCCTGCGGCAGATGGCCTGGCTCTTCAAGCCNNAACGCCATCGACATTTTCCTGAGGGAGCGCCCGGCGGTGGCGGTCCTCGACCTGGGGCTCGACCGGGAGGCGGGGAAGGACGGGGTGGACCTTTTGCGCTTTTTTTCGGAGGCGGAGCCCGCCTTCCACGGCATCATCCTGAGCGGCGACATCACCCGCCCCCGGGCGCTCGAGGCGGTGCGGCTCGGCGCCTACGACCTTCTCGAGAAGACCGTCGACCCCGAGGAGCTCCGCCGGGTGGTGGCCCGGGCCTACAACCGGGCCCGGCTCTCCCGCCAGACCCGGGCCGAACCCGGACCCGCCTCCGAGATCGCCCCGACCGCCGCCGGCATCGTGACGAAGAACCCCAGGATCGAAGAGCTTCTCCGGATGCTCCGGAAGATCGCCGTCACCGACGTCTCCGTCCTGATCACCGGAGAGAGCGGCACCGGAAAGGAGCTCTTCGCCNNCCTCATCGAAAGCGAGCTCTTCGGCCACGAGAAGGGCGCCTTCACCGGGGCCACCGAGAGCCGGGGGGGCAAGTTCGAGGCCGCCGACCGGGGGACCCTCTTCCTCGACGAGATCGGGGA
>DGKK01000025.1 GCA_002387725.1 Nitrospirae bacterium UBA4572
TGGTGGGCCCACCAGGATTCGAACCTGGAACCAACCGGTTATGAGCCGGTAGCTCTGCCGTTGAGCTATAGGCCCGTTATTCTTTCTTTTACCAGTCGAGGAAGCTCTTGAGCTGGTTGCTCCGGCTCGGGTGCCGAAGCTTTCTCAGGGCCTTGGCCTCGATCTGGCGGATGCGTTCCCGGGTCACGTCGAAGTCCTGACCCACCTCCTCGAGGGTGTGGTCGGTCAGCTCGCCGATGCCGAAGCGGAGGCGGATGACCTTTTCCTCGCGGTCGGTGAGGGTCGACAGCGACTGGCCGATCTTTCTGACCAGGTCGTAGCGGACGGCGGCCTCGATGGGAGAGATCGTTTTCTTGTCCTCGATGAAGTCTCCCAAATGACTATCTTCTTCCTCTCCGATGGGAGTTTCAAGTGAGATCGGCTCCCGGGCGATTTTCAGGACCCGGCGAACCTTGTCCACCGGCATCTGCATCTCCTTGGCCAGCTCCTCGGGGAGCGGCTCCCGTCCGAGCTCCTGCACCAGGTGGCGGCTGGTGCGGATCAGCTTGTTGATGGTCTCGATCATGTGGACCGGGATGCGGATCGTCCGGGCCTGGTCGGCGATGGCCCGGGTGATGGCCTGGCGGATCCACCAGGTGGCGTAGGTCGAGAACTTGAATCCTCTCTTGTACTCGAACTTGTCCACGGCCTTCATCAGGCCGATGTTGCCCTCCTGGATCAGGTCGAGGAACTGCAGCCCCCGGTTGGTGTAGCGCTTGGCGATGGAGACCACGAGCCGCAGGTTGGCCTTGATGAGCTCGGACTTGGCCTCCCGGACCTTCTCCTCGCCCCGGATGATCTGCTGGAGGCTCTCCTTGGCTTCGGAGGGGGAGAGGAATGTCTCCGCCTCAAGGGAGAGGATCCTCTCGTGGGCCTTGGAAAACTGCTCGTAAAGCTCCTTCTTTTCCGCCGAGAGCTTTGATTTTTTGGGCTTTTCGGAGAGCTTTGCGAGGATCTCGTCCACCGGCAGGCCGATCCTCCGGCGGCACTGGTCGAGGGTCCTCTCGGTCTCCTCGAACTGGCCCACGACATCCCGGAGCTTTTCGATGAGGATGTTGATCTGGCGCTGCTGAAGATGCATCTCCAGGATGACCTCCACCACCTCGTGGCGGATCTTCTTCACCTTTTCCCGGAGCGCCCGCTTCTTGGCGGGATCCTTCAGGACGGCCTTCATCTTCTGGGAGAGTTCGTTCATCTTGGCAAAGTGCTCCTCGATCTTCGCCGCCTGCTCGATGAAGGCCTCCGTGGCCTGGCGGGCCGCCGGAGATTTCCCCTCCTCCTCGGTCTCCTCCTCCTCGAGGTCGATGATGTCCCGGATGCCGATGATGCCGGTCTGGATCTTGTCCCGAAGGCCCAGGATGCTCTGGATCGAGAGGGGAACGCCGAAGAGGAAGGAGAAGACCTCCGTCTTGCCCTCCTCGATCCTCTGGGCGATCTTGATCTCCCCTTCCCGGGTCAGGAGTGGGACCGAGCCCATTTCCTTGAGATAGAGCCGCACCGGATCGTCGGTCCGGACTCCCGCCGCGGCAATGCCGTCGGAGAGGTCTTCCGTGTCGGCCTCCTCCTCGAGGGCGGTGATCTCGATCTCCTCGAAGAGCTCCTCCTCCTCGCCCTCGGCCTCGGTGAATTCCACGTGGTCGGCCTCATCCTCGACAATGTCGATGTTCATGTCCCCGAAGTAGCTCAGGATGGAATCCATCTCTTCCGAGTCCACCGTTTCAGAGGGAAGGGCGTGGTTGAGTTCGTCGTAGGTCAGATATCCCCGTTCCTTCCCGAGGGTGATCAGGTCCTTCATTTCGGAAAGACGTTCGTTCTTTGACATCGTGTCTCCCTATGGGGGCCCAGCCTTTGGGTCCCGGGTGGGTCTATGAGTGGACGGATCGGCTCTGTCCCGTTCCGTCCGTTCCGAATTTCCGTCGTGTCTTCCTCGACATGCGCCAGGCGGCCTGGCGTATGTCCTCGAGCCGTTCCTGCCGGGAGGCCGGGTCGGAGGGAAGCTCGTACCAGAGCTTCATCAGGGGCGGATCCCTCCGAAGAAGGTCATGAAATCGTCCCGAAGCGTCGGATTCGGGGCCCGGATCCGGCTGCGCCCAGAGATCGTCGAGAATGGCCGCCAGGGTTGCGTCCTCGACGAAGGCGTAGTCCTCTCTCTTCAACACCTCCCTCGGGTGGGGGGACTCTCCGTCGACCCACATCCGGAGAAGCTCCACGAGGTGGTTCCTCACGGCCAGGGCGCGGTTTCCGAGGGCGTTCCCTTCGGATTCGGCCGCCTTCTCCTTTCGGGCCTCCCGGGCCGCTTCCGCCCCGGAGAGAAGCGAGTGGGCCAAGAGGTCCTTCATCGTTCCCAGAAGGACGGCCCCCTTCTGGAGGAGGCGGTCCTGAACCTCGAGGTCCGGAAAGGCCCGCACCATGGCGAGAAAGTCCGAGGCGAGAGCGGCTTTGGCCCCCGGATCCGGAGTGGCCCTGGCGACGGAGGATTCGAGCCAGTCCAGGACGAAGTCTCCCATGGGAAGGGCCTCTTCCAGGGCCCTTTCAACGCCCGAGCGTCCCTCCCGCTGAACCCAGGTGTCGGGGTCCTCTCCGTCGGGGAGCCAGATCGCCCGGAAGGAGAGGTCGGGATCCCAGAGGAAGCGTCCCACGATGCTCATGGCCGCCTCGCGTCCGGCGCGATCTCCGTCGAAGAGGAGAATGACCTCTCCGGCGCTCTTCTTGATCGTCGAGATGTGGGCCGGTCCCAGGGCGGTTCCCAACGGGGCCACCACATTCTCGATTCCCGCCTGGGAGAGGGCGATGACGTCGAAGTATCCCTCGACGACCAGAACCCGCCCCTCCTTTCGGATGGCCCGGGCGGCCTGATCGATTCCGAAGAGGATCTCGCGCTTTTTGAAGGTCGGGGACTCCGCCGAGTTCAGATACTTGGGAGAGCGTCCCCCCGTCTCGAGGCTGCGCCCGCCAAATCCGACGGGTGCCCCGCCCTCCCGGTCCCGGATGGGAATCATCACCCGGTTCCGGAAGAGGTCCCCTCCCCCGTGGCCCCCCGGACCCGGGACCGCGGGGCGGATCATCCCTGCCTCCACCAGGGCCCTTCCTATTCCTTCGGAGCCGGCTTCCCCTCCGGCGTCCCCGCGTTCAGAGGTCCGTTCAGAGGCCCGTTCAGAGGAAGGACCGGCCCCAAATGTCTCGGTCAGGATCGAGGAGGCCGGGGCCCACCCCAGTCCGAATCGCTCCACCGTCCTGTCCGCAAGCCTTCGGGTCTCCCGGAGATAGCGGCGGGCGGGCTCCCCCTGGGGGGAGGCCAGGGCCTTTCGATAGAGCTCCTGGGCCAGAAGAAGGGCCTTCCGGAGGCGCTCCCGCCGCTCCCTCTCCTCCGCCGACCCGCGTTCGGGGAGAGGAATTCCCGCCTCCTGGGCCAGGGAGCGCACAACCTCGCCGAAGGACTTGTGGTCGAGCTTTTCCACGAGACGAAAGACATCCCCGCCGGCATGGCAGCCGAAACAGTAATAGAGCTGTTTGTCGGGATCGATCTGGAACGACGGGGATTTTTCTTCGTGAAAGGGGCACAGGCCGACCCATTTCTGGCCGCGCTTTCTCAGGTTGACGTATCGAGACGCCACCTCGACCAAGTCCGTGGCACGACGGACCGACTCTACCCATTCATCCGCCATCTGTCGTCCGTTCGATTGGGAGGTGTCCTCTCCCCAAGTCCGGTCCGGTCAGGGTTTTTCCAGCGCCGCCTTGACCTTCTGGCTGACGATCCTGTTGTCGGCGCGACCCTTGGTCCGGGGGGAGAGCCATTGCATCAGGGGTCCCATTCCCTTGGGGCCGGAGGCCTTCGTCTCGGCGATCCCTTCGGCGATGAGGCGATCGATGGCCTCCTCCGACAGGGGCTCGGGAAGATAGGCCCTGAGGATCGCCTGTTCGGCACGCTCCTTGTCGGCAAGGTCGGCGCGCCCCCCGGCAGTAAAGCTTTCAATGGACTCGTCCATCTTCCGGACCATGGAGGAGATCGTCTCGATGATCTCCTCGTCGGTGAGCGTCGATCCCTTGCCCTTCTCGATCTCCCGGTTCTTGACCTGGGAGAGGAGAAGACGCAGAACGGACAGACGGGCGGAGTCCTTGGCCTTCAGGCTCTCTTTCTGGTGATCCAGAAGCGTTTCCCGAAGTCCCACTCGTCCCCCTTGTGTACAGTTTTAACGGCTATGTGTTGTGAACCCGTGTCGGGCCCCGCTGATCGGAAAAAGAGGTTCGATCAGCAGCCCGCACCATGCGCAAATTTGCGTGGAATCCGACCTGACGGGCATGACAGGAGTGAACCCTCTTGCCTCCCTTTGACGCTTAAGCCGCGGGGGACGGACCCACTCCAGATCGGATCTGCAGGGGCCCCTCTCGACGGTCATGGGATCTCTGGGAGCCGACGCGTTCCGGAGGGCCACAGGAATCCCTGTCGCGTCCGGCGGTCTTCAGCGTGGAAAGAGAGCTAGCGGACCGCCATGCGGGCGCGCTTCAACGCCTTCTTTCGGGCAGCGAGGGCTTTCTTCTTGCGGCGGACGGAGGGCTTTTCGTAATGTTCGCGCTTCTTGACGTCGGAGAGGATCCCCGCTTTTTCGCACTGCTTTTTGAAGCGCTTGAGGGCGCTTTCGAACGATTCGTTTTCCTTGACGCGAACTCCAGTCATTCAAAACCTCCCTTAATGGATAGGACTGACGCAGACTGTTTATTTTATACCCGGGTGGAAATATTGTCAAAGAAATTTGAAGATGGCCAAAAGGACAAGGATTTCTCCCGGTCACCCGGGGGGCCAGCCCATCTCCCGGCCCGCCAGGAGGTGGATGTGAAGGTGGGGGACGGTCTGCCCCCCCTCCCGGCCGGTGTTGACCACAAGGCGGTATCCCCGTTCCGAGAGACCTTTTTCCGCCACAAGTCCCAGCCCCACCGCGAGAAGGTCCGCCATCTCTTCGGCAGCCCGCGGGCCTTTCATGAACTCTCCGATGTCGGTGGCGTGGCGCTTGGGGATCAGGAGACAGTGGTGGGGAGCCTGGGGCGAGATATCGGCGATCGCCAGGGAGTCGGGAGATTCCCGGAGCCGTCCGGCGGGGATTTCCCCCCGGACGATCCGGCAGAAAAGGCAAGTCTCGGTCGTTGACTCGGTCATGGGGCCTCTCCTTTTTTTGGGGCGGTCCGGGAACGTTCCTTCTTTTCCTCGAGCCCCCCCTTTCCGGTGCGTTTTTCCAGGACCCCGACAACCTCTTCCCAGGGGGTCCGGGTCCGTTCCATGGCCACGAGGAGGTGGAAGAGGAGGTCCGCCATCTCGGAGCGGGTTCCCGCGGCATCCTCCTCGTAAATGTCGGCCATCGTCTCCCCCGCCTCCTCCACAAGTTTTTTCAGGAGGGCCGAACGGGGTCCCGAGAGAAGGCGCGCCACGTAGGAGGTCTCGGGGTCTCCGTCCCTTCGGAGGGCGATGGTCCCGGCGAGATCCCCCAGGGTCTCGAAGGCGGGTCTTCCCTCCGTTCCGGGAACGAGGAGGCGGCCGTCAAAGCAGCTCTCCGTTCCGGTGTGGCAGGTGGGGCCCTCCGGCCTGACCAGGGCCAGGAGGGTGTCCCCATCGCAGTCGTAGCGGAGCGAGACCAGCCGGAGGAAGTGTCCCGAACTCTCCCCCTTGGTCCAGAGCCGTTTCCGGGAGCGGCTGAAAAAGGTGACCCTCCCCTCTTCGACCGTCCTGTGAAAGGCCTCCCGGTTCATGTATCCCACCATGAGGACCTTGCCGAAGCGGACCTCCTGGGCGACGACGGGGCGGAGGGTCTCCCCGTCCGGAAAGAGGGTGCGGAGGATGGCGTCATCCACGGGCATCTCCCGGGAAAAAGGGTTCCATGGGGGGTCTGACCGCCACGCCGTGGCCGNNCGCGGAGGTCGACCGTGCCGAAGTGGAAGAGGCTGGCCGCCAGGGCGGCATCGGCGCCGGCTTCGAAGGCAAGTCTGAAGTCCTCGAGGCTTCCGGCCCCGCCGGAGGCGATGAGCGGAACATCCACCGCCCGGCTGACGGCCCGGAGGAGGTCGGTGTCGTAGCCCGTTTTCGTCCCGTCGCGGTCCATGGAGGTCAGGAGGATCTCCCCGGCGCCCCGGCGCACCCCTTCGACGATCCAGTCCAGGGCATCGCGGTCGGTGGGTCGGGTTCCTCCGTGGGAATGGACCCGCCAGGAGTCCCCTTCCCTCCTGACGTCCACCGCCAGGACGATGCACTGGGAGCCGAATCGCAGGGCCCCCTCGGTGAGGAGTTCGGGGCGGGCCAGGGCGGCGGAGTTGAGGGAGACCTTGTCGGCTCCCGCATTGAGGGCCTTTCGGATCTCCTCGGTCGAGCGGATCCCTCCGCCCACGGTCAGGGGAAGAAAGACCCGGCTGGCCGTTCTTTCGACGATTTCGAAGAGGGTTCCTCGGTTTTCCACGGAGGCGCCGATATCGAGGAAGCAGAGTTCGTCCGCCCCCATCCGGTCGTAGAGGGCGGCGGTTTCCACGGGGTCTCCGGCGTCGGTGAGGGACTCGAAGCAGACCCCCTTCACCACGCGGCCCCCCTTCATGTCGAGGCAGGGGATGATCCGTTTTTTCAGCATGGGGCGGGGTCCGGCCGGCAGAGGGCCAGGGCCCGGGAGAGGTCCACGGCTCCCGTATAGAGGGCCCGGCCCACGATGGCCCCGGAGACCTTCGCCTCCCGGAGCCTAAGGATGTCGTCGAGAGAGCCGATGCCGCCGCTGGCGACGACCGGCACCGAGAGGGTCTCCGCAAGCTCCCGGTAGACCGGGAGGTTCGGCCCTTCGAGCATTCCGTCCCGGGCGATGTCGGTGTACACGAATCCCGCCACGCCGTCGGATGCCAGGCGCTTCATCGTCTCAACCGGCGCGCCTCCGGTGGTCTCAAGCCACCCGGAAATGGCAATCTTCCCCTCCCGGACATCGACACCCACAAAGAAGCGCCCGGGGCACTCCCGGAGCATGGCCGCAAGAAAGTCGGGGTTGGTGAGGGCTCCCGTGCCCAGAACGAGCCGTTCCACCCCCAGGTCGAGGTAGCGTCGGGCGGTGTCGAGGGTGCGGATGCCTCCTCCCACCTGGATCTTCCCCCGGAAGGATTTGATGATGGCCTCGAGGGCGGGAAGATTCCCCGGCTGTCCCGTCTTGGCCCCGTCGAGGTCGACCACATGGAGCCATGTCGCTCCCTTGTCGAAGAAGCTTCGGGCGGCCCGGGCGGGATCCTCCTCGTAGACGGTGGCCCGGGAAAAGTCCCCCTGGGTGAGCCGGACGACCCGTCCGCCGGAGAGGTCGATCGCCGGATAGAGCTGCATGCTAGAGTCCTCCAAAATTTTCAAGAAGCGTGAGTCCCGCCGCCTGGCTCTTTTCGGGATGGAACTGGACCGCCGCGATCCGTCCCCGCCCAACCATGGAGGGATACGGCTCCTGGTAGTCGGTCTCTCCTAGGACCAGATCCCGATCGGAGGTGCGGACCCGGTAGGAATGGACAAAATAAAAGTCCGGCCTCTCCGGAAGCCGGCTCCAGAGGGGGTGGGGCGAGGTGCGGACCACCTCGTTCCATCCGATCTGGGGGACCTTGCTCCGGGAGGGATCGAAGGGCACGATCTCTCCGGAGAAGAAGCCGAGCCCCCGGTGGGTCCCGAACTCCTGGCTCGTGTCGAAGAGAAGCTGCATCCCGAGGCAGATGCCGAGGAAGGGGCGATCCTCCCTGAGCCATCGCTCGATGACGGGGATCCACCCCTTGTGTTCGAGTCGGGCGCGTCCCTCGCCGAAGGCCCCGACGCCGGGAAGGACAAGGTGGGTCGGGGCGAAGGCCTCCATCTCCTCCGGAGCGGCCACCAGGCTCACCCGGTGGCCGCTGGCCTCCAGGGCCTTGGCGACAGAGTGGATGTTCCCCATGTCGTAGTCGATCACCGCTGTCCGGGGAGAGCTTCCCATCAAAGCGAGCCTTTGGTGGAGGGAACGCCCGTCTGGCGGGGATCGGGGGCCACGGCCATCCTGAGCGCCCGGGCGAAGGATTTGAAGAGGGCCTCCGCCTTGTGGTGGCTGTTTCGCCCCGAAAGAAGGTGGATGTGGAGGGTGAGTCGGGCCTTCTGGCTGAAGGCCTGGAAAAAGTCCTCCAGAAGATCGAGGTCGAAGTCCCGGACCCGCTCTCCCCGCTCCAGGGGACAGTCGTAGACGAGGAAGGGGCGCCCCGAGAGATCCACCACCGTTCGGGCGAGGGATTCGTCGAGGGGGGCATAGAAAAATCCGTATCGGCTGATGGCGGTTCGCTCTCCCAGGGCCTGGTCGAAGAGGCTTCCCAGGAGGAGGCCGGTGTCCTCCACCGTGTGGTGCCAGTCGACGTGAAGATCCCCCGCGGCGGCGAGGGAGAGATCGAAGAGGCCGTGGCGCCCGACCTGGTCGAGAAGGTGGTCGAAGAAGGGCATGCCGGTGGAGATATTGGTCTTTCCGGTGCCGTCGAGGGCGAGAGTTCCCTCGATCCGGGTCTCCCGGGTCTCCCGAAGGAGGGTTGCCGTCCGGGGGGAGGGGCGGGGGGAAGTGGTCATGCCGGTCCTTTCATGATGGAGGAGAGGGCCTCGAGAAATCGTCGGAGCTCGTCTTTTTCTCCGACCGTCACCCGAAGGCAGTTTTCAAGGAGCGGGTGGTCGGGGGACATGTCCCGAACGGCAATCCCGAAGGATCGGAGTCCGGCGTCGACCTCTCCCGAGGGCTTGGAGGCGGTGCGGAAGAGGATGAAGTTGGCCTGGGAGGGAAAGGGGCGGATCCCGGGGATGCGCCCCAGGGCGGAAAGCAGGCTCTCACGTCTGGCCGCAGTTCGTCGGGCCCTGGCCTCCAGGGCCGGGAGGGCCTCCCGGCAAAGAAGGGTTCCTGCCGACTGGAGAAGGGCGTCGACGTTGAAGGGGAGGCGGGCCTTGTCCAGCCGGGAAAGGATCTCCGGAGAGGCGGNNGGCGGCAAGCCACCCGAGGCGGATTGCCGCCAGCCCCAGCTTCGAGAGGGAGCGGAGGACCATCAGGTTCGGAAATCGTTCCAAGAGAGAGAGGTGGCTTCTTTGGGCAAAGGGGGCGTAGGCCTCGTCGATCAGCACCCCGCCCGGGGCGGTCGTCGCAATCCGTTCGATCTCCTCGGGGGCCAGTGCCTCTCCCGTCGGATTGTTGGGATGGGAGAGCACCACCAGGGCGGGGGACTCTTGCCGGATCGTCTCGAGGAGCCGGTCGATGGAGAGGGAGAGGTCCTTTTCCAGTGGAACCGTCAGGACCCGTCGCCCGGTGAGCTGGGCCAGGTTTCGGTACATGGGGAAGGAGGGATCGACGAGAAGAAGGGGGCCGGAGACGGCCAGGAAGAGGATCTCAAGCAGTTCGTCCGATCCTTTTCCCAGTAAAATATGATCCGGATCGACCCGGAAGTGTTTTCCGAGGCTCTTCCTGAGATCCTTTGACTCACTGTCGGGATAGCGGCTGAGGGTGAGGGAGGCAAAGGTTCGCCCCATCCGCCTCAAAAATCGGGGAGAGAGTGGCGCCCAGGGCTCCAGGCGGTCAAGGCGCAGAAGGGAGGAGGCAGTCTCTGTCTGACTTCGGGGCCGTCCTGCCTCGGTGAGGTCCTCCCGGAGCCATTCGAGGGTCGCCGCACTCATGGGGTGGCTCTCCGCCGGAGCGCTGCCGATCGGGCGTGGCCTTCGAGCCCTTCCGCCCGGGCCAGGATCTCGGAGACCTCCAGGATCCGGTCGAGCTCCGGGATCGCCTCCCCTCCCCGGGGATCCCCCACGAGGCTTGTGCGTTTCATGAAGGTTTCGATCCCCACCGGCGAGGCAAAGCGGGCGGTACCGTTGGTGGGAAGGACGTGGCTGGGACCGAAGCAGTAATCTCCGGCCGCTTCGGGAACCCCGGAGCCCAGAAAGATGGCTCCGGCATTCCTGACCCGGGCGGCAAGGTCTCCGGGGCTTTCCACGCAGAGCTCGAGGTGTTCGGGGGCCAGAAGGTCCGAGACCCTGAGGGCGAGGTCGAGGGTGTCGAAGACGAGAATTGCGCCAAAACGCTCGAGGGAGGCCCGGGCGATCCCTTCCCGGGGAAGGGTGGCCAGCTGTCTGTCGAGCTCCTCCGAGACGNNCCAGCTGGCTTCTGCCCCTCCGTCGGCCACGATGACGACCTCCGTGGGTCCGGCGATCATGTCGATGGCGATGGTTCCGTAGAGCTGGCGTTTGGCCTCAGCCACATAGCGGTTGCCCGGTCCCACGATGGCATCGACGGCCGGAAGGGTCTCGGTCCCGAAGGCCAGGGCAGCGACTCCATGGACGCCTCCCACAGGAAAGATCCGGTCCACCGAGGCCGCATGGCAGGCGGNNACCGGGGCAATGCCTTCCGGTCCCGCCGGGGTCAGGACCGAGATTTCCCGGACTCCGGCCACTCGGGCCACCGTGGCTGTCATGAGGACCGTCGAAGGATAGAGGGCGGTGCCTCCGGGGACGTAGACGGCCACACGGTCGAGCGGGGTCCAGCGCATTCCTCCCCGGGGGCCGGCCGGGAGATCGGTCAGGGCCTGGCGGGCCCTTTCATGGGTGGCCCGGATGCGCTCTGCGGCATAGGCCAAGGCCTCGCGCAAGGGAGGGGTGAGAGCCTTCCAGGCCGCCTCGGCCCGGTCCCGGGAGAGTTCTAGGTCCTTCTCTCCGCCGGAAAATCCGTCCAGCCGCCGGGCCCAGTCGAGGACGGCCGCGTTCTTTCCGCTACGGATGGAGGCGATGATGTCCGAGACCCGTTCCCGCACGGATCGGGCCTCTTCGTCCTTTCCCCGCGCCAGGACGGGGGCAAGGATTTCCCGGGCATGCTCCAGATCCTTGACGCGGTTCACCTTCATGGTCATCAGCCCTCCGGTCTACCCTGAAATCACGGGAGATTCGGGAACATGCGGACGAATCCTGTCGATGAGCGTCCGAACCGCCTCGTTTCTGGTGGCCCATGAGGATGGGTTTACGATGAATCGGGCGGTGGAGGGGAGGATCTCTTCCTCGATCTCCAGGCGATTCTCCCGCAAGGTTCGTCCGGTGGCCACCAGGTCCACGATCCAGTCGGCGAGCCCTGTTCGGGGGGCCAGCTCCAGGGAGCCATAAAGCTTGAGGATCGAGACCGGAATCCCGCGGGCAAGAAAGTGAGTCTCGGTGATCCGCGGATATTTCGTGGCGATCCGGAGCGCCCGTTTTTCTTCCCCCATGGGCCGGTTCTCTTCCGGGCGGGCGACGACAAGGCGGCAGTATCCGATATTGAGGTTGAGGGGGGAGATGACCTCCCGGTTCTGTTCCTCGATCTGGTCCCGGCCCACCACGCCCGCATCGGCCCCGCCGAATTCGACATACGGAATGACGTCGGTGGAACGGACAAAGAGGATGGAAAGGGAGCCGCAGTCGGAGCGTGAGGTCAGGGCCCGGGGATTCTTTTTGTAATCGGCGAATCCATAGCCCCCCCTTTCGAGGAGAGAGAGGATGTCCTCGAACATCTTTCCCTTGGGAAGGGCCAGGACAAGAGGCTCTGCGCTTATGGCGAATCCTCCTGAATGCGTTTGATCCGGGCCCCCAGGGCTTCGAGCTTCTTCTCGATCGCCTCGTATCCCCGGTCGATATGATAGACCCGCCTGACCTCCGTTTCGCCCTCGGCGATGAGTCCGGCCAGAACCAGCCCCGCAGAGGCGCGGAGATCGGAGGCCATGACGGCGGCCCCTTCGAGGCGGCTTCCCCCCCGAACCATGGCCTGGGAGCCATGGATTTCGATGTTGGCCCCCATCCGGTTCATCTCCATGACATGGGTGAAGCGATTTTCAAAGACGGTCTCAACGACTGACGAGGGGCCTTCCGCTATGGCCATCAGCGGAAGAATCTGCGCCTGCATGTCCGTGGGAAATCCCGGATAGGGAAGGGTTCGAAGGGAGAGGCCCCGGGGGCGGCGGATGGCCCCGAGGGTGATCGCTCCCGTATGGATTTCGGCCTCGGCCCCCATCGCCTTCAGCACGTCGAGGATGGAGGAGAGGGGGGAGGACTCGACCTCCCTGATGGTGACTTCCTCTCCCAAGAGGGCGGCGGCCACCAGGAACGTTCCGGCTTCGATCCTGTCGAACATCACGGAGTAATGGACCGGATCGAGCCGCTCCACCCCGACGATGCGGATGGTCGATGTTCCGGCTCCGGTGATTCGGGCTCCCCTCGCCACGAGGAAGTTCGCAAGATCGACGATCTCGGGTTCCTCTGCCGCGTTGGTGATCGTCGTGGTCCCGCGGGCAAGGACCGCGGCCATCATGATGTTTTCCGTCCCCGTCACCGTTGGGTAGGGCAGCGAGATCTCGCTGCCCTCAAGGCCATCGGTCTCGGCATCGATATATCCATGGTGGATGGTGATCCGGGCCCCCATGCGCTCGAAGGCCTTGAGGTGCATGTCGATGGGACGGGCTCCGATCAGGCATCCGCCCGGGAGGGAGACCCGGGCCCTTTTCCGTCGTGCCAGGAGCGGACCCAGACAAAGGACAGAGGCCCGCATCGTGCGCACGAGATCATAGGGGGCTTCGAAGGGAGAGGTTGTTCCTTCCGAGATCTCCAAAAGATCCGACCAGATGGGCTCGTTGTGGTCGAATCCTTTCGATTCTGCCAAGGGTTCCGGGCGGACGGAGATCTTCAGCCCCAATTGTTCGAGAAGAAGGAGCGTTGTCTTGACGTCCCGAAGACAGGGAACGTTCGACAGGGAGAAGGATCCGCCGAGAAGGGAGGAAAAGAGGATCGGAAGGGCGGCGTTTTTCGAACCGGAAATCCTGACCGTTCCGCGTAGGGGATGGCCTCCGACAATTCTGAATGCGTCCAAGGAACGTCCTTATCCTGTCCAGAAGACAATCCGGTGACGTCCCGAGATGTCCCTGATGATTGTGGGAAGCGGGGTTGCGCCCCCTGTCTTGCCGGCCATGGCTGAAAAAAGAGTGGGATCGCCCATGTCGTCACCGATTTCGAGGGCGATCAGCCCCCCTTCCCGAATCAGGCGAAAGGCCCGGGGAAGGATCTTCCGGTAAGGATCGAGGCCATCGGCCCCCCCATCGAGGGCGCTCGCCGGTTCGTACGCACGAACCTCCGGTTCGAGCGCGGGGATCGTGTCCGTGGGGATATAGGGAGGGTTGGAGAGGATGCAGTCGAAGACCGGCCGCTCCCCGAACATCTCTTCCCAGTCTCCCCGGACGACGGCCAGACGGTCGACAAGTCGATGGCGCCGCCTGTTTTCAAGAAGTGTGGCAAGGGCGAGCGGTTCCCGCTCCACCGCCACGGCCCGGGCCTCCGGACGTTCAAGAAGAAATGAAAGGGCGATGACTCCGCTTCCCGATCCCAGGTCGAGGATTCGAAGAGGCTCCCTTCCCTTGGAGGCGGCGGTATGCCGAAGGGCCAGTTCGACCAGCTGTTCCGTTTCGGGCCGGGGGATCAGAACACCAGGTGCAAGGAAAAACGAGTGTCCGCAAAAGGTGATCTCCCCCGTGATCAGATGATGGGGTTCCCTGGCCGCCCGTCGGTTGATCCAGTCTTCATAACGGGAGGCAAGCTCTTTTTCGAGCCGCTCCCGGGAACGGGTCCAGGGGGCCGTTCCCGAGGACAGAAGGGCGGACATCAGAAGTCGTGCCTCCCGCTCCGGATCCTCAAGGGCCCTGAGGGCGCTTTTTCCCCAGCGAAGCCACGCCTCGATGGTCGCGTCGCCGGATGGCCGAGGCTCAGGAGATATTCTTGATCTCCTCGGCCCGGTCGTGGGCCCTGAGGGCATCGACAAGCGGTTCGAGTTCCCCCTCCATGACCCGGTCCAGCTGGTAGAGCGTCAGGCCGATCCGGTGGTCCGTCACTCTGTTCTGGGGAAAGTTGTAGGTCCGGATGCGCTCCGAGCGATCTCCCGATCCCACGAGGGTTTTTCGCTGGGAGGCGATCTCCTGGTTCTGGCGGGAGACCTCCTGCTCGAGGAGCCGTGACCGGAGAACGGACATGGCTTTGGTCCGGTTCTTGAGCTGGGAGCGCTCGTCCTGGCAGCTGACGACGATCCCTGACGGAATATGGGTGATGCGGACGGCGGAGTAGGTGGTATTCACACTCTGTCCTCCCGCTCCGGAGGAGCAGAAGGTGTCGATCCGAAGATCCTTCTGTTCGATATCGACCTCGACCTCGCTAGCTTCGGGGAGGATGGCGACGGTCACGGTGGAGGTATGAATCCGGCCTCCTGCCTCCGTCACGGGAACCCGCTGGACCCGGTGGACGCCGCTTTCATACTTGAGGCGGCTGAAGGCGTTGCGGCCCTGAACGTAGATGATGAACTCCTTGGAGCCCCCGATGTCGGTTTCGTTGGATTCCATCACCTCGGCCCGAAAACCCTGGCGTTCTACAAAGCGCAGGTACATTCGTCCGAGCTCGGCTGCAAAAAGGGCGGCTTCCTCACCTCCGGCCCCGGCACGGATTTCGATGAAGAGATTCCTTTCATCCCGCTGGTCCTTGGGCAAAATGGCGTCGACGAGCCGAAGCTCCGTCCCTTCAAGGACTTCCCGAAGCCTCCGGTCCTCTCCCGACACGAGCTCGGCCATTTGGGGGTCGTCCCGGATCAGGTCAAGCTCTTCCTGTTCCTTGCGGAGTCGCTTCCACTGGTCGTAGAGCTCGACCACAGGGGCAAGCTCCGCCTGGTCCATGGCCAACTTCCGGTACAGATCCGGGGATCTGGCGATCTCCGGACTGGCCATCTTCCCGGAGAGTTCGTCGAAACGGTCGCGCATCGACTGGAGCCGGGGAATGATCTTCTCGAGAATGCCGGGTGTGACATCCATGGAAAAGGGTCCTTAGCCTTTTTTTGCATCCTCTTTGCGGTATTTCTTCATGAAGCGCTCCACGCGGCCTTCGGTGTCGATGATCTTCTGGGTCCCGGTGAAGAAGGGATGGCACATGTTGCAGATGTCGAGGTGAAGGTTCCCGACGGTGGTCCGGGTTTCAAAGACATTTCCGCAGGCGCAGTTGACCGTTGCGGCGTTGTAGCTGGGGTGAATTCCTTTTTTCATGAGACCGGTCTCCTTAAGGTGAAGCATGGATGGAAATGATTCCAGGACTGATTTCAGCCCTTCATCATTTTTTCAAGGAAGTCCTTGTTGCTTCGGCTTCCCTTCATATTGCTCAACAGGTACTCCATATCCTCTTGCGCATTGTTCGAGTTCATGGCCTTTCGGAGTATCCATATTTTATTGATATCGTCCTTGTCCAGCAAGAGCTCTTCCTTTCGGGTGCCGGACGTGGTCGCGTTGATGGCAGGGAAGATGCGCCGATCCGCCAGGTTCCGGTCGAGATGGAGCTCCATGTTGCCTGTTCCCTTGAACTCCTCGAAGATGACGTCGTCCATGCGGCTTCCCGTATCGATCAGGGCCGTGGCGATAATGGTGAGGCTGCCCCCCTCCTCGATGTTCCGGGCGGAACCGAAGAAGCGTTTCGGACGCTGGAGGGCATTCGAGTCGAGTCCTCCCGAGAGGACCTTGCCGGAAGGGGGAGTGACGATGTTGAAGGCCCGGGCCAGACGGGTGATGCTGTCGAGGAGAATGACCACATCCTTCTGGGACTCGGCGAGACGCTTCGCCTTTTCCAGCACCATCTCCGCCACCTGAATGTGTCTCTGGGGCGGTTCGTCGAAGGTGGAGCTCACCACCTCCCCTTTGACCTGGCGGATCATGTCGGTGACCTCTTCCGGCCGCTCGTCGATCAAAAGGACGATGAGGGAGATCTCCGGATGGTTTTTGGCGATCGCCTTGGCGATCCCCTGGAGGAGGACCGTCTTTCCTGTCCGGGGAGGAGCCACGATCAGTCCGCGCTGGCCCTTTCCGATGGGGGTGAGAAGGTCGATGACGCGCATCGAAAGATCTTCCGGATTGTTTTCGAGGCGGATCCGCTCCATGGGATAAAGGGGGGTGAGGTTGTCGAAGAGAATCTTCTCCCGTCCCACCTCCGAATCTTCGAAGTTGACCTTCTCGACCTTGAGCATGGCAAAGTACCGCTCCCCCTCCTTCGGCGGACGGATCTGGCCCCAGATGGTGTCCCCCGTCCGGAGGTTGAATCGGCGGATCTGCGAGGGGGAGACATAGATGTCGTCCGGTCCGGGAAGGTAGTTGTAGAGGGGGGAGCGCAGGAAGCCAAAGCCGTCCTGGAGGGTTTCGAGAACGCCTTCTCCGTAGATGACGCCGTTCTTTTCCGACTGGGCCTGCAGGATGGCGAAGATGAGGTCCTGCTTTCGAAGGTTGACCGCACCTTCAATGTGGTAACCCTTGGCGATGTCGGTCAGGTCGGCGATGCTCTTTTCCTTGAGCTCTGCCAGGTTTACGCAGTTTTCTTTGTCGTCCATCTTTCTGGAACTCCTTCGTCGGCTTTGGGAAGGCGTGTCTCGTGTGGCAGGTTTGGTGCGTCTGCGTTTTTCATCATCGGAGCCCGATGGTCAGGGTTTTTCAGGCGTTTCGGCCTGGCCGCACCGTTCTCCGGGACGTCAGCATCGCATGTTTCACTTGGGTCGAATCCGCCCCATTCCAGAGGACGGGGCCTAAGGACGGGAAAATGGTTCGTCCGTCCGCCATCAAATCAGCACCGGTGTCATCCTGAGGGAGGCAACATTGTCAGGTCTTTTCCAAGAACTTTCCGGTAGGAATGGGTGTGTGGATGGCCGATGAAGGTTCTCTTGGATGGGCGATCGATGTGCGTCCCTTTGCCGGAAGGCTTCATCCGTAAAGGTTCGTCGGGGGGTCACATTCACGCAACGGGATGCCTAGGACCACCTCAAAGACTGAGACTACAACGATTAAATATGACTTCCTCACATTTTGTCAAGTGATTGGTTCGGGAGCAAATGAAGTGCAGGGAGGGAATTCCCTCCCTGACTTTTTGGAAAGGATCTTACTTGGCTGCGGTGTTGAGGAACTCAGGCTTGATGTTGCCAGCGGCCTCTTCCTTCACGGGCTGCTTGCTGACCCAATCGGCCGAGCCTTCGACGCAGGACATGTCGCCGCCGCATCCGAGGCTTCTTTCGTAGATCACGGCTTCCCATGCCTGCTTCTCGGTGATCTGGCCGGCGGTCACGAAACCGACCATGGCGGGCTGGAGAGGGGAACCATTGGCGACGACCCAGTACATCTCGCCGGCGGTCCGGGCCTGCTCAAATTTGGCATTGGTAAAATTGCGGGGAGCTGGATCCATTCCGGCAGCGCCAGGACCGTTTCCGTCACCGGCGGCACCATGGCAGGTGTAGCAGGTTCCGGCACCGTTGAACACTTCCTTGCCCTTGGCAATCATGTCCTGGGTCACGGCGAAGGGGGGCTTCATCGCCTTTGCCGCAGCGATCTGGTCGGCGGGAACGCGGGGCTTCAGGATGTCGAGCTCTCCGGCGTTGGCGCTCATCGCGGAGAAACCGATGGCGGCCACACCGAGAACTGCCATTTTCCATGTTTTCATAAGACGGACCCTCCGTAGAGTTGATCAAAATTAATCGCATCGCAAAGGGACGGAGTCAGTTAAGATTCCATTCTCGAACAATGATTCGGAAGGAGGCCATGGATGACTTCCGGGATTTTTGCGATGATTTCTTGGAGAAACACGGCTCATTACATCACCCAATCAAGTCATTGTCAAGGGTAGGGGGGAAATCGATTCTCGACTTTTTCCCGTCGACGGCATCTCTCGGCTAAAATCCTGCGGGATTGCCCTTTGGATTGGAGTTCTGTAAGATCCCCTCATGCCATTTCTTCCGGGAGAGCCCCTTATCCTCTATATGCCGAATGGTCGGACCATTTCGGTGTCATCTCTTGTTCACGGCAAGAAGACCCACGTCGACGGTGTTCCCCTGCCCCACGACCTTCTGATGGAAAAGGCCTCCGAAGGGATTCCCTTTCCCCTTGAGCGAGGGGGGTGGGTCCTCCCCTTCCGTCCGACCCATGCCGAATCCCTCTCCCATCTGAAGCGCCGGACCCAGATCATTTACCCCAAAGACCAGGGGCTGATCCTCCTTTGGGCGGACATCCATCCCGGTCACAGGGTGCTGGAGTCGGGCGTGGGAAGCGGAGCCCTGACAGTGTCGCTTCTCCGAATGGTTCGCCCCGGCGGATCCCTCGTCTCCGTCGAAAGGCGCTCCGAGCATGCCGATGAGGCCCGGGCGAACATCCGGACCTTGGATCCCGCCGGTGCGGCGGACCATGCGATGGTGATCGGGGACATGTATGAATCGGAGCTTCTCCCTGGGGAAGTCGCCGGATTCGACCGGATCATCCTCGACCTTCCAGAGCCGTGGAAAGCTGTGGACAATGTGAAACGTCTCCTGCGTCCGGGAGGGATTCTCCTCACCTATGTTCCCACACCTCTCCAGGTCCATACCCTTTCCCTGGCACTCCAGGAAACGAAGAACTTCCACCTGGTCCGGACGGTGGAGTCCATCGTTCGGGATTGGGAGTTCGGCCCCCAAAGCGTCCGTCCGGCCCATCGGATCATCGGCCATACGGGGTTCATTACAACCGCCCGCTTTTCCCCGGAACAGCTTCCCTGCATTCCTTTTGAACCCCCTTTCTAAGAGGGCCTCTCCCGGGTACTGAGGCCGGGATGGTAGAGCTCCGGTCGACGTTGCTCAAAAAAATCGCTTTTTTCGGCCACTTTCTTCGACAGGGCCTCCTCGGGCCGGATGGTGGCCGTGATGATCTCCGGACGATCGCTCCCGGCTCTTGCCAAAATCTCCCCTTTCGGGCTCACAATCTGGCTTTCTCCGATGTAGCGAAGAGGAGAAAGCCCTCCTCTTTCCTCGGTTCCCACCCGATTGGCAGTCACGGTGAAGAGGCGGTTTTCCACCGACCGAAGGATCATTCCCTGCGGGCCAAAGGGGAGGACCCAGTTGGCAGGATGGGCGACCACGGTCGCCCCCGAGAGTGCCAGTGATCGGAGTGCCTCGGGGAAGAGCCAGTCGAAGCAGATCATGACGCCCATGGGGCCGAAGGGGGTGGTGACCACGGGGAGGGGGGATTTCCCTTCGACAAAAAAATCCCGCTCCCGGTCGAAAAGGTGGACCTTGTCGTAGGAGGCGAGAAGACGCTCACCCCAGACGACGAGGGCCCCATTGGAAATGCCATCGGCTCTCCTGATGGGAAGTCCTCCCACAACCACTGCCCCTGTTTTTCGGGAAAGGGAGGAGAGAAATTCAAAGGTGGGACCGTCTTCCGGTTCGGCCAGGCTTACCACCTCATCTTTCGAGACAAACTGGTATCCCGTGGCGAAGAGCTCCGGAAGGACGATGAGCCCGGCAGAAGGATCCTCTTGCGAGAAGATGAGATCCTCTACCTCTTTCCGGTTCTTCTCAGGAGCTCCAAACTGGGGGGAATTTTGGATAACGGTAACCCGAATGGGGGAGGATTTCATCGGTAATCTCCGAGAATGGTGAAAGAGCTATCGTGCAAGAGGCAATGGAGTTATTTTAATAGCTTCCATTGCTCCTTGGTGAGGACCTTTCCGACTTCCACATGGCCTGCCAGATGGTCGAAGGTGGACTGGGCCATCAGACGGGTGAGGCGCTTGTATAGCGCCCATCCCTTTCGTAGGGGAGGGTCGGGGCGATCCATCAGAGAGAGAAACTGGGCACGAAGATGGTCTATCTGGGCAAACTGTCGGATGGAGCGGGTCACCATATGGCGTCTGATCGCCCGGATTTTGGATATCTGGGTGGGAGTCAGATGGAGCTCTTTTGCCCGGGAGAGGATATAGCTCGCTCCGGGATGGGGACCGAGCGCCTGGGGAAGGATAAAGGCCGCTCCGGCCTTGTTCCTGAAAATGTGGAGTTCTTTCATCATCTCGGGACTTGTATAGGGCTGGGATTCGGCGAGGGAGGGAGAGACCGCTCCTGTCAGCAGCACAAGGAGAAAGGCTGTCAGCGCCAGAACGAATGATTTCAAGGTGGATCTTTCAAAGGAGTTTGGATAGCTCTCCTCACGGGTAAGGCGAGAATGCCACAGAGGGTTTTTGTTCACAGGGGGCCACCTCTCTTGGGGGTTCATGAATGATGAGACTCTCTCCGATGTGTCACACAGACTTGGGATTGCCGGAAGTAGTTTGTCGAATTTTTTATCTCGTGATAACATGAGGCCATTGTATCATGGTCCTGACTTTCGGGATTTCTCGATCACGCGTATTCTCACGGGCGAGTGTCACCTCATTATACGGAGGAGAGGATCATCCTACCCGTCCCCTTTTTTTCTCGGTCCTTTCGTTTCGGTCAGACGCCCTCTCTCTCGCATCGACTACGGAGAACCTCCGCCTCGATTCTTTTGACTATTTTCTGTCTGCTAGTGGCTTGGACCTCCCCGTCATGGGCGATCGATATCGACAATCAGGATGGCTTGCCTGACTTCTCGAGCCAGACCGACGCCGGCTCTTCCGAAACAGTCAACCCGCTCGGCGCTCCCGGTCAGATCCTCTTCCAGGCGGACATGGGATTTGTCCCGGCGTCGGGTCCCTCCGTGACCGGTGCGATCGGCAATACGGGCCTCGGGACCGGATTCCTCGTGGGTCTTGAGGGAGGGTATACCGTTTACAAGAATCTGGCTCTGACGGCGAGCATTGCGGTTCACGCCTTCGGAAACGACACGAATATTCCTGTCCTGATCGGGGCCCAGTATTTCTTTGCCAACGGCGGAGGGCTTCCGATGACGATCGGGGGAAATTCGATCGACATCATTCCTTATCTTGAGTTTGCCTTTGGTCCGGCCTTCAACTCCTCCACGGCAAGCGATGGTCAGGGTGTCGGAACGACGGCCTTTGCCTTTCGGGTCGGCCCAGGAATCATGGTTCCCTTCGGAACAGTCAAGCATCAGGGGATTTTCTTCGAGATCGACTATGAAAATCAGTCCGGACCCTTCGCAGGGCAAGGACTGTCCTCCTCCTCGGTGACCCTCATCCCTGTCAAGATAGGTTATATCACCCTTTTCTGAGGTTCAGGATGATCCGGGTCTCCCGACTCGACCATGTTGCCCTTCCTGTTGCCGATATGGATCGTTCTCTCGCGTGGTACCAGAGGATGTTCGGGCTTGTCCACACCTATAAGAAAGAATGGGGAACAGACCCGGCCTTTCTTTGCGTGGGTGGAACCTGCATCGCCCTTCTCGATGCAAAAGGTGTTGCCCCTTCCGTTGTCCCGGTCACGCAGCGGCATGTCTGCTTCCTGGCCGACGAGGAAGTTTTTCTCGGCGCCATGGATTTCTTGGGGAAAGAAGGGATTCCCTTTCAGGTAGATGACCATCAGGTGTCCCGATCCCTCTATTTCCAGGATCCGGACGGCCACTGGATAGAGATTACCTGCTACCGACCGGGACTGGAGCCCGGTTCTCCTGCAGTTTCTTGACAATAAACGAAGGCAGAGCTTAATCTTATGGTCATGAATCCACTTCTTGAGACAGGTATCAACGGTATTTGGGTCGCATACCGCGATCAGATGGCGGCGGTGGAGGAAAAGCTTCATGCGATCCTGACCGGGATCGTTCCTCTGGCCAGCGAGATGACCTCTTATGTCGTTTCCGGGGGAGGCAAGAGGCTTCGCCCGCTCCTGATGGTCATTTCTTCCCGCCTCTCCGGAGCAGAGGGACCCGAGCCGATACTTTTGGCCGCCGTTGTTGAGATGATCCATACGGCAACGCTTCTTCATGACGATGTGGTTGACAATGCCGATGTCAGGAGAGGGAAGAAGGCCGCTCATCAACGTTGGGGAAATCAGCCGGCGATCCTGGTGGGAGATTTCCTGTATGCCAACTCCCTCTGGCTTGCCATGGGGCTTCACAGCCACGAGGTGAACGACTCTCTTACACTGGCCTGCAAGAAGATGTCAGAGGGAGAAATTCTCGAGCTCTTTCTCGATGGCAACCTCGAAGCCACCGAAGACCAGTACTACAATGTCGCCGCCTGCAAGACCGCGACGCTGACCGCGAGCACATGCCGCCTTGGCGGGATTCTGGGAGGCCTTTCCGACGAAGAGAAGGAGGCCCTCGATCGCTTCGGCTATTATGTAGGAATGGCCTTTCAGGTCGCCGATGATGCTCTCGATTACATGGCGAGCGAGGAGAAGCTAGGAAAAACCCTCGGTCGCGATCTTTCCGAAGGGAAGATGACACTTCCCCTGATTCACTGCCTCGCAACGTCCTCTGCCGAATCCCGGAGCCGTCTTGTGACGAAGGTCGGATCGGGAGAGATCCGCAACGGTGATCTCGACGAGGTCCTGCGTCTGATGAAAGACACGGGGTCGATCGAGTACTCCCTCGGGCGGGCCCGGGAGTTTACCCGCAAGGCCCAGGAAAGCCTCGAATGCTTCTCTCATTCCCTTCCCAAGCAGCATCTTCTGGCACTCTCCGATTTCGTCATTTCACGGGAGATGTAGTCGGGGGAAACGGATGAACTTCCTCCCCATCAGCCCCGTCTGGTCTCGGAGGATTCGGGTCTCCGAGGTTCGTGCATTCGCGAGCTTGGGAACATACTCTTTCACGACCCATCGCGCCTTCGTCCCGAGAGGCGGAGGTCAATGACCCACACATCAACAGGCGCCCGATTGGCGCAATCAACTGGAGGAACGTTGGCCGACCTGATCCCATTCAACGGGCTGGTATACGCGGAATCTCTCAAAGGCTCCATCGGAGATCTCACTACCCCCCCTTACGACATCATTTCCAAGGAGGCCCAAAAGGCCTTTTATGAAAAGAACCCGAACAATGTCATTCGGCTTGAGCTTCCCATGGCTCCTGAACCGGAGACCCCGGAGTCGAACCGTTACACCCGGGCCCGGGCCGATCTTGACCGGATGCTCTCCTCGGGAGTTCTGACCGTCGATCCTGTCCCTGCCCTCTACCCTTACACCATGACCTTCAAGGATCCTCTCACGGGTAACTCCAGAAAGATTCAAGGGTTTGTGGGCCGCATCCGGCTCGAGGAATGGGAAAAGAAGATCGTCTACCCCCACGAGCGTACACTTCAGGGTCCGAAAGAGGACCGGATGGCCCTTTTCAAGGCAACATCCTGTTCCTTTAGCCAGATTTACCTCCTCTACCCCGATGCGACCCGCGAGATCATCGGACTTCTCGCCCCCAAGTCTGTGGAGAGGTTCCGCTGCACGGACTCCGATAATGTTCTCCACGAACTCGGAGCGGTGACGGATGCCGCGACTCTGGCCCGGGTCACCGAGATCTTCCGGAAAAAGTCCCTCTATATCGCCGATGGCCATCATCGTTATGAAACCTACCTGGCCTATCGCAATTACAGGAGGAGTCTGGAGACCTCTCCAAACCCCAATGCCCCCTACGAGTTTGTGACCGTCTTCCTCGCCGCGATGGAAGATGAGAATCTTTCCGTCCTGCCGACGCACCGGCTCGTGAAATCAATTCCTGGCGGGGCCAAGGCCTTTCTTCAGGGGCTCGAATCCCGTGCCTCCATTGAGCGGTTTTCCAAGGCCCAAGGTGATCGCTTTCTCGCCGCCCTTCGCGCCTCCAACCCCCAGGAAACCGTCATCGGGGTGGCCGTTTCCGAGACGGACGAACTCCTTCTCTGTCGTCTCAACGTCCCACGCGGAGAAGGCGTCAAGGCTCTCGACACCTACTGGCTTCAGGAGGCTGTGCTTTCGCCCCTTCTGAATATAACTCCCGAACGAATTCGCACCGAGGATCTCCTTCGGTATGACAAATCCGACCGTTCTGTCCAGGAAAAGGTCTTCGGGACCCGCGACTATGCCTTGGGCTTCTTTATCCGCCCCGTCTCCGCCAAGGTGATCGAGTCTGTCACCCAGAGAGGGGAGCTGATGCCTCAGAAGTCCACCTACTTCTACCCAAAACCGCTCACCGGGATGGTGATGGCCAAGCTTTAGCCCGGGGCTGTTTTCATGAAGAAGGGAGGTCGCCTCTTTCGGGGGGCGGCCTCCTTTTTTTTGTCAAAAATCAGTCGGGGGAGGTTGAGGGGGAAGGGTCGAGGGGGTGGAGCTGCGACAGGGCCCCCTGCATGTCAGGAGGAAGCGGGGCATGGAATTTGAGTTCTTCCCCAGTGATCGGGTGGGTGAATCCCAAGTTCGCGGCGTGGAGCATGATTCTTGGAAAAAGAAGATTGTCCTTGCGCCCCTTTTTTTTGTAGACAGGATCTCCGGCCAGCGGATATCCCAGATGTTGCATGTGAACCCGTATCTGATGGGTCCGGCCGGTGAGGAGGGTGATATCCAGGAGGGAATAGCCCTCCCGGTACGCAGTCATGACCCTGTATCGCGTTTGGGAAGGTTTTCCCCCCGAAGTGACGGCAAATTTCTTTCGGTCCCCATTGGATCGGCCGATGGGGGCATCAATGAGACCTCGCCTGGAAGGTGGAATCCCTATGGCCAGGGCAATATAGCTTTTTGAGACGGTGCGCCCGCGAAACTGCTCCATGAGATGGTCGACGACCTCGCTCTTCTTGCCGACCACCAGAAGACCCGACGTATTCTGGTCCAGACGATGAACAAGGCCGGCTCTGGCCGGACCTTCACCCTCTCCGGCCTCCTCTCGGGACAGGTGGCCAAGCAGCCCGTTCAGAAGGGTTCCATTGGGGTGACCGGGAGCTGGATGGACGACGAGGGAGGGGGGTTTGTTGATCACAAGAAGGAATTCATCCTCATAGAGGATGTCGAGGTCCATCTCCTCCGGAGCATCTTCCGATGGGGCCGGCGGGGGGATGTGGACGGTGATGATATCCGCTCCGCGGATTTTGTAGGACGCGGGCTCGATCCGTCCATTGACGGTAATCAGGCCTTCATCCAGGATTTTCTGGATTCTTGAGCGGGAAAAGGGGAGACATGTCTGGGCAAGAAAGTGATCCAGACGTTTTTTTGATTCGCCTGGATCGACCTGATACATGCGGCATTCCAGCGATTCTCCGGCGGAAAATGCCCCGGCTTCTTCTGGCGAAAGCTTCTTTCTGACAAGCTCAATGCCGGCTGATGGTTCGATCCTTCTCAACTTTTTCCCTGGCCTTTTCCATATTGGACTTGATGGCCGTATTCCCGGGGTCCTGTGTCTGGGCGATCTTCCACTCCGCCAGGGCTCGCTCGTAGTTTTCCTGGTCCATGAAGATCGTCCCGAGATCGATCCGGGCCTGGAGGTTCAAGGGGTTCATGTCCAGGGCTTCTTCAAGCACGCTTATGGCCCCGTCCTTATCCCCGACCATGTTCAGCGTCCATCCCAGCTCTCTCATGGTTTCGTCACTGGGCTCGATTTCAACCGCTTCCTCGAGCTCCATGATCGCCTCGTCCCACTTCCCCTGCTCGGAGTAGAGAAGTCCCAGCAGCTGGTGGACCCGGGGATGGAGCGGGTCGATATCGGTCAATGCGAGAAGATACCTCTCCGCCTCTTCAAATCGCGCATTCTCGAAATAGATCTTTCCGATCGTTTCGTAGGCATCGGTGTTCAAAGGATCTTCTGAAAGAAGATCGTTCAGTAGCAGGATCGCTCCCCTGGGGTTTCCCTTCCCGTGGGCGGCAAAGGCCAGATGCAGGGTGATGTCCCTTTTTTCGACGATGTTTTGGGCCCCTTCGAGGAGGGTTTCCCCCAGGCGCTCGGCCTCATCGAACTTCTTGAAATAAATATGGAGATGCAGCGCATAGATCCCGAGTTTCCGGTCCTTGGGCCATTCTTTTCTCCAGAGGGCAATTTTTTTTGCCGCTTCATCGAATCTTCCCCCTTGAATCAGGGCGTCTATCATCAGATAGCGAAATGGCAAAATGGTCGGTTCGTCTGAGATGCCCGATTCGGCCAAGTGAAAGGCCTTCAGCCATTCGTTATTTTCCAGAGCCAGCTGTATCCGGGTGATGCGGCTTTTTACTGTCTGGTCCATGCCCATCTCCTCCTTAGCTCGTGTCGCAGCGAGACTTGTATTTTTCAATTCGTTCCGGCGGGTGTTCCGGTCCTGCCTCTCTCATCCCTCCACTGGAGGAAGAGTAGTGTTCCCACCCCAACGACAATGGCCGAGTCGGCGATGTTGAACGCCGGCCAATGGGCATTTCCGATATAGAAATCGAGAAAGTCGACAACGCGACCCTCTCGGATTCTGTCTGAGAGATTCCCCGCAGCCCCTCCCAATATCATGGCCAGGGGATAGATATCCGGGCGTCGCTCCCGTCCTTTTCTGGCGCTATAAAGGAGAATTCCTCCCATAGCGAGCAAAGTGAAACCGATGAGGAGTGCTTCATGCACTCCCTTTTCCTCACCGGAAAACAGGCCAAAGACAATCCCTGTGTTCCGGACCGAGACAATCCTGAAAAAATGGGGAATAAGCTGTATGCTCGAAAAAAGATCGAGCCGAGTCTGGACAAAAAACTTTGATATCTGATCGAGGATGAAGACCAATACCGCGATCGACATATATGTTAACCAGCGCCTTCCGATTTTTACTCCCTTGGTATCGGGTTTTTCTTTGATTCATTTTACCACACTCCCCGGATGTCATGCATGAGGGGCCGCGGGCGTCAGCTTTCTTTGATGGCCTTATGGCATCTTTGGCAAATGGGCCAATTGTCCGGGTTTTTCCCTGTATCAGTTCGTATGAGCCAGCATCGCTCACATTTTGTTCCCTCCGCCCGGTAAAGGACCATCATTGTGTCAAACCGTTCGAGCCGGATAGGCTCGGTGAGGGGAGCGGATTCCCTCTTTTCCCGGGAGTTGAGAGTCAGTCCGGAGACAATGAAGAAAGACTCAAGAAACCCTTGGGAAAATCCCAGAGGATTCCAGTCTTTTTCGTTCCCCATAAAGTCGAGGCTGAGCTCCATGGTCGTTTTGATTGCCTTGTCTTTTTTGAGTTCATCGGAAATCTTGCCCAGAGCCGACCGGATCTCAAGAAGTCGTGCGACGCCCTCTTCAAGGTCATCTTTCTTCCGTTCAGGATGCAACGCCGGAAATGGACGGGCGAGAATTCTGGCGGTCGCCTCCCCGGCGGAGGCGAGCTTTTCGTCGTGGATCACTATTTCCGTCGTCGTGAAGGGAAGGACCGGATGGAGAAGAGGCACCATTTCATCGAGAAGGATTCTGAGCGTGGATTGGGTTCCCCTTCGGAGATTTCCGTCCGCCGCCTCGGCATAGAGCCGATCCTTGATGATGTCGAAATATTGGGCCGATAGGGTCACCGAACAAAAGTTGTTTAGCTGGCTAATGACATGGGCAAAACGTTTTTCGTCATAGGCTGCCAATATTTCCCTCTTTACCTCCTCCCACTGGGAGAGGGCCCACCCATCGAGGGGATCCGCGCTCACAGTCTTTGGCTTTTCCGAATCCGCAAAGTCGTAGAGATTGCTGAGAATGAACCGGACGGTATTTCTGATCTTGCGGTAGGAGTCCACCGTGTTGTTCACAATCTCGGGAGATAGGCGCGTGTCCTCCTGATAGTCTGCGGAGGCGGCCCAGAGTCTGAGGACATCGGCCCCGTATTTGTCGGTGATCTCTTTCGGGCTGATGACATTTCCCAGGGTCTTCGCCATCTTCCGTCCCTGTCCATCCACCACAAACCCATGGGTCAGCACGCTTCTGTAGGGCGGCGTTCCCTCGAGGGCCATCGCCGTGAGAAGAGAGGAGTGGAACCATCCCCGATGCTGGTCGGAACCTTCGAGATAGAGATCTGCCGGCCATTTGGCTCCCGCTCTTTTTTTGAGGACGGCCTCATGCGACACCCCCGAATCGAACCAGACATCAAGAATATCCTTTTCCTTTTCCACCGCTTTACTTCCGCAATGGGGACAGGGGCTGTCCTTCAGAAAATCCTTGCGTGCCGCCTCGTCAAACCAGAAGTCGAGCCCCTCTTTTTCTGTCTTGTCTGCAGCTCTCATGATGAGGGACGGCTCCAGGGAGGTCTTTCCGCAGTGGCTGCAGAATATTGCCGGGATGGGGACTCCCCAGGCGCGCTGGCGGGAAAGACACCAGTCCGGTCGTGTCTCGATCATTCCTCGAATACGGTTCTCTCCTTTTTCGGGTATCCAGTTGACCTCTCCGATGGCCTCCAGGGTTTTTTCCCTCAGGTTTTTTCTCTCGAGCGAGAGAAACCACTGGGAGGTGGCCCGGTAATAGACAGGGTTCTTGCAGCGCCAGCAGTGGGGATATGAATGCTCGATGATCTGGCTCTCAAGCAGGATCCCTGCTTCCTCCAGGAAGGTGATCATGAGGGGCGCAATCTCTCCGATCCTTTTTCCGACCCAGTCAGGGTGTGTGGTTTTAATCCGTTCGCTGTATCGTCCTTTTTCGTCGACCGGGGTCTCTCGACTGAGACCATGGAGATCTCCCACATGAAAGTCTTCCTCTCCGTGTCCGGGGGCGATATGCACCAATCCCGTTCCCTGATCCGTGCCGACAAAGTTTCCGAGAACAAGGGGGACTCTTCGGGATCTGTCCACAGGATGCTGAAGATCGGGTTTCTCTTTGACCAGATCCTCCCCTGTGACGACGGCGACGAGTCTGGTTCTTCCTTTGAGTTCTGGCCATTGGTGTGTCGACGATTTTTCCTGGCGTTCCCAAATCTCCCGGGAGATGACAATTTGGGCGCCTCTTTCCAACGGCGAACCCTCTTCGACGACTTCTAGGATGGCGTAGCTTATCTCCGGTCCCACGGCGACGGCCTGATTGGCCGGAAGAGTCCAGGGGGTGGTGGTCCAGATGGGGTAGTATCGTTTCTTTCCTTGGACCTCGGAGGGGAAGAGGACTGTGACGGATGTCGAACGATGGGGCGCATATTCCACTTCGGCATCGGCGAGGGCCGTTTCGCAGAATCCGCACCACAGGACGGGTTTTTCTCCTTTATAGATCCGCCCCTGTTCGACCATCCTCGCCAACTGCCTGAGAATGTCGGCTTCGAAGTCCCAGCTCATCGTCAGGTAGGGATGATCAAAGTCCCCCAATATTCCCATTCGAAGAAATTCCTCCGACTGGATCTTGGCAAAGGTCTCGGCGGATTTTCGGCAATGAGCGCGAATTTCGCTGTCGCTAAGATCTCCCCGCCTCTTCCCCAAATCTTTGAGGACCTTATGTTCGATGGGGAGTCCATGGCAGTCCCATCCGGGAATGTAGGTGATGCGATGGCCTTTTTTGATCGCCACCCTGTTGATGATATCCTTAAGGATCTTGTTGAGGGCATGTCCCATATGGAGGTGTCCGTTGGCATAGGGCGGTCCGTCATGGAGGACGAACACCGGACGGTCCTTCAGGGCTTTTTCCATCTCTCCATAGAGATTCCGCGCCTTCCACTCTTCGAGATACCGCTCTTCCTTTTGGGGGAGGTCGGCCTTCATGGGGAAATCGGTTTTGGGGAGGTTGAGAGTCTCTTTGAATTCCACGGAAGCTCCTTTTAGGGGGACGTTCTTTTCCCTTGAAATTTCTTTATTGATTGACTAGAATCATGAGCTCAGCGCTTTTGGCTGGGTCAGGCTTTTTTCTTTCTCTTCCCATAGGGGCGATTAGCTCAGCGGTAGAGCACTGCCTTCACACGGCAGGGGTCACAGGTTCGAAACCTGTATCGCCCACCATCGTTATTCTTCCCCGTTGATCTCCACACTTCTGACGTCCTTCCAAAGCCAGGGCAATTGTGGAGCATCCTCAAGGCTCCCCACCCGTTTTGTGGTGCAAATCGGAGAGGTGATTTTTTCCCTTCTTAGGGAGACCGTCTTCTCGTCCGGCTTCTCTGCCAGCATGATTGTGAGCGGCTCGCATGTCTTCTGGCACCAGGCCACGGAGTCCCGGAAGTATCGATGCGAAGGGGCCCCTCCCCAGAATGAAAAATCCATTCCCAATGGGCCCCGGAGGTCTTCCAGGGGGCGATCAAGTGCAATGGTCAGGACCTGTTCCAAGGCTGCGACATCATCTTCCGCCCGGTGCCGCGAGTCGTGCCTGACGCCGAGGGATTTTGCCAGGTGTGAGAGCTTATGGTTTTTTTCCCGGGGAAGGAGGCTTTTGAGGATGGGAACGGTATCGATCCCAGGATTTCCTAATGGCGCCATGTCCCTGCGCATCAATTCCCGATTGATCATTCCCATGTCGAAGGACAGGTTGTGGGCAATGACGACTTTCCCCTGGAACCGAATTCCATTCTCCATCCAGAATTCCAAAAAGGTGGGGGAATGCTCCACCATGACGTCGTCGATTCCATGAATGCGGGTATACATTGGCGGGATCGGGGACCCCGGATTGATGAGGGATGTCATCCTTTCCTTAAGTCCGAAAGAATCCCAGACGGATATCCCTATCTCGACAATCCGTGCGTCATTTTCGAATAACAGCCCCGTCGTCTCCACATCGACAAACAGAAGGTCTTCCTCGCCCTCATTCTGATGGATTGTCAGCCCCGGTTCCTTTCCGAATGATGAGTCCCGATCCCACCAGGATATTTTCCTTGTCATAGAAAGCCGCTACCTGCCCCTCTACGATGCCATCATGGGGCCTTTCCAGGCGGAAACGGCCCTCTTCCGCATCCTCGACCCGGCAGGGGACCGGGGACATCGTCGATCTGAACCTCACGAATAGTTCTCCGAGCTTTTTCCCCTTTTTCTCAAACATCATACCCATGGGGCTTTTGACCGTGAAGGCGGACTCAAACAGGTCGCTTCGGTCGGATAGCCAGAGCTGTCTTTCCTGAATGTCGACGGTGTGGACATAGAGTCGTCTTCCCCCGGCCACAGACAATCCCTTCCGCTGCCCTCTGGTGAGTCCAATCCCCGTGGGAATCGTTCCCAGGGCTTCGCCGGCGATGGTCCGGACAGTCCAGGGGCCCCGGTGATCCTGGTCGATCTCATGGCTGAGAAATTCCGTCACTCTTTTCTCCGAGACGAAACAGACCTCCTGATTTTCCAAAAGGCCCTCCACAGGAAAGCCTGCCTCCCGGGCCAACTCCCTGACCTGGGGCTTCGACATTCGTCCCACAGGGAAGACGGTATTCTCCGGGCAAAGATCTGGGGTCCGGCTGAGAAAATAGGACTGGTCCTTGGCAAGGTCATGGGCCATGGCAAGTCCGGAGACGTTGAAGTCTTCCGATCTCTTCCAGTAGGTGTAATGGCCCGTCGCCACCTTGGGGATTCCGTTTTCTTCTGCCCAACGGCGGAGGAGGGGGAGCTTCACCTTTTCATTGCATGAGGTGCAGGGGTTCGGCGTTTCTCCGGTCCGGTAAGCGCTCTTGAAGGAGTCGACCACATCAGATTTGAACGCTGATTCGGCATCGACGATGGCATAGGGGATATTCAGGATTTTCTGGCACAGGTACTCAACCATCGGAACATGGCAACAGGTGCGTTCGCCCCATCCCTTTGAAGCCTCGGATGAGTCCTTTCCCCAGAGGCGAAGGATGACCCCCGTGACATCATATCCCTCTTTTTTGAGGAGCCATGCCGATACGGCAGAATCCACACCCCCGCTCATTCCGATGACAATGCTCTTATTTCTTTTCATCGCCTTCGATTGGCTTTTCCCTGGACACCCCTGTCGTCATCTCACAGGTGCCATTGAAAATCACTCCTTCTTCGATCTGAAGAACCGGGGTCTTGATCTCTCCCTTGATATTTGACGGTTTGACAAACTGGATGGCTTCCTGGGCCATGACCTTTCCATTGATGGTCCCCCCGCAGACAATCCGGCCGACATTGACCGTTCCTGTAATGACGGCTCCGTCTCCGACAATGAGGGTGTTTTTCGAGTGAATTTCTCCTTCGAGAATGCCGTCGATCCTGACCGTTCCTTCGAATTGAAGATATCCCCGGAAAAGTGTTTCCTTCCCAAGAAAGGCGATGATGTTCCCCTTTCCGGCGTCTTGCCCGTTATGCTTCATCGAGTGTTCCTTTTTTTAAAGAGGCCTTCTCAGACAATTTTGTGATCAAATCCTCGAGTTCGTCCATTCTATTAAAACTGAGCTCGACCTTCCACCCTTTTTTTTCCTTTTTGATTGTGGCACGGCATTGTAGCGCCGAGCTCAAGACCTGGGAGTTTTCCCCGATCCACTCCTGGACCTTGCTGTCTTTTTCCACTTTTGCTTTGGGGGCCCTTGCAATCTGATCCTCCAGCGCCCTGACCGACAATCCCCGGGCGATAACCCTGGCGGTCCATTTTCTCTGCTCCCCGGGCTCCAGGGACGAAAGGATTTTTGCATGGCCGAAGGAGATGTCACCTTTTCGCAAGGACTCTTTCACGTCGGGATCCATCTCGAGTAGCCGCAAGTAGTTGGCCACCGAAGATCGCTTCATTCCGAGATGCTCCGAGATGTTTTCCTGAGTCCAGTCAAACTCCCGGGACAGCCGTTCGAGACCTTCGCCGATTTCGAGGGGGTTGAGATCACTTCTTTTGAGATTCTCGACCAGGGCAATTTCAAGGAGCTCCTGATCGGTCAGCTCCTTGATGATGGCATCAATGTCCCGCCATCCCAGCCTTTCGGCGGCTCTGAAACGCCGCTCCCCCGAGACGAGGGTATAAACTCCGTCCCTTTTGACCACGATCACGGGATGGAGGAGCCCGTGTCTTTCGATGGAAAGTGTCAGCTCCTCAAGGGACTCTTCGGTGAAGGTCTTTCTTGGCTGAAATGGGTTGGGGTGAATCTCCTTCATCGGAATTTTTGATGGAGGTTTCCCCGTTGATGTTTCCTCATCCCCATAGAGCGAATCGATTCCTCTTCCAAGGCTGATCTTAGCCATAGGCCAGAATCTCCTTTGCTAATGTCATGTAGGACTGGGCCCCCTTGGAGAGCACATCATAAAGGACAGCGGGTTTTCCATGGCTGGGTGCCTCGCCGAGGGTGACGTTTCTGGGGATCACGCAGGAAAAGACCTCGTCGGGAAAATGCTTTTTCAATTCCTCGAGGACCGAGGTCGACAATTTGTTCCTTTTGTCATACATCGTCGGGAGTATTCCCTCAATTTTCAGTCCCGGGTTCCATCTCTGTCGGACGCGTTCCATTGTCTTGACGAGTTGTCCTAGACCTTCCAGGGCAAAAAACTCACACTGTACCGGGATCAGGACTGAGTTGGCGGCCACGAGGGCATTGAGCGTAATGAAACCCAAGGAGGGAGGGCAGTCCAAGATGATGTAATCGTAGCCTGAGGTCTCTGGCTGGGTTAGCCTCTCCTTGAGAATGTTGGCCCTCTCGTTGGGGTCGGCCGCTGCCACTTCCGGCTCAAAGCCCGCCATGGCCACGGAACAGGGAATTGCATCGAGAAAGGGAAGGGCGGTTTTCTTGAGGACCTCGGCCATCGCCTTTTTTCCCGAGAGGAGTTCATAGGAAGAGCAGGGGGGGAGTCCGGCTGTGAGCCCGAGACCGCTTGAAGTGTTGGATTGAGGATCAAGGTCGATGACGAGAACTTTTCTTTCTTCGACGGCCAGAGAGGCCGCAAGATTGATCGTTGTGGTCGTCTTTCCCACTCCGCCTTTTTGATTGGCGATAGCGACTATCTGGGCCATTTTCGTTACTCCTTCCGTGAATGTTCCACGTGGAACATTTTGGAAATCAGCCTGAAAATTCAAGGAGAAAAAGGGAAAAGGCGATGTGTTTTTCCCACTCTCGAATCCCACCATTTATGACACAGGAGAGGAGGGGTTGGCAAGCAAAATGAGGATCTTTTCCAAAGCGGATGAAGAAGGCAGGGGGGGAAAAATGTCGCTTGACGTTTTTGTCGGAGAGAAAGTCGTTGACCGTGATGGCCTTCATGAAGACGAGAGGAGAAAAGACGGAAGAGTCTATGGAGGGAACAACGGTGACGTTTGAAAGTGAGAGATGACGTGAAACGTTCTCGAGGAAGATCCTCTTTTTCTGAACTCTTTCCACAAGAAGGTAGGAATGGTCGGGGTCGAGGAGAGCCATGACAAGGCCGGGTGAGCCATTGCCTGATCCGAAGTCGATTCGAGGAAGGGAATTCGGGAGACGGCCCTGAAGGTAGTGAAAGGCCAGAATGGGTTCCAGGAGAAGATGCTCCCGAACCTGCTCCTGTGAGTGATATCCCGTGAGGCGAATGTGGGTGTTCCACTCCAGAAGAAGGGATGTATAGCGGTCGAGTGCAGACATCTGCTTGGGGGTCAGGGAGGGGAAGAGTGTCAGGTTGATGGAATTCATGCAGAGGGAGGAAGCTCTTTTGTGAGATAGATTCTGAGAAGATCGATGGCCCCCGGCGTCATTCCCCGCAAGGAGAGCGCCTGATGGAGGGTGGTGGGACGGGATTTTCGGAGGCGCGTTCGAACCTCGTTGGAGAGGCCCGGAATGTCCCGATCGAAAAAGGACGGGGGGATGGGAAGATCTGCCATGCGGTCCCATCGGTCCATGGAGATGCGAACGTACCCTTCATATTTGATCTCCTGCTCCAAGGCGTCGAGCCAGAGGGGAGGAATCGCGGAAAAATCGATGGCTTGTTCCCGGAGGAGCTGCCGAAGGGTCACGTCGGGAGAGCGAAGACGATGATGGAGGGATTTTCCTTCCAGACGGGAGGAATGAAGGAGCGCCCTCAGGGAGTTTTGATATTCGATCCGGTCATTGAAGGCTTCAATCTGTTGAGGAGAGAGCAATCCCAGGGCGAGGGCCTGAGGGGTCATTCTCTCCACCGCATTGTCATTTCGAATGTAGAGACGGTTTTCTGCCCGGCTGGTGAACATCCGGTAGGGTTCATCGATGCTGTGGGTGACAAGATCATCGACCATGACCCCGATATAGGAGGATTGACGGTCGGGAGTCCATGTGGAAAGTCCTTGCGAATGCCGGGCGGCATTGATTCCCGCCACAAGACCTTGTCCGGCTGCCTCCTCATATCCCGTCGTTCCGTTGATCTGTCCGGCCAAAAAGAGATTGGGGGTCGATTTGACGGCCAGGGTATGGTGGAGTTGATCGGGAAAGACAAAATCGTACTCGACCGCATAGCCCGGGCGAAGGATAATGGCGTTTTCAAGTCCCGGAATGGAGGAAAGAATTTGTTCCTGAACATCGACCGGGAGGCTGGTGGAGATGCCATTCGGGTAGAATTCATCGACATCAAGACCTTCGGGTTCGATAAAGATATGATGGGTTAAATGGTCCGGAAACTTTACGATTTTATCTTCGATCGAGGGGCAGTACCTCGGTCCGATCCCTCGGATTTTCCCAGAATAAAGGGGAGATCTGTCGAGGTTCTTCTGAATGATGTCACGGGTCTCTGGGGTGGTATGTGTCAAATAACACGGAAGAGAGGACCCTCCGAAGAAAAGACCCTCAGGTGGGGGGGAGAGCTGGGAGAAAAAGGGAAGAGGTTCGTCACCTGGCTGGGGTTCCATCCGGGAGAAATCGAGAGATCGACCATGAAGTCTTGGGGGGGTTCCCGTCTTGAGGCGTCCGAGGGAGAGGCCGCATTCCTCCGAGAGAAATTGAGAGAGCGAGAGGGATGATCGCTCTCCTCCCCTTCCGCCTGAGGTGGAGGAAAGCCCAATATGAAGCTGGCCATTCAGGAAGGTTCCTGAGGTGAGAACAAGGGCGTCAAAGAAAATGCGTGATCCGTCGGAGAGGGCGAGAGAGGAAAGGCGATCTCCGGATCTTTCAAGGGAGACGACTTCCCCCTGTCGCAGAAAAAGGAGGGGGTGGGAGTCCAAAAGGCGGCGGGCGAGTGTCCGATAACGGTGGCGGTCGCATTGGGCGCGGATGGCCTGGACGGCTGCTCCCTTCCGGGTATTTAAAACCCGGAGCTGAAGGGCCGATTGATCGGCAAGGGAGCCCATGGCGCCACCCATCGCATCAATTTCTCGGACAATATGCCCTTTCCCAATACCTCCAACTGAGGGATTGCAGGACATTTGACCGATGAAATCAAGGTGGAGGGTCAGAAGAAGCGTGCGTGATCCTTGACGAGCCGAGGCATAGGCGGCCTCGATTCCGGCATGGCCGCCCCCTACAACGACGACATCCCAATGATTCTTTTCACGGTGTTGAGTCATTCTATTTTCCTAGGCAAAAACGGGAAAAAACCCGATCGTAGATTTCCTCTGTGGAAATCATTCCCGTTCCATCTTCCAATAGATTGCGTGCCTCTTCAAGTGATGTGAGGGCCAGATCGAAGGCGTTGGATCGAAGGGAGTCTTCGGCCCGGGTAATGGCCTTTAAAAAAGAGGAGAGGGCCTGGGCCTGGCGTTCTGAATCCAACAGGGGAGTCGAGTTGTTGTGGTGCGAGTAAAAGTCTTCGGCAAGAGAAACGAGGGCGTCAAGAAGTTGCCGCAGGCCTTTTCTGGTACGGGCGGAGACGACAAAGTCCGGAGGCAGGATGGGAGGGGGAGGGGAAAGGTCGACCTTGTTCCAGATCGTAAAATAAGGGGTCCGAGTGGAAAATGGAAGAGGTGCAAGTGTCTCCGGTGAGGTGACCCAAAGGAGCCGGTCAACATGGGCGATCGTTTTCCGGGCCTTGGAAATTCCCATCCCCTCGATCAGATCATTGGAGGAGCGAAAGCCGGCAGAGTCCAGAAGAAGAAGGTCTCCAAAGGGAAGGGAGAGGCGTCCTTCGAGGAGATCACGCGTCGTTCCTGGGTAGGGAGAGACGATGGCCCGGTCCGACTGGAGAAGGCGGTTGAAAAGGGAGGATTTTCCGGAGTTGGGGGGGCCGGCCAGCAAGACAGAGAAAGACGAAAAGACTCGCCTGTTCTTTCGAAAAAGAGAGAGTTGGTGTCGAGAGAGATGCTGGAGGGTGAGTATCTTGGGAAAAAGGAGGGAGTGGGAATAGGAGTGTTCTGAGTCGGTCAATTCCTCAGGATAGTCAAGAAAGGCATAAAAGGATGCTAGCAAATCGAGAAAGGCCTCTTTGATCGTGGCAAGAGGATGGTTTTCCGGACGGGAGAAGGAGGAATGGGCCGACAGAAAATCCCCATAGGTCGGTGCCGTAATCATCCGGTGGAGAGATTCGGCCTTGAGGAGGGAGATCTTCCCGTTCTTATAGGCCCGCAGGGAAAACTCTCCCGGTTTTGCCTGTCGGATTCCGCACTCTTCGATGGAATGCAAAATGGATCGGATGTTTTGAGGGTTTCCATGAGCCTGAATCTCAACCACATCTTCGCCGGTAAAGGAATGAGGCCCGGGAAAAAAAAGGACAAGGACCGAGTCGATCGCCTGTCCCTGCCTTTTTAGTGTCAGGAGAGTCGCTTTTCGAGGAGCCGGGCAGGGGAGCCCTGGAAAAAGGGGCTGAATCTGTTGCCAGAGATTCAGCCCGGAAAGGCGAAGAATGCCGACGGGCTGGGGAACAAGTGCCGTCACCGGAGCGACGATGGAGTCCATGTTAGGAACTCTCGAAGGGAGCCTTATTTGGCAGGAATTGTTTTGAAGACGTAGCGCATGAGTACATATTGTTGTCCGATGGTCAGAAGATTGTTGACGATCCAGTAGAGGACAAGCCCGGATGGAAAATTCAGGAAAAAGAAGGTCATCACAACAGGAAGGAAGAGCATGATCCGTCGTTGCATCGGGTCCGGAGTCGAGGGTGTGAGCTTGGTTTGGATCACCATGGTGATACCCATGATGATGGGGAAGATGTAATACGGATCCTTGATGGAGAGATCATGAATCCAGAGAAGGAAGGGGGCCTGTCTCAATTCGACGGTGTTATTCAGAATGTTATAAAGGGCCACGAATACGGGAATTTGGACAATAACCGGAAGGCATCCACCTAACGGGTTGATGCGGCGTTCCTTGTACAGCTCCATCATGGCCGCATTGAGTTGGGCCTTGTCGTCCTTGTACTTGGCCTGGAGCTTTTTGATCTCAGGCTGCAGCTGCTGCATTTGATTCATGGAACGAAAGGACATATAGGCCAAGGGAGAAAAAAGGATCTTGATCAGAAGCGTCACGAAAATGATGGCAAATCCATAATTTTGCATATGTGTGTAAAGGGTGGAGAGAAAGACGAAAAGAAATTTGGCCAGGAAGCTGACAAGAGTGATCCGTCCAAAAAGAAACCAGCCGAAATCGACAGTATCGAGAAGCCCAGGTTCTGCCGACTTCAGGAGGGAGTATCTTTTCGGCTCACCGGTGAGGGTGAGAGAGGCATGGGCATTGTTGAAAGAAAGACGTATAAAGGAGTTGGTCTTGTCCTTGATGATTTCCGTGGAGGCCGGAAAGCCCTTCAGGGAAATATAACCGATAAAGTATTTGGTTTCATTCCCGACCCAGGTGAGGGAGGTGGGAGGAAAGACTTCGGAAATGTCCTTTTTGAACTCATTCATCTTTCCGTCGGGAGTTCCATAAATGGGACCCTGGAATTCCGTTCCGATGAATTGGGTTTCATCGGACATCCCGAAATTCAGTCCGGGAAGAAAGACAAGGTGAAGATGGTCAGGATTGTCCACCGACACAGTGACATGATACCCCTGGGGGGGCAGCGTGTAGGAGAGTGTCACCGGGTGGTTGTTAAAGGAGTAAATAAGGGAAAGGGTGGACGGGCTAGTGACCGAGAGATTATGGGAGGAAAGGGGGGCCCCATTGTAGGCCATTCGTACAAGCGTTAGAGGAAGCAGCCCATTCTTGTCATGAACGACAAGTCCTCCC
Source organism: Nitrospirae bacterium UBA4572 (assembly GCA_002387725.1). Taxonomy (GTDB): domain Bacteria; phylum Nitrospirota; class Leptospirillia; order Leptospirillales; family Leptospirillaceae; genus UBA4572. The sequence continues at coordinate 38,576 of DGKK01000025.1, forward strand.
CCCATAAATCCCGGCTTTGAACGAAGGAGATCGATATTCGATTTCTTGTCGGAGGTGAAGTAGGAAAGGAGTTTCCAACCGATCATCGTTCCGGATGTTTCCGAGAAGGAAAGACGGATGTCTTTGTTGGAAAGCGAAAGAAGGGAAGACTCCATATCGTTGATCATCGGGACAGAGATCAGGTTGGAGGAAATGATTCCCTTGCCATTCGTCGGAGGCGGAGTTGCTGACTGGTGGGTAGAGAAATAGTAATAGAGGAGAAAGTTAAAGCCCAGGACGATGGCAATGAGGGGAAGCATTTTCTTTAACATCTACATGGCACTTTCTTTATTGTGTGTGAGGAAGGTCATGGAAAGTCGATGCCACCGGGATGAAAGGGGTGACAGCGCAGAATCCTGAAGATGGATTTAATCAAGGCTCGATGAAATGGATATTTGTTGAAGGACAGGCGGGCGTATTCAGAGCAGGAAGGATAAAAACGGCAGGATTGGGGGAGGAAAGGAGAGATATACCTCTGATAGAGAGAAATCAAACCCTGCATCGTCATGCCTTCAGTCGTGAAAGCGTTTTTCGCGCCTGAACCATCTGGTCGAGTAGCTGATCGAAGGACGTTGTCAGCGCGGGATTCCGGCCCATGATGACATAATAACCCGGAGGGAAACCGTCGGTTAACCGATAGGCTTCCCTGAGGCGTCTCCGGACGCGGTTTCGGAAAACAGCCTTCCCGATCTTTTTTCCCACGAGTACGCTGAGACGATAGTCGCTGGAATTCTGACATAGAAGGACAAAGGACGAGGAGACAACCTTTATGCCGGGAGATTCGATGATGCGCTGGATTTCACCACGGGTAAGCGAGACTGGCTTCAATCTCGAGTCGCTTTAAACGGAAAGCTTGTAGCGACCCTTTGCCCGTCTTTTTTTGAGAACTTTTCTCCCGGCTGTTGTGGCCATGCGTTTTCTGAAGCCGTGGGTGCGGGCACGGCGAAGATTGCTGGGATTAAAGGTCAAAGACATGAAAAACTCCTTGTTAAGTTAATCAAAAAATTACTGGGCGGTCTCCGGAACAATCGAGATCTTGAGGGAGGAGTGAATCCCATGACCGAGATTGACGGAGAGAACATGTTCGCCGAGCTCGCGAAGAGGAGATTCGATATGAATCTGCTTCTTGTCGAGGACCACCTTGTGTTCGGAGAGGAGGTCTACGATATGCATGGTGGTGACAGATCCAAAAATCTTGTCGTTTTGTCCCACCTTCACCGGAACGGAAAGAACTAGCTCGGAGAGGGTCTGCGCCAGGTTCTGGAGGCGTTCCTTTTCCTTCTGTGCCGCCTTCCGGATTTTTTCCTTGTGGACTTCAAGGGCGGCAATTTCCGATTTTCCTGCGAGTACACACAATTGGTTCGGAAGAAGAAAGTTGCGGGCGTATCCGGCAGATACAGACACAAGATCACCGGCTTCGCCAAGATTGTCAATTTTCTGTTTTAAGATAACGTTCGTCTTCCCCATGGCCTCTCCAGATTTTTAAAAGTTAAACTTCAATAATATAACAGGCGAACAAAGCGAAATCAACGAAAATGACAAGACAATGAAAGTCATGGGAAATTCTGGGCCCGATCCGTTGAAGAGAGGGAAAGAACGAGGTTACACTCTTAAAAACAGAATCATAGAAGCTAATCTCAGGAGAGCCGATGAGAACAGGCTTTACGACGGGAGCCTGTGCCCAGGCAGGAGTCAAGGCCTCGCTTGAGGCATTGGTGAGCGGGGCCTTTGCCGAACAAGTCACGATCCGTCTCCCGAATGGGAAGGATGCAAGCTTTTCCATCTTCCGGGAGATCCATCTCGATGTCGCCCACGAAAGACGGGCGGCTTGCTCCATCATTAAGGATGGAGGGGATGATCCCGACTGCACCCATGGGGCTGAAATCGAAATTGACGTCGCCGTGGCTGAAGGAGGCAAGGTTGAGTTTGTTGCCGGGCCAGGGGTGGGCACGATCACAAAGCCTGGACTTTCCCTTGCTGTGGGGGAACCGGCGATCAATCCCGTCCCCCGACGGTATATGGAAAAAGAGTTCAACGGGATAAAAAAGGCGCTTGAGAAAAAATATAAACTGACCGATGCCGGGGCAAGAATAAGGATTTCCATTTCGGACGGGGTCGAAAGGGCAAAGAAGACTTTAAATGAGCGATTGGGAATTGAAGGTGGGCTCTCTATCCTCGGCACGAAGGGAATCGTGGTTCCGTTCAGTACGGCCGCCTATCGCTCAAGCATCTCCCAATCGATGGATGTGGCCAAAGCCCGAGGAATCGAGACAATCGTTCTGACCACAGGGGGGCAAAGCGAAGCCTTTGCCATGAAGCTCTACCCGGAAATCCCCCCCGAAGGATTTATCCAGATAGGCGACTTCACGGGGTTCTCGGTCAAGGAGGCGGGGAAAAAACAATTCCCCCGCATCATCATGGCCGGTTTTTTGGGAAAGTTTTCGAAGCTGGCGAAAGGCGTAACACAGACCCATGCCGCCGGATCCCAGGTCGATCTCGAATTTTTGGCCTCGCTGGCGCGGCAGACAGGATCCGACGACACCGTATGCCAGCAAATCGTGGCCGCGAATACCGCACGCCACGTTGGGGAGATCCTTGAGCGGGAAGGGAATCTCTCCTTCTTCTCCTTGCTTTGCTCTAAAATCCTTCACCACGTGGAGAAGCTCTCCCCAAGACCTGCCGTCATCGAGGTCCTGATAACGAATTTCGAAGGAAAACTTGTGGGCTCTGCTACCAGCAGCGGGAATGAAAATTGAACGGAAATCCAAAGATCTATCTGGTTGGAGTCGAACCAGAGGGGCCCGATCCAGGGCGTTCTCCTCTCTCCGAACTGATCGGAACAACCCGCCTCGTGATCGGGGGGAGCAGACATCTTGATCCTCTGAAAGAAATGATGGGGCCGGGGACGGAATGGCTTCGGGTGACCTCCAACATTCCCGAGGTGATCGAAAGACTCGGGCAATTTCTAAAAGAGGGGAAAGCGGGGGAGACCGCGCTTGTTCTGGCGACGGGAGATCCTCTTTACTATGGGATTGGGGGGGCGATAACAAAGGACCTTCCGGGAGAGTCCTTGGTGGTCATTCCGGCCGCGACCCTGGTTCAAAGAGCCTTTGCCCTGCTGCGGGAGCCCTGGGAGAAGGTCCATGTGGGAAGTCTTCACAGCAAGAAAGAAAAACCTGAGCTGATTCCCGGACGTTGGGCCTTCTATACGGGGGGAAGCAGAGGCCCGGCAGAGGTCTGCCAAATGGTTATGGATCGAGGATTTCAAATTCGGAATGTGGCGATACTGGAAAATATAGGAATGGAAGGGGAGCGGGTCAGGCACTTTCCCCGAATGGACGCAGTCGAAGAACTTCCCGCCGACGTCAAGCCGCTCAATATGGTGGTCATGACAATAGAAGGAGCGGCAATCCATGAATCATGAATCCCGACTCTTCGGCTTGCCCGAGGAGTCCTTTGTCTTTACCGTGCCCAGAAAAGGGCTGATCACCAAAACGGAGACGAGGGTGATCTCCTTGATGAAGCTGGATCTGCGTCCCGGGCAGGTTCTCTGGGATATCGGTGCGGGTTCGGGATCGGTCGGCATCGAGGCCGCCCGCCTTGTTCCGGACCTTAAGGTCATTGCTGTCGAAAAAGATCCGGCCGATTATGAGTGCCTGAAAAAAAACATTGAAGCCTTTGGCCTCGGGGAGAGGATCATCCCAATTTTTGGCAAGGCTCCTGAGGCGCTTTTCCAGGCGGCTCCGCCCGACAGGGTCTTTATCGGAGGATCGGGGGGGCGAATGGCGGACCTTCTTGACTATTGTCTGGACAAAGGCAACAACGTCGGTATAGTGGCCAATTTTGCAACGATCGAAAACCTTGCCGAGGCTCTTGACTGGGCCAAAAGGAAAAAAATGACACCCGATATTGTACATCTCCAGGTGGGGCGGGGGGTTCCCATCGTCGGTCTCACAAGGATCGAGGCCCAGAATCCTGTGACCATTCTGACGCTCTTCCCTGCCGAGGCTCTCTCGTGACGACCGTAAGCCAGGAGACGAGACCCCAGGGGATGCGGCTGGCCGTGGCGACAATCACGCGCCCGGGTCTGCTTGTGGCAGTCCGGATTGCCCGGGAGCATCAGGCGGATCTCTATGTGTCGGAAAAATATTTTTCCCATATCCCTGATGATCTCAAGGAGAGGGCCAAGGTCTTTGATGGGGTCATCAAAAACCTCCTGCCCGATCTATTTGCCTCGTATGACGGGATCATTCTCATCATGGCCCTGGGGATCGTGGTCCGGTCGATTGCCCGTCTGGCGGAAGACAAGACCCGGGATCCTGCCGTTTTGGTGGGGGATGTTCAGGGACGCTTCATGATCAGCGTCCTGTCGGGACACAGTGGAGGTGCCAACAAGCTGACCGAAGAGATAGCACGAACCACCGGGGCCCTCCCGGTCATCACCACAGGAACCGATGTCTCGCAGACCGTGGCGCCCGACATGATCGCCAAGGAAATCGGCGCCGTCCTGACCCCCCACGACAATCTCAAGCGTGTAAGTTCTGCCATAGTCGATGGGGATCCGGTCTTGTTTCTGAATCTTGACAAGGTGCCGATCCCGTCCCTTGAGGGGGCAAAAAAGCCAAACATCCTCGTGACGGACATCCTCCCGGCTCCCTTGCCTTCTGTGAGGGCGGGCGTCTACATCTCGATCTCGTACACTCTCCCTTCTCTTGGGGGGGGGCCAACGGTGCAGCTCATTCCCCGTTGTCTGGGGATCGGGATCGGGTGCAACCGTGGGACAAGCTACCAGGAGATCGAAGATCTTTTGAGTGAGGTCATGGATCGGGAAGATTGGCATCCGGAGGCCATACGGGCCTTCGGATCGATCGATCTCAAGAAGGATGAAGAGGGCATTCTTCAGCTGGCGGCCCGCAGGGGATTGCCGCTATACTTTTTCTCCCGAAGCCAGCTGGAGGAGGTTCATGTTCCCAATCCTTCGGGGATTGTCAAAAAATATGTGGGGACCCCTGCCGTGGCCGAACCGTCGGCATTGCTGGCCCTGCGGATGGCCTCGCCCCCCTGGCCTGGGACGCCGCAATTGGTCGTTGAAAAGGTCAAGTCGAAAAATGCGACATTGGCCATTGCCCGTTGGACTCCGGAGGCATCTTAAGGACATTCATCCAAACAGAAACGGAAAAGAACAGCCATGACGAAATCATATTTGACGGAATCCTCCCCCGGAAAGGGGGGAAAGCTCTCTTTGGTAGGTTTCGGCCCTGGAGCCGAGGACCATCTCACCCCCATTGCCAGAAAGGCCATCGAACGGGCGGACGTGGTGATCGGCTACCGGACCTATATCGATCTTGTTCGTCACCTCGTCAACGGCAAGTCGGTGATCGAGACCGGAATGACCGAAGAAATCGACAGGGCGACCCAGGCGGTCGAGCTCGCCTACCAAGGCCAGCATGTCGTTCTTGTCAGCAGCGGTGATGTGGGAATCTACGGCATGGCCGGGCTGGCCTTTGAGGTTCTGGGAGAGAAGGGCTGGACGGGAGAAGAGATTGAGGTGAGTGTCCTTCCGGGGATTACCGCCCTTTCTGCCTGTGCGTCTCTCCTGGGAGCGCCTCTCATGCACGACTTTGCCTCCATCAGCCTTTCCGATCTCCTGACGCCCTGGGAGGTGATCCGGAAGCGCCTTGAGGCGGCCGCGATGGCGGATTTTGTGGTGGCCCTCTATAACCCCCGTTCATCCAAAAGGGTTCGCCAGGTCGAGGAGGCCCGGGAAATTCTTCTCTCACATCGAGGGGCCGATACTCCTGTGGGAATCGTCAAGAGCGCCATGCGCGATGGTGAAACTGTGGTGATCACGACACTCGATCATATGCTCGAGCATCCGATCGGAATGCTGACCACCATCCTTGTGGGGAATTCCCAGACTCGACTTTTGGCCGGACGGATGGTGACTCCCCGAGGGTATCGGAACAAATACGATCTGGAGACGGGGGAAAAGATTGCCAAGAAGAAAGGATCCGGCTCGGAATGAATGACTCAGAAAAGGAAAAGGGGCTGGTCATCGTCTATACCGGAGACGGGAAGGGAAAGACAACAGCGGCCCTTGGGCTCCTTTACCGTGCCTCGGGCTACCGAATGAGAAGCCTGATGATCCAGTTCATGAAGGGGCGGATGCATTCCGGGGAGCGGGAGGCGGCTACCCGCGATTCCAATGGACTTGTGACGATCGTCCCCCTTGGGGAAGGGTTTACCTGGGAGACGAAGGATGCGGCACGGGACCGCGCTGTGGCCCAGCAGGCCTTCGAGTATGCCAGGTCGGAAGCGCTCTCGGGGAAGTATGATCTTGTCGTCCTCGATGAAATCAATATCGCGCTTCGTTACAATTATATCGATGTTGCCCAGGTTCTGGCGCTTCTTGATGAACGTCCGTTTCACCAAAATATCGTCCTGACCGGTCGAAATGCTCCGGAGGCCCTTCTGGAGCGAGCCGATCTGGTAACCGAGATGAAGATGATCAAACATCCCTTTGAGAAAGGGATTCTTGCACGGAAAGGGGTCGACTTTTAATGGCACTGCTCAAGATTGCGAAGATGGGCAATCCGGTCCTTCGAAAAATTTCCGAGCCGGTCAGCAAGGAAGAAATAGCACGACCGGAATTCCAGCGTTTTCTCGACGATATGATCGAGACGATGAAAGATGAGGATGGTCTGGGCCTTGCCGCTCCCCAGGTCCATGTATCAAAACAGGTGGTCATTATAGAGAGTCTCGATGACCCCCGTTCCGAGGATGGTCCTCCGACACCCCTTCTTGTCCTGATCAACCCGGTCTTCAAATACATGTCCAAGGAGACGCGAACCGGGTGGGAAGGATGCCTCTCCCTCGACAACCTTCGGGGAAAGGTGACCCGATCGCGGGCGGTCAAGCTCGAAGCCCTTGGGCGAAAGGGCGAGACCATTGTCCTTGATTGGGAAGAATTTCCGGCGGTGGTGCTGCAACATGAGATCGACCACCTGCGGGGACATCTCTTCGTCGACAGGATGAAGGACATGTCGACACTGACCCATCTTGGTGAGTTCCACCGCTATTGGATCAAGGGAGAAAAGGACGTCGAGGAGGTTTAGTGCGAGAGGCCGATCCCCCCTGGGAGGTCTTGCGGAGGGCAGAGGACGGTCAATGAGAGGGGACGGCTACCCGAGGTCTGCAAGAAGGGAATAAGTGGCCTCCCGGGGATCCCGAGCGGCAATGATGGGACGTCCGACGACAAGAAGGTCGGATCCCTCGTTCAAGGCCTCCCGGGGAGATCGGGCATTGAACTGATCATCCCTGGCCCCGATCGGCCCTTGGGGCCGAATCCCTGGAGTCACAAAATAAGGGGTCCCTCCCCAACGTGTTCGGGCACGGGCAAGCTCCCCCGGAGACATGACAAGTCCATCCGCTCCTGAAGAGAGGGCGACGGATCCCAGACGGGCCACGCCCTCCTCCCGGCTGGGATACCCCATCTCCTTCACCTCAACCTCCGTCAAATGGGTCAAGAGAGTGACCGCGATCAGGGCGGGTGGCTCGCTTTCCGAAGCGTCAAGGGCCCTTCGTGCCGCAGCAATCATCGCCTGTCCTCCCTGGGCATGGATCGTGACCATCCGGATTGCGGGAGAAGGGAGGCGGGAGAGAGTCTCGAAGATGGTGTTGGGGATGTCGTGCCATTTGAGGTCGAGAAAGACGGGGATTCCCAGCTCCTCTGCCGTGGAGAGGAAGCTCTCTCCCCAGGAGAGATAGGGAACAGGCCCGCACTTGACCATGCCCACCAGGGGGCCAAGATCCCGAAGCAATGCCAGACCCTGTCCCCGATCCGTCAGATCGAGCGCAAGGCAAAGGGGATTTTTGAGCCCCAGCCTCTCCCTGATTTCCCTCACGAGGGGCTCCTTCCCTTGTCGATGACAAAGGTGTCGTAACGCTCTCCCGGAACATTCCGCATTCTCCCCGAAAGCCCTGACAGGACCCGGGCCACTGTGTCCGTCTCCTCCTTCGATACCCCGGAGCAAATCATCCGTCCCTTAGGCGACAGCATTTCGTAAAGCATCGGCGTGGTGGAGCAGAGGATTCCTCCCGTGACATTGGCCAGTATCATGTCAAAGGTAGGCAGGGGAGTCGCGGGAGTAATCTCTTCAAATGCTCCGTACACCAATCCTCGGTCTTCCATTCCATTGACCCGAAGATTGTGGCGGGTTGCCTCCACGGCATAAGGGTCGTTGTCGATGGCAATTAGTGTCGCCTCTTTCATAATGGTAAGGGCCGCGACCCCCAGGATCCCCGTTCCGGACCCGAAATCGAGAATCGACCGAGGCTCTTTCGGCCATTGACCGGCCGTCTCCACAATCTGTTCGAGACATCGGAATGTCGTTTCGTGCAGACCGGTGCCGAAGGCCATTTGGGGATCGATGCGAACGGTCTCGAGAGCCGGACGATCCTCGGGATCCTCCCATGAGGGAACCACCCTTAGGCGTTCTCCCACCGTAAAGCTTTTAAATCCCTGCTCCTTCCAGATCTCCTGCCAATCTTCCTGACGTGCCGACTGGAGGTCTATCGCTGTGGCCCCGAGGGAGATGAGGGCCGATTCCATCAGAAGCCATTCGGCTGAGGCTGTGTCCGGGGGGACAAAGACGAGTCGGGAGGGATCTCCCTCCTCGATGAGGACCGATGATTGGCTGTGGTCGTTCAGCCATTTCAGGAGGTCATCAAGATCCTCGGGGGCGCAAAGGAGGGAGGCATACGTATAGGTGGAGGAAGTGGTCGACACCAAGGCCTCAGGGGTTGAATGTGAGCGTGTAGAGCGATGTTTCCGGGGTGAGGAAGACAAGGTCCAGCCGGTGAGGTCCATAGCTTTGTCCGGTGACGATGGCATACATCCGGGAGCCGTTAACCCGGACGATGGTTCCGGACTTCGGATCGATCGTGGTGTCGGATCCGGCCTCATCTTTTGCAAGGGGGTGCCCATCGACGGTGACAAGAACGATGCCTTCGGATTGGCCCTTCGGACGCCTCATCACGGCATTGACCCCCCGTCCCTGATAATAGACAGTGAGCACCGGAGGATGATTGTCTTTTGAAATTCCCGAAAAAACATGATCCGGAGTTGATGACCATAACCCATTAAGAATTATTGAATTATTTATTTTTGTTTGGCCAGAATAGTAATATTCTTTTTTATGAAAACCCGAGGCATTTCCAAGGTGTCCCCGATCTGTTCCGGCATAGAGCTCGGGGGTGAGGTCGGGGGAAAAACCGCCAGAATCCAAATTTCCCTGAGGCGGAGCGGGAAGATGAAGGGCGGAGACGATACTGTCTTCAAGCTCATCATATCCGCCCTCTCCGATGGAGTGGTAGAGAAGTGTACCGTCGGGGCCATAGAGGTAGTCTGAGGGCCAGTAATGATTTTTGAAACGTCTCCAGAGCGTCTGATCCTTGTCGAGAACGACGGGAAAAATGATGTGGTACTGGGCGATGGCCCTCTCGACTCTCTCCGGCCGTGCGGCAAAGTCGAATTCGGGAGAATGGATCCCGACAATGACGAGACCCTTGTCCTTGTATTTTCGATAGATCTCATCAAGATGGGGAAATGTTCGAATGCAGTTGATGCAGGTGTAGTCCCAAAAATCATAGAGGACAACTTTTCCCTGAAGATGGGGAGGAGAAACAGGTCCCTGTCCATTCACCCACCCCCCATTTCCCTCAAGGGAGATGGGAGAGCCGAAGGAACGGGCAGGAAAGCCCAAAAGAACAATAAGGGCGGAGATAAGACAAAAGGAGGTGAGAAAAGAGAAAAGAGTTCGGATCGGGATAGTTCCGGAATCTTTCATCGGCAGATCTCCCGGAGGGAAAATGATAGGGGCAAGAAAAAGAAAAGGAAGGCCCGAAGGCCCTCCTTTTAATTGGATCAAAGGTTCAGAAATGAGAAGTCAGGGATGTTTCCCCGTCCAGGATTCGGGACGGAATCCCTCCTTGGAAAGCTCGAAGGTGTCTTTAAGGTCCGTGATCATGATCATCTTGATGGCGTGGTGTTTGGCAAGGTCATCACAGATTCCCACGCAGATCTCACAGCCCTTGCACCGATCAACGGCAACGAAGGCCGTTTTGGCGGCGTTATCGTAGAGGATGGTGTTGGCCTCGGGGCAATACTGGGTGCAGAGGCGACAGGCAGTTTCACTGCAGATAGCTTGGTCGATATGCGCGACAAGATACAAGGGATTTCTCCTTTAGTTAGATCAGACGGAGGCCTTTTGGCTCTTAGCGGCCCAGCCGTGATCCTGGGCATATTGGTAGGCGGCGGCAATAACGGCCATGTTGCTCTTCAGAAGCTGCTCTTTTTTGGCAAATTTCTTTTCGATCACATTGTCGAGAGCGGCCGTGCCTCCGGAGACGACAAATCCCTTTCCGAGAAAGCGTTCACGGACAGACTGTTCGAGGGATTCCATCGACGGGATGCCAAGAATCGAGGCGATGGCTCCCACCATGGCCATGTTTGTGGCGAGGTCGGTTCCGCCGACTTCACGGGCCATGGTTGTGGCCGGAAGGTAGTGGATCCGTGCCTGACGCTCCTCAAGTTCGCGAACCTCATCGGGCTGCAGGGGAATCGGGGTGTCGGAGTTGATGAGGACGACACCGTTCTGCTTGAGTCCGGAATAGAACGGCATCGTATAGGATTTTCCGTGAGTGATCACCTGAGGATGGAAAATCATGATCACGTTGGGGTAGATGATTTCCCCAATTTCATAAATTCTGTCGATGGCAATGCGAACGTAGGATTCAACCGGAGCCATGCGCTTCTCGGAGCCGAAAAAGGGAACAAGGGTGCTTTCCCCGCCATTGATCACCATCCCGTTGCTCAGGATGTGGGAGGCGGTGACGACTCCCTGGCCTCCGATACCGGCCATACGGATGTTGTAACGCTTGAGTTGCATGGTGCGATCTCCTTCAATTGGGGGAGGAGAGAACGATTGCCGTTTCCCCTCCCGGGTCCTGACTCCTACTTCTTGGCTTTCTTGGAGGTATCGATGGATTCAAGGTAGGCCTTGGCTTCATCGGAGATGATTTCCATGAAACCGTAACGCTTCGATTCGATCTCCCGGGCATCGTCAAGAACCTTCGGGGTCGGGATGGCGTATTCGATATTGCAGGAGGTGTAGGCCTGAATAAAGGTGGGACCGACTTCTCGGGCAATCATGACGGCTTTCCTAACCACGGAAGCCACCCGGGTCGGATTGGTGGGGGTCAGACGGGCAATGTAGGCAACGCCTGATGTCTGGGCCAGACCGATCATGTCCATCTTGTCGAAGAGCTTGCCCTTGGGGGCCATCTTGAGGAGGGCACCGCGCTCGGTCATGCCGCTCTCCTGACCTCCGGTATTCCCATAGACTTCGTTGTCGAGCATGATGGTGGTAAAACGTTCCTTGCGGAACCAGGAGTGCATCACGGCGCTGAAACCGATGTCCGCCAGTCCGCCGTCACCTGCCATCACGACCACGTCCTTGGCCTGATCCTTGAACCGGACTTCAAGGCCGCGCTTGAGGCCGGAGGCCACCGCATTGGTGTCCCCGTAGTTTCCGTAGATGAAGGGAATCGAAGTCTGGGTCAATGCGAGTCGACCGCATCCGGCCGTTCCGATGAGAATGGTGTGCTCGGGGTTGGGGAGTCCCACCATCGTGAGACGGATGAAAAGGGTCATGGCGCAACCGGCGCACATGGGATGCTCCTCGAGGACCTCCTTGAAGGAGCCCATTTCGGAGACCTTTTTCTGTTTCCCGTAGGGACCGCGCTCCACGAGGTCCACGTATTCCTTGGTCATGTACTTCTCCCAACCGGGAGTGATGGTCATATTCTTAAAGCTCATTGGTCAGCTCCATATTCTTGATAAGTCAAAGAAGTTTTCTTTTGACGTCGTGTTGTTCTGATGACCCTGAATGTCTTGACGTGGCTAAAAAACAAATTTCTTGTTCGGGAAGATCGTCTGAAGGATCATCTCCGTGGGCATGGACATACCGCCGTAGACCCGAGGTCCGGCAACGATCTCTGCCTTGGAGTGTCCGTACAGTGCGGTGACGATTTCACGATGAAGCCATCCCATGTAGTTAAACTCGGGGACGATGATTCTCTTCGCGTGCTTGCAGGCCTCGCGAAGTTCCGGCGTGGGGAAGGGGCGAATCGAACGGACCTTGATGAGTCCGATCTTGGTGTTGTGTTCCTCTTCCGCCTGACGGACAGCCTCCCGGGACTGGGAGACGGCACTCCCGGAAGCGATCAGCATGATTTCTGCATCTGGGTTGACGACCTCGATCAGGCCTCCCATGTATTTGTTGATGTAGCGACGGGCTCTCTCGTTGGCAGCCCATACTTCCTGCTGCCAGGAGGCATGAACCTGATAGCTGATGAAGTTGCTCTTCTGGATCGGCGCATCGCGGGAAAGACGGGCCGGAGGATTTTCGTTGTCCATTGCCGGAACGGCTTCGGCATAGGGATCTCTCGGAGGAAGCTTGATGTCCTTCGAGGGAATGTTGACATATCCGCGGGCATGGGTGACAAAGAATCCGTCCACCGCCACCGCCACGGGGAGGGTGACCTCAGGTCGCTCGGAAATGATGAAGGCCTTCATGGTGTAGTCGAAGAAGTCCTGCTGATTCTCTCCGTGGAGGAGGATAAGACCGGAATTGAGAAGATAGGCGAGCTCGACATTGTCGGGCTGGATGGCGAGAGGGGCATTGACCACCCGGCACATGATCAGGAGAACTGCGGGAATCCGTCCACCTGGCCAGGAGGCGATCACTTCCATGCCTCTCATGAGTCCGGGACCGGCGGTGGCGGTCATGGACCGGGCGCCTGCCCGGGAAGAGCCGGCAATGGCGGACATCACGCCGATTTCTTCTTCTCCACGGAAATATTCCTTGACATATCCTTCGGCCCAAAGGGAGCCCACCTGCTGCATGGTCTCGCTCTGGGGAGTGATCGGGTAGGAGATGGCGACGTCGACGTTGGAGCGGCGAATGGCCTCCTTGGCGGCTTCGGACCCTGTAATGAACGCTCTTTCCCGAGGGGCTTCGAAGAACATGTATTCCGGGGTAACGACCTTCTGTCGATCGCCCGCGGAGAGTTCGCTCTCGGGGGTTCCCTTGACTTCAGGGGCTTTGCCTGCCTGGACGTCTTTGACTCCTGCCGAATCGGACATTCATGACTCCTTAATATGGAAGATGGTCAGTGAAGAGAGGGTGAAAACGCTAAAGCTTGATTGAATCGGGCCAAGGCTCCGAACCAGGGTCCAGGGGGACGCCAGAGTTGTCGTGGCGTGTCGTGAACCAAGGCATGCCGGGAATCCGTGTCTATTTCCTGGGCTAAGGAGATCGGCATATGAAGAAAGCCATCAACCCGGGATCTGCCTGTCCAATTTGTCCCGGAGAGGATCCCGCATCTTCAATCAGCCTGCGACAACAATATTATCCAGCGTTCGAATACACTATCACCAGTTCTCAAATCAAGTCAAACCTGGGGAAGTCTCCTCTTGATCCCTTGAAGGGATCAAGAGGCCGGATTCCTGCGAAAGTTCTTGTTTCGTTTCTTTTTTTCTCTCTCCTAGCAGTCAATCCAGGAAGACTCATTCGGCATGTTCGTCGAGTCCTGCGGCGAGATCATGGCGAAACTCCTCTGGAATGTGCAGGGCCTTTGTCTCGTCCCACTTCCAGTCCGGACGCTTTTCGGGGTATTTGACGAGATTCCGGGAATGGGCCACCCCTTCCGGTGTGGCTCCCCAGGGAGTGAAGGCGGAATCGGAGAGAAGGGCCGAGATCTCGCGGGTCAGACTTTGTAAAAGGTCGAGCTCCCGGACATCGAGATGAATGTGGCCCGTCGGGGCTAGGCCATGGTCATCAAGAAGAAGGATGGTCCCGCAGGAATCCCGGATGCTCTCGAGGTGCACAAGGATGGAATCCAGCCGGCCCTTGGGAATCCCGGAGAGAAGAGTGATTCCCGATGAGAAGACAAGGGTGTCCGCCGGCTTGAAGTCGGAAACGTGCGCCAGATCGATGGCGGGAATCGTCTCCTCGAAAAAACGCATCAGGCGACGGCGCTCCGCATCGGTATCATTCCAACCCCAACGGGTCGACGATCCGATCATGAGCGTAGGGCGCTCCGAGGTCAGAATCAATCGGGCAAGGGATCGCACATCATGAGAAGCGGCGTGTGTGGGTGTCATTGTGGTCTCTCGCATATAGTGTGGTCGGTTCTGAACAAAAGGAAGAGCTTCCGTGACGGTGTGTCGGTCTGAAATCCCGCTCCTGGGATGTTTTGTCCGGTCTTTCTATGTTAAGGGTCCTTCGAGGACCAAATCAAGGAGCAGCCGTCAGGAGTGGTGAGGAGGAGACCCAAAGGCCCGGAGCACTCCCTCGACAATGGCCTCCGGAGGAGGGGGACAGCCGTGAACTGTGACATCGGGTGGAAGAATTGAGGAAAGTCCATCGTGGGTCGCGTAGCTTCCCCGGAACACCCCTCCGGAGATGGCGCAGTCCCCAACGGCCAGGACCCGTTTCGGAGCGGGCATCGCCTGGTGGGTCGTTTCAAGGGCTTCCTTCATATGGCAGCTCACCGGTCCGGTAACCAGAAGAATGTCGGCGTGGCGCGGAGAGGCAACAAATGAGAATCCAAGGCTGGAGAGGGAGGTGACGGGATTTTCCAGGGCCCAGAGTTCGAGCTCGCATCCATTGCAGGAGCCGGCATCCACATGGCGGATGGAGGCGCTATGGAGAAACGGAGGTCGTCCTGTCTCTTCCTGAGTCCTGGTGGGAGATTCGGTCAGTGTGCCTGTCTTCAAAATCTTCCAGAGAAGTTTCCACATGGGAGTCTCCTAAAGGTCCGAGGCACTGTAGCTCGGATTGAATGACTTGTTGATCAGAGGGAAGTCGGCCACGAGATTCCCGGGGACAGAGGCTTCAAGCGCATGCCACAGAAGGGGCGAACCATCCGCGATATGGGCATCTGCGAGAATCTTGCCCGGGAGGATCCGGACCCATCCCAGAACCTCTCCGCGGAACCCTTCCACAATGCCGGCTCCTTCCCGGGGGGCCGGAGGGTCCGGGATCGTCGCGCAGATGTCGGGTCCGGGAAAGCTTGTCAGGAGGGCATGAGTCAGTCGCAGGGATTCAAATATTTCGAAAAAACGGATCCGGACCCGAGAGGCCACGTCTCCGATATGGTCGAGCGCCAGGGCGGGAGCAAAGCGGTGCACAGGGTCTTCCCGATGGTCGACGCGAAGATCCCATCCCTGACCACTGGCGCGGCCAGCCACCCCTCCGATCCCCAGTCTGCCGGCAACCTCCGGAGACAGAATGCCCGTATTCTGGAATCGATCCTGAAGCCCGCCGTGATCGGCGTAAATCCTTTCAAGAAGGGAGACCTCGGCCTGAAGTCGTTCATTCTCCAGGAGAAGGGTTTCGATCATGGCTCCGGAGAGGCCTGTTGAGACACCTCCGGGAACAACCGAATCAAAGAGGAGTCGGTGGCCGAAAAGGGACAGGTTGATGCGATGCATGGCTTCGCGGAGGGGATGAAAGAGGGAGAGAGCGACAGCGAGCCCCGCATCATTTCCGAGAGCCCCCAGGTCGGCCAGGTGATTCGCGATTCTCTCCCTCTCCAGCAGAATGGCCCGGACAAACCGGACCCCCTCCGAGATCTCGATATCCAGGGCCTCTTCGACGGCCTTTGAAAAGGCCAGCGAGGTGGCCACTGCCGAATCTCCCGAAATCCGTGAGGCCAAACGGGCGGCTTCCGGGAGATTCCGTCCCCGAAAAAGGCGCGCGATTCCCTTGTGGGTATAGCCCATCCGGGTCTCCAGACGGAGGACTTTTTCTCCGACAACGGAAAAGCGGAAATGACCCGGCTCGATGATGCCGGCGTGAACGGGCCCGACGGGAATCTCATGGACGCCGTCCCCGCGGACCCTTACGAAAGGATAGTCCATACCTTGAGCCAGGCGTGTCAGGGGAGAAGGGGTGTGTGAGAGGGGGGGATGGCTCCAGAGGCCGTGATCAATCCAGGGACGAAGGTCCGCCAACCCGTCCGGGATGAGCCCAAAGAGATCGTGGATCGTACGCTCAAAGCGGGCAGCAGGAGGGAAGATTGAGGAGAGGGAGGGAAAAGAGACGGCGTCCTTTGGCAGGGAAAGGGACAGAAGAACAAGACCTTCCCTGAGCAGAATCGCTGCCCGGATGGCCGGGAGGGACTCGGACCAGAGCGTCAGAAGCCTGGCTCCATTGCTGGACAGAAGGCGCGCCTGTGCCAGGTAACGGTCGGGTGACTCGGTGACGAGAAAGGTATGGGGAATGCCGCCATGAAGACGATCAAAGCCGGTCTCGGGAGAAAAAAAAGGGGATGAGTCACCCTCCATGGGGACCTCCAAGGACAAGAAGGGCCTTCTGATAAACCGAGTAGAGAGTGGCCGGAAAGACCGTTCCCAGGATCAGCGCCAGTCCGAGATGGATCCAGATAGGGAAAAACGTGAGCTTGGGCAGTGGGGGGAGGGGTTTCGTCGTCATGGAGGGGCCCCCTTCACTGATCTCGAGAATGCGGAAGATCAGTACTCCGAAGGTGACGAAGAGGGCGAGAAGGAGAAAGGGAACGGCAAAGGGAATTCTTTTGACGGCCTCGGTGATGATCAGAAGCTCGCTGGCAAAGAGGGCGAAGGGAGGGAGGCCCGTGATGGCGAATCCTCCCGCCAGGAGTGCCCGGGCGAGTCCGGGCGTCCTGAGGGCCACCTCGCGGATGGACGGAATCTTCTGTGACCCGGAGGTCTGGACAATGTGTCCCACGGCAAAGAAGATCGCCGATTTGACGAGGCTGTGAGTGGTCATATGGAGTAGTCCCGCAAAGGTGGCCAGCGGGCCACCGATGCCGAAGGCCAGAGTGGCGAGCCCCATGTGCTCGATCGAGGAGTAGGCGAAAAGGCGTTTGATGTCCTGCCTCTTCCACATCGAGATCGAGGCGAGGAGGACGGAGGCCAGTCCGAATCCCATCAGGAGATTCGAGGGCATGGAGCTGTGGATCGCTCCGTCTGCCAGGGACTTGACTCTGAGGATGGCATAGAGGGCGACGTTCAGGAGGAGGCCCGAAAGGACCGCCGAGATGGGTGTGGGACCTTCCGCATGGGCATCCGGAAGCCAGTTGTGAAGGGGGACAAGCCCGACCTTGGTTCCGTATCCCACCATAAAAAAGACGAAGGCCAGCGACATCACGGTGGGTTCGAGCTGCGACTTGACGGTCTCGAGGTGAGTGAGAAGAAGCGCCGTTCCTCCGGGTCCCAGGGTTTTTTCGGAGGCGAAATAAAGGAGGATCGTTCCGAAAAGAGCCTGGGCAATTCCGACGCCGCAAAGGATGAAGTATTTCCAGGAGGCCTTGATGGCGGCGGGGGTTCGGGTCCACCCTACGAGAAGGACCGTCGCCAGGGTCGCTCCTTCGAGCGCCACCCACAAAAGACCCAGGTTGTTGCTTGCCAGAACGACAATCATCGTCAGGACGAAAATCTGGTAAAGCGCGAGATAGAGGCGGGTCCTTTCCGGTGTCAGTCTGCCATGAGAAGCCTCGATCGTCATGTACCGGAGAGAGAAAAAGGAGGTCGTCGCCGCGACTCCTCCGGTGATGACAAGAAAAAGGGAGGAGAAGGTGTCGGCGAAGAGATTCTCGTCGAGGGCGACCAGGGGGCCATGAAGCGAGACCTCTTCACCGAGGATGAGGGTGAGGAAAAAGGTCAGGAGCGAGAAGGCGATATTCAGGAGCGGGGCGATTTTCCTGTGGCCCCAGAGGCCAAGAACGATGGCTCCGGTGATCGGTGAAAGTATCATGAGGACGAGAATCACAGTCACTCCGTCGGGGTATTGTCCATGTGTTTCAGGTCAAAGCTTTCGAATGTTTCCCGGATCTGGAAGAAGAAGATCCCGAAGACGAAGGTGCCCACAAGAACATCGAAGGCCACGCCAAGCTCCACGACCATGGGCATCCCATAGGTGGCATTGATCGCGGAGAAAAAGAGGGCGTTTTCCATTCCCAGAAATCCCAACACCTGCGTGACGGCCTTTCGTCGGGTGATCATCATGAGGAAGGAGAGGAGCAGGGCGGCCAGACCTACTCCGATCAACCCGCGGGAGACCGTATTGGCCATCTCGGAGATGGGGGCGGCCAGGGCAAAGGAAAAAACCACGACAAAGAGTCCGACCACCATGGTGGTCGGAACGTTAAGAAGAACCTCCACCTCTCCCCGGATGTGCAGTCGCTCGAGAAGGCGAAAGAGAAGGATCGGCAGCAGAAGAACCTTGAAGGCCAGGGTGAAGAGGGCGGAGAAGAAAAGATGAGGCTCTCCTGCGGCAAGGGCCACAGAGAGCGTGCTGAGTGTCAGGAGGATTCCCTGCAGGGCAAAGATTCTGACAAGGGAGGCCATTCGCCTCATGGAGAGCATGGCGAACGAGGAAAGGAGAAGGGCGCTTCCGAGGAAGCCGACAAGCGGGCTCGTCGGGGGAGAGACAAAAGAGGCAGCCATGTTATCCCTCAAGGACAAAGTGAAGGAGAAAACCCAGCGTTGACAGAAGATAGGCCAATGCCGTGAATTCCGGGACCCTGAAGATCCTGAGCTTCGCAAAGAGTGATTCGATCAGGGCCAGAAGAGCTCCGAGAATGAAAAGTTTTCCCAAAAGAAGGATCCCCCCTTCGAGAAGGCCCGAAAGAGCGAAAGTCCGCGGAATCCCCGCGGGGGCAAAAAAGTCGATTCCCAGAAGGAGGTAGAGAAGGAGCTTTTGCATCGATCCCCATTCCATCAGGGCCAGAAGGGGGCCGGAATATTCGAGAAGCATCGCCTCGTGGATCATCGTCAGCTCCAGGTGCGTCGATGGGTTGTCGATGGGGAGCCGGGCATTTTCTCCGAGGAAGACAAGGATGAAGGCCATGGCGGCAATCAGGAGGCTGGGATGAAAGGGGAGAGGGCCCTTCGAGAAAGATGTCAGGATCGAAGGGATCGACGTGGATCCCGACCAGAGCGAGACGGTGAAGAGGATCATGAGGGTGGCAGGCTCGGTCAGAAAGGCCACCATCATCTCCCTGCGCCCTCCCATGTCTCCGAAGGGGGTTCCGAGATCCATGGCGGCCATTGCCATGGAAAACCGGGCCAAAGAGAAGAGGCCGACAAGCGTGACGGCATCGGCGACGGGAGCCAGAGGAGGGGATGTTCCCAAAAAGGGGACAAGAAGGGCCGCCACCGCCATGATGGAGAAAAAGAGAGGCGGGACAGCGAGGAAAAGAGGCGAATGCCCCTCCGGAAGAATCATCTCCTTGCGAAAGAGGCGCACAAGATTCCTCCAGGGTTGCAAAATCCCAGCAGGGGATCGGTTCTGGAGAATGGCCCGGACGGTACCGATCCACCCATATAAAAGGGGGGCCAGGAAAAGGACAAAGGCCATCTGAAGAAGGGAGATCGCGATGGCTAAGGAGCCGTGAAAGGAAGAAGCTAGTGCCATCGGAGCACCGACAGAAGAAGGATGAGGGTGGTGAAGCTGTAGATCAGGTAGATTGAAATTCGCCCCGAGCGAACACGTTCCGCCCCTTCCGCAATGGCGACAAAAAGACGGAACAGCGGGCGATAGAGGAGCGGCCAGTGAGGATCCTCGACGGAGAGGAGAAAGACAGGATCGGGATCATCCGGAGAGGGGAGATGTCTCTTCATGGAGAAAAAGACTGGAAAGAAATGGCGAATCGGCTGGGCAAAGGATTCGGCTGTGGCCTGGGAGCGTCTGTAAGAATCGCGATAGCCGCATCCCCAGGGGATTGAGAGGCGACGCTTTTTTCCTTCTGTCCCCAGAACAAGCCAGAGGACGGGCAGTGTCAGGATGACGAGGAGAAGGAGAAGAAAAAGAGGGGATGTGGAGGGGCCGGCCGGGGGAAGGGGGAGAAGCCAGGCCCATCCGTAGGCTCCGGAGGGAGAGGGCAGGGTCGTGGAGGTCAGGGGAGAGACGGCCTTGAGGATTTCACCGAGGACGAGGCTGGGAAAGAGCCCCAGGAAGAGAGAGCCCATGGCCAGGCCTCCCATGCCCAATCGTTCAAAGAGGGAACATTCGTGAGCCGCCCTGGCCCCGTCGGAACGGGGCTGGCCAAGATATCCCACCCCGAAGAACTTGAGAAATCCCATGGCGGCGAGGGCCGATGCCAACACAAGTATGGCCGCGCCAAAAAGAACGGCACTGCGTTGAATGGTTCCGAGGAGGTCGCGGGCCTGCAGGGTGGACTGGAGAAGAAGCCATTCCGAGACGAAGCCGTTCGTCGGAGGAATCCCTGAAATGGAAAGGACCGCGATGAGGACCAAGGCTCCGGAGACAGGCATTTTTTTGAAGAGCCCTCCCATCCGGTTGAGATTCGTCTCCCCCGTCGCATGAATCATGGTTCCCGCCCCAAGGAAGAGAAGTGCCTTGAAGAAGGCATGGTTGAGGGCGTGGTAGAGAGCGGCACAGAGTGCCAGGGTTCCTGCCAGGGGGTGTCCTGTCTTCAGATAGAGAATGCCGAGCCCTGTTCCCAAGAGAATCAGGCCGATGTTTTCAATGGAAGAGTAGGCGAGAAGGGTCTTGGTGTCAGACTGGAGGATGGCGTGAAGAATCCCGAACAGGGCCATGAAGGCTCCGGTGACGAGCAGGAGAATGCCAAATGAGGGGGCGAGCTGGGGAAGTCCCACGAGGTCGAAGAGGGCGCGGATCAGTCCGTAGATGGCCGCCTTGAGCATGACCCCGCTCAACAGGGCCGAGGCCGGAGCCGGGGCGGCCGGATGCGCCAGCGGGAGCCAGACGTGAAGAGGGACAACGCCGGCCTTGGCTCCGAAGCCCAATAGAAAAAGGAGGGAAACCAGAAGGGCTTCTCCTGAGGACAGATGGTTCATCTTCAGGGCCTCGAAAGAGAAGGAGGCCATCGTCAGCGAGCCGGAGGGAAGCTCCCGGGTGGCCAGGAGCGCAAAGGCGGTCACGATCAGCATGCTTCCTCCATGCGCCAGGAGGAGCGTGAGATAGCTGGCGCGACGAACCCCTTCGGTGTTTTCTCCGGAAAGGATCAGGAAAAACGAGGCGACGGCCATGATCTCCCAGAAAAGCATGAAGGAGTAGACATCAGCGGCGAGGAAGACTCCCCCCGTAAAAAAGAGAAAAACCGTGGTCTTGGCCAGAAACTGGGCCTTCTTTTCAGGGGCCTCATTCTTTGTGTATCCGGCCGAATAGAGCAGAACTCCCGCCGAGGCTCCTCCCAGAAGAAGAAGAAAAAAGCCCGAGAGAGGATCGAGGCGAAGATGAAATGAGAGTCCGGGAATTCCTCCGGGTAGGATCAGTCGGGTGTCCGAGGTTGTGACAAGGGGGAGAAGCCCCGAAAGGGCAATGGCCAGACTCTCCAGGGAGAGGAGGGTAAAGAAAAAGGAGGCCAGAGAGGGGCGGCGCCCGACAACTCCGGCACCGGCCAGTCCTGTGAAAAGAAGGGTGAGAAGTGCGGCGAGAGTCAGGAAAATCGGAGAGGGAAAGAGCGTCATCACGGATGCATCATCTTTTCGGTTGGAAGGAGATGCCCTGCTTTCCTTAGAGGGGGAGAGGAAGGAGTATGTTCAAAATAGTAGATCATCTCTGTTCATTATACTATATTTTTTCGGGGGAGAGTAAAGTCGGGAATTCATTGCCCTCCGTCTTGAAATTGGAGCTCAAGGGCCCTAGGATGAGAGAAGGAGGGGGAAAATGCGAGAAGATCCGCGGGACATACAACAAAACGAGGTGGCTCGGGAGATCGAGCGGAGCCAGGGCCCCATTCCCTGGTGGATGGTCATCCTGATCGTCATCGTCTATGCGACGGCGATCATTCTTTCTCTTCCCATCTTGGGGAACCGGACCGGACAAAACATCAATACCTTCTTCTCCCCGGACCACAAACGGGGGACCTTCGACTTCGGAACCGTGGGAGGCGGGGCCTATCTTGCAGGGGGATTTTTTGTCATCTACTACGTGTTCATGATCCGGCCCCGCAGGATGCAAAAGAAGAAAAGCCAGAAGCTTCCCTGACCATGCCCCTGGAGCCCCGTCCCCGTCGGGAGAAATTTCTGGCGGGAATCCTGTTTTCCCTGACCGCCCTCTCGACCACCTTTGCCGGTGCCCTGCTGGCCGGAGTCGACCCGCTGGCAACCCCCGGAGGATTCTTCACGGGGCTGCCCTATTCCCTGACGCTTCTCCTGATCCTTTCTGCTCATGAGGCCGGGCACTTTTTGATGGCCCGACATTATGGCGTCAATTCCCCCTTGCCCTGGTTCATCCCCGCTCCCACGTTGGTGGGAACCTTCGGAGCCCTGATCCGGCTTCCCCGTCTCCCGGGATCGCGCGTGGCGCTCTTTGACATTGCCCTGGCCGGACCGGTTGCGGGTCTCGTTCCGTCGATTCTGGCCCTGATAGTCGGGATCAGGATATCTTCCGTCATGGGAGGCTCTCCGGGTGACGGGAAGGGTCTGATTTTGGGGGAGTCACTTCTTTTTAAGGGAATGGAAGCCCTCTTTGGAGGAGTAAACGGCCCTGGTCAGACCCTCCTGCTCTCGCCAGTGGGCTTTGCCGGATGGGTGGGCCTTCTGGTGACGGCCCTCAACCTGCTTCCGGTGGGACAGCTTGACGGAGGCCACATCTCATACGCCCTCTTCGGGCGCAAGGCCCGATTTGTCTCCTGGGGGCTGGTTCTTGCGATGGGGATCCTCGGTTTTTTGGGGTGGAGGGGCTGGTGGATCTTCGGAGGGCTCGTTCTCCTGTTCGGTCCGGTGCATCCTGACTTGGGTGAAGCCCACGGAGAAAGGGAGGAATTGCCCTTGTCCCGGAAGGTTTGGGGGATGGTGGCGGCCCTTATTCTGGTTCTGGTCTTTGTCCCTGACCCTCTTCGTCCTGCCGGATAGTCCGGACCATCCACCCATGTATCCGACCGTTGCTTGCGACCACGATGGGGGCGTCGAGGCGAAAGGGGGCTCCGGTGCCGTCCGTGACCTGTCCTCCGGCTTCGGCAACGATCAGGGTTCCGGCGGCGGTGTCCCAGGGGGAGAGGTCGAGCTCCCAGAATCCGTCGAGAACTCCCATGGCCACATGGCAGAGGTCGAGGGCGGCCGACCCCGACCTCCGGATCCCCTGGGCCCCCCGGGAGAATCTTTCGAAGTGATCGAGGTTCCTGAGGACAGGACCATCGGCCTGTCGATAGGAAAATCCCGTGCATAAGAGAGAGCGTTCGGGATCGCTCTCGGACGAAACGGAGAGCGGAGATCCGTTGAGGGTGGCTCCCTGACCCCGAAGGGCTTCGAAGTCCATTCTCCGGAGGGGGTCAGAAACGAGGCCGTAGAGGACGGAGCCCGCTTCCTCGTAAGCGATGGAGATGCAAAAGGCCGGATAGCGGTGGGCATAGTTCGTGGTTCCATCGAGAGGGTCGATAATCCATCGCCCCGAAGAGCGGGGAGCCGGGGAAGGAGAAGGAGTTCCATTTCTGCTCCCGCTCTCCTCCGCGAGGAATCCGTGTTCGGGAAAGGCCTCCGAGAGAATCCCGATGATCGTCCTTTCCGAGGCGAGATCGATCTCCGTGACGAGGTTGATCCGGCCCTTGAAGCCCACCTCGATTTTTCGGGTGAGGCCCTCCATTAGAATCCCTCCGGCGCTGGCCGCCGCCCGGCGGGCCGTCGCCCGGATCCGTTCAAGAAAGGCGGGGTCCTTGGGAGAGAATGAGAAAGGGGGGCCCTCCCCTTTTTCGGAAGATGTCGGCACGCGAGCTCCTTGTCATCAGAGGATGAGGGGCCGTCCGTCCCTGACGGTCGAAATCCGGACGGGCAAGGGCCTCCGGGAACGGTGGGACTATCCATCGGAGGCTCACTTGTATGATAATGGAAAGAGCTCGATTTTTCTTTGAGGAGGATCCATGTTTGTCACGATCACGTTTATCCGGTGGCTGCATCTCGTCGGCGCCGCGGCCCTTGTCGGGGGCATGGTCCTGCAGCTTTTCGTCGTCAGCCCGCTTTTGTCTTGGGTCGATCCGGCGATTCGGGGCAAGCTTGCCAAGAAGGCGACGGATTTCTATCTTCCCGTCTTCTGGGTCAGCCTTTCGCTCCTGATCATCACCGGGGCCTTCGTGATCTTTGACAGGCTCGTCTCTCTCGAAAATATGGTCTTCCCCTACAAGAACTCCTACGAGACCTTCTGGCTTCTCAAGCTGAGCTTCGTAGGGGGAATCGCCCTTCTGGGAATCGTCATCGCCAAGATCTCGGGAGAGATCCGCCAGACGACCCGGGAACAGCTCTCGCAGGGGCAGGATTCCGAGACGGCCCTTCGCCTCGAAGGGAAGAAGTCCCGCCTCCGCCATACGGTGGGACTTCTGAGAAATCTCAACGTCATCCTTGGAATCTTTGTCCTCCTTTGGGCCGCAGTTCTCCAGAACATCTTCGGGCTTCTGATCCTGCGATAGCATCCGGTCCCGACCCCGACAAACCCTCCGCAGTGGAGTTCTCTTGGCCTATTTTATTGACCGAAAAAATCTTCAGAAAAAATCGCTGGACCGAAAAATCCCCACCACCATGGCGACCCAGCATCCCGACAATGCCGCCCCTCCCTACTGGAAGGGAAATCAGGATCCCTTCATCAGTACCCTCGATGAGATCGAGGAGTGCTACCGCAGCTACATCGATATCGGCTGTCAGGAATACATGTGGGACTGGGAAGGGAAGTATGTGGACGAAGGGGTGGTGGAAAAGCTCTTTTCCACCTACTACGACTACTTCAAGGACAACCAGATCGGGAAGGATATCTTTCTGACCTTCCGGCTTCCCAATATCTGGTATGAGAAGGAGTACCGGATTGCCCGGGCCTATATCGGGATCCTGACCTTTGAGGACCTGGCCCGAGATCTCCATCTCAAAACCCCCCCCGTCTTCGAGGTGATCCTGCCCATGACGGACGAAGGGCAGAAGATGCTCTACCTTCAGCAGACCTTCCGGAAGATCGCAAAACTCAAGAATCAGGTCTTCGACGAGGAGGGAACGGTCAAGGACTCCTCCTATCTTCAGGTCATTCCCCTGGTTGAGGGAGTCTCGGAGCTGACCGCCTCGAGAAAGATCCTCCATGACTATGTGGACCTCCACGATCGGGAGTACGGCACCAAGCCGCTCTATCTCCGTCCCTTCATTGCCCGCTCCGATCCGGCGTTAAATGCCGGGATCGTGCCGGCGACCATCGCCGCCAAGGTGGCCCTTTCAGAATATTACAAGTTCGAAGAGGAAACCGGCATTCCGGTCTTTCCGATCATGGGTGTGGGGTCGCTTCCCTTCCGGGGAGGGCTCTCTCCCTGGAACGTCCCCCATTTCATCGAGGAATATCCCGGTGTCCGGACGGTCACGGTGCAGTCGGCCTTCCGGTACGACTATCCCCAGGAAGATGTCCGGGAGGCCATTACCCTCCTCAACCGCTCCCTTCCGGGCGCCGTCCCTCTGGCCTATACCCCCGAGGAGGTCAAGGCCGGGGAGAGGCTCGCGGAGATCTTTTCCGACCACTACCGAAAAACGATCGAGGAGGTGGCCGACGTCATCAACCGCGTCTCCTCCCGCATCCCTCCCCGTCGGGAGAGGAAGCTGCACATCGGTCTTTTTGGCTACTCCCGGGGAATTGGCCAGAAGCAGCTCCCCCGCGCCATCGGCTTTACGGCCTCCCTTTATTCCCTGGGGATTCCTCCCGAGCTGATCGGAACCGGCCGCGGAATCGCCCAAGCCATTCGGGAAGGGTTGGGCGACCACCTCTCGCTCTTCTACCGGCGACTCAAGGACGACATGCAGGATGCCGGAAACTTCCTGAACAAGGAGAATCTGGAATTCCTGGCCGCCGAGGACCAGGCATGGAGAACCGTCAAGGAGGACATCGACCTCATTGAGGACTTCTTCAAGATCACCTTGGGTCCCGTCACGATCGAACACTATCTTCACCGGAATTTCGTGTCGAGCATCTATTTCCTCATGCAGGAGGAAAAAGACTTCTCGGAATACCTCCTCAATGCGGCGACACTCCGCCGCTCTCTCGGGTAACTCTCGACCCGGAGCCGTCTGCCCCAAGGAGCATACACGTGGCCAAATCCCTGGAAAAAAGACTTTTCCTAAAGATCGTCATGCCGGTGCTGGTCCTGATCGTGATCTCGTGGGTCCTCTACACTGTCAAGGATCCCCTCATGAAGGGTGCGGCTACCGTCGCCCTGATGTTCTTTCTGGCCTTTTCCTTTTTCATCCTCCGCAAGCAGTGGCAGGAAAAGGAGGACTTCAAGGTTCCCACCTGGCTTTTTGTCACCTTGATCACCGTTCTGATCCTCTTTCTGACCGGTGTGGGCGTCCTGCCTATCGTCACGATGTTCACGAAGCCGCCTTCCTCCTATCCCTGAGGAAAAATTTTCTTCCCGTGTGGCAGACCTGCCACACGATTGTGGAAAATCTGACACAGGTGGGGAGAACAGATCGCATCGTTCCGTCTCCGGAAACTCCTAAAATGCCGTCCCACAATACTTTAAAAAGTCACTCCCTTATGGCAGGAAAATTGCATGATCGTGGGCGTGCACTCTTTCGTTACGCTGACTGCCGAAAAGGGAGGGGATACTGTGAAGCTTCAGAAGACGCTGGTTCGACCGGTTGAAATCCGGGGAGTCGGTCTCCATTCCGGACGGGAGGTCTCCCTTGTGCTGCGTCCGGCACCGGAGAACCATGGCATCGTCTTTCACCGATCCGACCTCGGCTCGGTCTATATTCCTGCCCATGTCCGATTTGTCAGCCGGGAGCGCTCGACCCTCTCGACCGTTCTCTTTGACGGTCAGGCGACGGTCCAGACGGTCGAACACCTTCTCTCGGCTCTTGCGGGCCTCTCCGTCGACAATGTCATTGCTGAGGTTGACGGGGCGGAGCTTCCCATTCTCGACGGCTCGGCCAGAAACGTGATCGAGGCGATCCGCGAGGGGGGGCTTTGCGAGCAAAGGAAGGCCCAGTCTTTCTATCGCATTACCCGAGCCGAAGAGTTTTCCTCGGAGGGGCGATACATGTCCGTCGCTCCCTCGGAAAACTTTGAGGTGGACTATGAAATCGATTTCGGGGGAGGCCTTGTCCAGCGGGCGGGCTTTATTCTCTCCGAAGGGATCTACGACCGGGAGATCTCCCGGGCCAAGACCTTTTGTTTCGAGTCGGACATCCAGAAAATGCGGTCCATGGGCCTTGCCAAGGGGGGAAGCCTCTCCAATGCCCTCGTCATGGGCAAAGAAGCCCTGCTCAACCCGGAGCAGCAGACCTACGACGATGAGTTTGTCCGCCACAAGATCCTCGATTTTCTCGGGGACATGCGCCTTCTCGATCGTCCGATCCTGGGGCGGTTTGTTGTTCGTCGCGGGGGGCATGCCTTCCATACCGACTGTCTTCGGACACTCTGGGAGAGCGGGAATCTGGCCATTTCTCCGGTGGCCGACTCTCCGGCCTCCTCTTCCTTGAAGGGCCGAAAAAGCCAGATTCCTGTGAGCCCCGCCCTGCGCTAAAACTCCTTCTTGCAATTGGCCCCGTCCCGGCGCTCGGGAGATGGGGCCATCCTGTCTCCTTCGGCGTTCATGAAGCGGCTTCCTTCTCTTCCGTTTTCTTCTTCCTTATTGCCTCTCTCCATCATCCCGTCCCCGGGTCACTCTTTGGATGGATCCATGCCTTGCCCCCTTTCTGGTGCCGTCTGTAACCCCAGGGGGAGAGGAAAAGAGCAGGATGATTGCTGAAGGCGTCGTAGCGGAGTGGCCGTGATCAGCTTTTTCGGGCCAGAGAGGGGAAGGAGAGGACCAGCGGGGCCGAGCCAGCTGGGGTTTGACACGCAAGACGGTAGTCGGTCTCGAGGAGCATGGCCTTGGATAGGAAGTCTTCTACAGAATTGCGCGGGGGGAGAGAGTCGAGTCCTTCGACGACCTTGACAAGGCAGGTGGCACAGGCCGATTCACCGGCACAGACAAAGCCGAACGCCACCCCCTGATCCATGGCCCCCTGAAGGAGAAGCCGGCCTTCGGGAATCTCGATTTCCCTGTCTAGCTCGACAATCCTTACGATGGGCAACCGGGCCTCCTTCTTCGGTGGGGGTCAGTGGCCGAAAAGACGGCCGACGAGCCCTTGGGCGGCAGTTTGGGCAACGGTCAAAAAGGGTGCCGGTGTGGTCGGAAAGAAGAGACGCTCATAGCCGCGTCCCTCTCCGATTCCCTCCCAGACGATCCGGTGGAGCTTGATATCGTAAATGCGGGAAAAAAACCGAACCTGCTCCGCTCCCCCTCCGACCTCGGCGTACTGGATCTGGGACTCCAGAAGATAGCGGACACCCAGCCGGCGGGCAAAGGCCTCCGTCGCCTCCATCCCCTTGATGCTGTGCACCGAAATGTGGGGTGCCATCGCCTTCCACTCGGCGGCGAGGACGGGGTCGGAGGCAAGGCGCAGCCGGACCTGCCGGGTGGTGAAAAGGCTCGAGGGCGGGAGCTTCTTCTGGAGCTCCCGGTCGAGGAGCCCGGAGAGGGCTCGGGCCTCAGCCTTGGATGCATCTCCGTGAACGACGGGGGTCACGGCGAGGGTCGTTCGTGCTAGATTCTTGGGGGAAAAGTCTCCGTTGGAGTAGAGCTCGGTCGAGAGATTGTTGATGGAGTCCTGACAGCCCGGAAGAAGAAGGAGTCCTCCCAGGAGAAGGAGATGGTGAATAAGACGGCTATTCCGGGTCATCCGACCGGTCCGAGAGCTGGAGAAAGTCCATATTGGGGGGCGTCTTTCTGAGGATCCCTTCCTTGGCAAAAATCGGGACTCCGCCGCGGATGGCGATGGCGACGGCGTCGCTCGGACGGGCGTCAATGGAAAACTCGGAGTTTTCCGACAGAAGATGGAGCGTGGCGAAGTAGGCCTCCCCTTCGATGCGGCTGATGACGACGGAGAGAAGCTTCACGGTGATGGAATCGAGAAGGGAGATGAAGAGGTCGTGAGTCTGAGGCCTTTCAGGGCGAGTGCGGGCCAACCCCATGGAGATAGCCTGTGCTTCAAAGGGCCCGACCCAGACCGGGAGGGTCCAATCGCGTGACTCGTCCTGGAGGATGAGGATATAAGCCTGATTCGACGAATCGAAAAATATTTCCCGAACAAAAACTTCAACCATGAACAGCTCCTGGCGGGACGGGTGACCCGTGATTGTTGCCAATAACAGACAGTGAGGTCTCTCGGAGGAGGCCTTTCTTCTATTTTAGCACCCCGTTCGAACAAGAGGACAAGCGGTCAGGGGTTAATTCTCCGCCCCCCCAAAATAGGCCTTTCCCGGACTCGAGAAGTCCTGAAAAAAGGGGAAAGGTCTCCTGCGTTAGAACGGCTGCATCATCAGTGGTGTCCGGACCATTCCTCATGCTTCCCTTCTTCGGAATGGGTCTCGGGAACCGGAATCGGGGTTTCCGTGAAGGCCGAAGAGGGCTCGGAGTAGGAGATCCCGTGAGAGGCCTCTTCCTCGTCGGGGGAGGCTTTCGGTGAAAGCTCCTCCTCGGGCGAAGCGGGAGAGAGCTCCAACGGAGAATCCTCCGGGGCCCGGAGGTCGGAGGACTTTGATTCCTGTCTCGCCGGGGCCAGGCGGGGAAGATCCGGCATATACCCCTGCCCGATATTCTCCCAGATTCGCTCCATTGCGGAGAAAAGGGCCCCCCGCTTTGTCCTGTCGCTTCCCTCACCCAGAAGAATTCCTCCGAGATTGAGCCCCATGACGAACCGTTTTTGGTGAGAGGGGCCCGATTCCTCGATCAGAACCACCTCGGGCAGAAGGCCGAAGTTCTGCTGGGCCCATTTCTGGATCAGGAGCTTGTAGTTCGGGGGATGCTTGGGACGCTCCCGGGGAGAGGGCGTGGCCGATCGGGGGGCCGTCACCGTGACGACGGGCGAGGGAGCGGGCTCAGGGACGGTCGCGCGCCGAGGTTCCCGGGGAGGGGCCGATTCGATGGCCCGGAGAATCTCCTGAAGGGGCTGGGCAAACCAGGGGATCAGGATCTGACGGGTCGTTTCAAGGCCATACTCGCAGTAAATGGCGGCGGTCAGAGCCTCGAAGGTGTCGGCCAGAAGGGAGGCATTTTCCCGCTCCCCGGAAGAATTGCTCCCCTTTCCGAGGATCATGTAGGAGCCGAGATCCATCCGGCGGGCGATCGAGGCCAGGGTCTGGGTGCTGACAATGGTCGAGAAGACCTGTCCGACCTCCCCCTCGGTCGCCTGGGGCCACATGTTGAGAAGATATTCGCTGACAATGAGTCCGACGACTCGGTCTCCCAGGAATTCAAGACGCTCATAGTTGGGGATGGGCTTCTTGCGTCCGCGCTCGTGGGAGGCTGACCGATGGGTCAGGGCTTCCTCGATGCGGAAACTGTCCTTGAAGGGGAGGCCCAGCATCCGGATCAGAGTCTCCGCGGGTTTGGGTGTGTTGCCTTGCCTCACATCTCCCAACGGGTCCTCCTGTCAAAGGGTGAAAGCTCTCGTAATCTCGGCCTCATGTTGGGCCGGATCCTTCTTTTACGATCTCGTTTTACCGAGGACGATCGGTTGCGATTCGCCGGGTAACTCTGCGGAAACGTTAAGTCATTCTAGCATATTTTCCGAAAAAGTGTGGCCGGACAAAGAGGTGTCCGGGGGAGTCAGTCATGGGAGGGCGCAGCGGGAAGGAAGGGTGGGCTAAGGGGCGGCGAGAGGCTGGCAGAGGGCGCAGTAATACAGGGAGCGGGCCTCGACCGTTGTCCGCTGGAGTGGAAGTCCGCACCGCCGGCAGGGGCTCCCCTCCCGTCCGTAGACGGCATGAAATTTCTGGTAGCCTCCGGGAGAGCCGTCCTCCTGGCGATAGGAGTGGATGGTCGAGCCCCCGGAGTCGATGGCCGAGGACAGGATCCGGTGGAGGCTTTGGGAGAGGCGACAGGCTTCGGCGAGAGAGAGGGAGCCGGCTGGCCGGAAGGGGGAGAGTCCGGCATCGAAGAGAATTTCTGCCATGTAAATGTTCCCGATCCCCGCAAGGAGGGCGGGGTTGGTCAGGGCCTTTCTCAGAGGGGTGGCAAGCGGGCGGAATATCTCAAAAAGAGACGGTCCGTCCAGGGAGAGGGCGTCGGGCCCGGTTCCGGCAAGAAGCCGGGATTCGTCGGGGGAGGGGGAGATCTCAAGACGGCCGAACCTGCGGGGATCGCTCCAGGCAAGGATTACTCCCTCCTCCGGGATGAGGAGCTCGAGATGGGTGTGGGGGGCGGGACGGGAGCCCTGGTGGCGCCGGTCCCATCGTCCCGACATGCCGAATCGGGAGAGCAAGAAAATCGGGGGGGAGGATCGATCGGCCTTGTCAGGAATGAGGGAGAAAATCAGGGTCTTGCCGCGGCGAACGATCTCCCCCCCTGTGAAGGGGCCGCGGGGGGGACGCCGGCCGGTGGCCCAGATGTCCTCACGGAGAGGCGTGATAGAGGCGATCCTCCGTCCGGTGAAGACAGGAAGAATGGCCCGGCGGGTCGTTTCGACTTCGGGAAGTTCCGGCAAGGGGGACTCCGGGTGAGTGACGGGGTTGGCCTACTCCCCATCATAGCGCGGAGAGGGATCCGTGGCCATAGAGAAGGAGGGAGAGCCCGAGTCCGGTGAGGGAGACGAAGATCCAGAGGAAGATCCCCGAGGCCAGGGGGCGGACTCCGAACCGGAAGATCCGGGAGAGGTGGGTTTCAAGGCCCATGGCCGCCATGGCCACGGCCAGGATCGCCGCATCTCCTTCCTGAAGGAGCTGGAGGATTTTCGGAGGAAGCGGCAGAAGGAAGTTCAGAAGCACCACACCGGCAAAGGCCCCCACGAACCAGGGAAAATGGCGCTTTCCCCTGCCCTGGTCCGGATTTTCAGCCCGTGCGCGCGCCAGGACGTAGGCCTCCAGAAGGAGAACAACCGGGAGGAGAAGGGCGACGCGGGTGAGCTTCAGCATGGTTCCCAGCTCCAGTGCCTCTTTCGAATAGGGAAGTGTCGCCCCGACAACCTGGCCAATTTCATGGATGGAGGAGCCGGACCAGGCTCCGTAGACATCCGGCGGCAAATGGAGAAGGCGGCGAACCACGGGATAGAGGAACATGGAGAGGGTCCCGAAGAGGGTGACGGTGGCGACCGAGTAGGCCACCTCTTCATCCTTTCCGCGGATCACCCCGTTGGCGGCGACGATGGCCGAGGCTCCGCAGATGGCGGTCCCGGTTCCCAGAAGGAGGGAGAGGTTGTCGGGAAGCCCCCGAAGACGGCCGAACCAGAGTGCCACAAGGTAGACCGAGACGATGATGGCGAGATCGAGGATCAGCCCGCGCAGTCCGATGCCGACGAGCTCCCGGGCGGAGAAATCGAAGCCGAGTCCCACGATGCCCAGGCGAAGGAGTGTGCGGAAGGAAAAGGAGATCCCAGGGTCGAGCGCGTGGGGAAGAGGGCGGACATTCCGGACGGCAATGCCAAAAAGGATCGCAAGAAGGATCGGGCCGGCAATGGCGATCCCGGTGACTGTGGCAATTTCCCGGCTGGTGACGGTCGCCAGAACCGCCAGAAGAACCGAGAGAAGAAGCCCCGGAAGAAGGGAACGCATGTGAGAAAGACGTCGGCTCAAGGGAGACCTTTTTGGGAAGGGAGGCGTTGGCATCCTGCGGTGAGTCCATGTAACATAACCGTGGTTCATTCTATCGGGATTGCGGGGCGTCGTGCCATTGTCTTTTTTAATCGGAAAACAAAGGGTTGCGAATGACTCATGACGCGGAGTGGAAAGAGTTTGTCGAAGGCTGGGGAAAGCCGAAGGCTCGCATTCCGGCCGGTCGCATTCCCCTGACGGGAGATGCCTCCAACCGGCGGTACTTTCGGGTGGAGTTCAAGGGAGAGGAGTCTCCCCGGACGGCGATTCTCATGGAGAGGCAAGGAACCCTGGGATTCAAGAAGTCGGAGGAGGCCGTGTCCGGGGGGGCCTCGGAGCCCCCGGGCGATCCCTTCCTCCTGGTGGCCGATGCCCTGGGCCGGAGGGGACTTCCCGTTCCCTCCATCTACCACCGTCTTCCGGATGGGTCGAAGACCCTTCAGGAGGATCTGGGGGACGAGACCGTTCTTTCCCGGCTCCAGTCGGAGGCCAACGCCGAGGAGTCCCTGACGGAAAAGGCGCTGGCCCTTCTCGTGCGCCTTCAGACCATCCGGCCCGACGGAGATCTCTCCTGGGTCCGGAATCGTCCCTACTCCCGGGAGCTCATCCGCTGGGAGTTCGAGCACTTCGTGGAGTATGGACTCGCCGGCGTGCCGGAGGGGCGTCTTCGGCAAATCCGGGAGGGGTTCGACCGGGAAGCCGCCGATCTGGCCGGAGAGGAGGCCAAGGTCCTGGTTCATCGGGACTACCACTCCCGGAACATCATGGTCCGGACAGACAGCTCCCTGGCCCTCATCGACTTTCAGGATCTCCTCTGGGGCTCTCCTTATTATGATCTGGCCTCCTTCCTCTTCGATGCCTATCGCACCGTTCCTCTGGAAAGGATCGAAAAGGCGCTGGCTCGCTACCTCGATCTTGCGGAGGGAGCGGGGGTTTTGCCGATGACAACCCACGAGGCGGCGATGGAGCGTCT
Source organism: Nitrospirae bacterium UBA4572 (assembly GCA_002387725.1). Taxonomy (GTDB): domain Bacteria; phylum Nitrospirota; class Leptospirillia; order Leptospirillales; family Leptospirillaceae; genus UBA4572. The sequence continues at coordinate 72,278 of DGKK01000025.1, forward strand.
CTGTCGCCATGCCTTCCAGCGGAATCTCAAGGCCTGCGGGCGATTCTTTTACATCGCCGACGTGAAGGGGAATCCCGCCTTTCTGGGATCGGTTGCCGGAACTCACGCGAACATGCTCCGGATCGTGGGGCGGGTTCCCTCCCTGGCCCCGCTCTACGAGAGCTTCTCCCCCTATCTGCGGTTTCCCGACCCTGCCGTCTCTCCATGAGACTCTGCGGATTCGTCCTGGCCGCGGGTCTGGGAACCCGGCTCCGTCCGCTCTTTCCGGATCTCCCCAAACCTCTGGTTCCGTTGGGGGGGCGTCCGGCCATCGCCTGGTCCATGGACCTCCTCGTGAGGGCCGGCGTGTCGCGGATCATCGTCAATGTCCACCACAAAAGGGAGATGATGCGCGAGGCTCTTCCCCCCCTGGTTCCCCCCGGGGTCGAGCTCTTTTTCTCCGAGGAGGAGCGGCTTCTGGGGACGGGAGGAGGGATTGCGAAGGCCCGGGAGCTCTATCAGGACTTCGACTGGCTCCTGATCGCCAATGCGGATATTCTGACCTTTCTCTCCCTCGCCCCATTTTTGGGGCGGGCGATCCGGGAGGATTCCCTGGCCCACCTCATTCTCTCTCCCCACGGCCCCGAAACCGAACGGGGCCGCATCGGCCGACGGCAGGGAGGCTCTCTCTGGCTCCCGGCGTCCGGGGAGGGGGGCCGACCCTCCGATGTAAAGGCTGGGATCTTTCTGGGGCTTCACGTTGTCCGTCCACAGATCTTCGAGGGGGTGGACCCCAGCGAGGCTCCGTCTGTGATCGACATCTACCGCCGGCGTCTGGTGGAAGGGGGCCGGGTTCGGGCCAGCTTTACCCGGTCCTTCTGGGTCGATCTGGGAACGGAAGATGGATATCGGCGCGCCGTGCGATCCCTTGAAGACCGAGAGGGTCGAGTCCGCCGGGGGGAGGGGTGATCTGCCCCAGAACTGCGGGGGCGAGGGCTCCGGTCACCTCCGGGATATTTCCGGGGCGGCCGGAGAGGGTGAGCAGGGCGATGTAGGCGAAGGCCATCGATTCGATGGCCTGGGGAGGATACCCCTTTTCCTGGGAGGAGATGACGGGAAGACCCGTCCGCCGGGCGATGCGTTCCATGAGATCGGGGTTGCGCATCCCTCCCCCCCCTACGATGATTTCCTCCGGAGGGGAGGCCAGCCAGGGGAGGGATCTCTCCACTCCGGCAGCGGTGAGCTCCGACAGGGTGGCCAGGAGATTGTCCCCCTCCTCCGGGGAGAGGCGGTGGGCGGGGGGAGCGGCTCCCCGGAGGGGAGGGGCGGTCTGATGNNGTCGAGAAGCTCGGGGTCGGGACGACCCCGACGGGCAAAGCTGCCGTCCCGGTCGAAGGGGAGAGCCCCTCCCGACACGAGGGAGGTGGCCAGGTCCATCAGCATGTTGCCGGGACCGGTATCGAAGGCGATGACGGGAAGGTCTGTTCCGGAGGGAGGAAGGCCGGTAATGTTGGCAATCCCTCCGATGTTAAGGAAGGCCCGAGAGCGCTCTCCGGCAAAGAGGGCCCGGTGGAAGATCGGAGCCAAAGGGGCTCCATGACCTTCCAGCGCCACATCAGCTCCCCGAAACTGCGAGACCACCGGAGTCCGGAAGGATTGTGCCAGGGGAAAGGGCTGGGCCGCCTGGTAGGAGACCCCCCGGCTTGTGGGCAGGGAGGGGAGAAAGTCCAGCCGGTGGGTTCGGGGATGATGGCGAACGGTGATTCCATGGGTGCCGATGACATCGAGGTCGGAGGGGGAGAGTCCGGCGTCCCGGAGAAGCTGGCGGGCCACGGACTCTTCCATCGAGGCAAGGATGTCGGCAATGTCGGGGAGGTGGCGGGAGGGGGATCCGGTGGCCTCCATGCCCTCCATCCAGCGTTTGAGATCCTTCCGGAGTGGCTCCGGAAAGGGTGATTCAAGAAATGACGCCAGGCGTATGGTGCCGTTTTCGACAACAATGATGGACCCGTCCACCCCATCGAGGGAGGTTCCGCACATGAAGCCCATCGCCACAAGAGGAGAGTCCTTCGGCCTCTCTGCCACCTTTGTCCTTTCCGTCGCCGATCCTCGCCAGATGCCTCCCGCGGGGGAGGGTCCCATCATTGGTCTGGCCGGCCGATCTAATGTGGGCAAATCCTCCCTGATCAACCGTCTCACGGAGCATGGGGGGTTGGCCCGAACCGGAAAACGTCCCGGGGCCACCACCCTCCCCAACCTGTACCGGATCCATACCGGCGGATACTTTCTCGACTTCCCCGGCTATGGGTACATGAACCGGGGCCAGAGCACGAAGGCCAGCTCCCAGGATGCCTCCACCCGGATCGTCGAGGCCCGGCCGGATATCCGCAGGGTCCTGCTTTTGGTCGATGCCCGGAGGGAGCTCCTCCCCCTGGATACCGAAGCGGCCCGATGGTTCCGGCTGATGTCCATTCCCGTATCCATCGTGGTGACGAAAACGGACACTCTCTCCCGGAACTCCCGGAGCCTTCCCCTTCGTGCCTGGGGACAGTGGATCGGGGAGGCGGAGGATGAGGGGCTAGGCGGCCCCTTTCCGGTGAGCGCCCGGACGGGAGAGGGGCTTCTGGATCTGGTCCGCCATGTCCGGGAAGTTCTTGGGGAGGGACCTACTGGGGAATGACGGCCCCGGTCGGGGTTCCCGTTCCGTTTTCCCGGCGGGCATAGATGGCCACGTAAGAGTGGGCCCGGAGCTTCTCGAGCCACAGCCTCAGACGTTTTTCCGTTGTCTTCTTGGTCAGCGTGTTCAGGATCGTTTGTTTGATGTCGTCGAACTTCTGATAGGGCTGGGCCTCACGGGCCAGGACCTTGATGATGTAGAAGCCGCGGTCCGTCTGGATCAGTCCGCTCGTCTTCCCTACCGGCACGGAGAAGGCGGGTCCGATCAGCTCCGGAAGGAGCTGGTCCTTGGTCAGGTTTCCAAGCGCTCCGCCCGATTCGGCGTTCGGCCCCTGGGACTCGGATCCGGCGAGCATTTCAAAGTCATCTCCCCGTCCGATCTGGCGCAGAACATGCTCTCCCTTTTTCCGGACCTCCGCGATCTGGGCCGGGGTGGGATTTTCCGGAAGGGCCAGGAAGATGTCGGCGAGGGAGACGTGGGCGGGAAGCCGGTATTCATCCCGGTGCTTGAGGAAGTAGTCCCGGACCTCTTCGGGGCTGATCACGACGGTGGAGCGGACCTCCTGGTTCACAAGCTTCATGACCGTCAGCTGCTTTTTCAGCTTTTTTCGATATTGACGGAAGGTCAGCCCCTGGGAGGCGAGGGCGTTCTTGAGCTGCCATCGCTCCTGAATGTTGTTCTTCTGCATGATGTCGTCGATGGCGTGGTCGACCTCGTCGTCGGTCACCGACAGGCCCAAGCGGTCGGCTTCCTCAAGTTCGAGCCTCTCGTTGATCTTCTTCATCATGACGTTGTACTCGAGGGAGGCCACGAGCTGCATATAGGCCGGCCCCTGATAGGTGGCATGGATCTTTTCGAAGGTCGGCTTGAGCTCCCGGTCGACCTCGCTCTTTGTGATGGAGTGGTGGTTGACCACCGCCATGATGCTGTCAAGCAGGACCCCGTCATCGGCCCGGGAGAGAGCAGGGTGAAGGAGTAGTCCCCCTCCGATGAGAAGGGAGCCAAGGGCAACGGCCGATCTCCGACGGGAAGGTGCGCATCGAAGGGAGTCAGCATCCCTGGGGAGGAAAAAGCGGCGGAGGATCATGAAAGCCTCTTGAAGATCATGAAGAGTGATGGAGCCGATTGGTTGTGTCATCGTCGTCCCGTCTGGGTCCGGGGCATTTCCGCCCCCTCGGGTGCCTAAATCCTCTTCTCCCGTTCAGAGGCCGGTCAAGGGCCAGTCAAGGGAAGAGAGAGGGTCGACGCATATTTTGGCAGAATCGTCAGATGCTCCGTACGGATCTTTCCGGCAAGCCATTGAGCCAGGGCTTCCCGTTGGGCCTTCTCCCGGAGATGCCTTTCGATCCGGTCCCGGACCTTCCGGAAGGGAAGGTCCGCCGAGGGGAGGATCTTGACGAGTTTCAGGATGTGATACCCATAGGGAGAGGAGAGCAACGGGCTCACCTCTCCGGGTTTCATGGAGAAGGCGAGCGCAAAGAGAGCAGGCATCTCTCCCAGGGCATAGGGAGGAAGAAGTCCTCCCTTCGCCCCCTCCGGCGAAAGGGACTTGGCCCTGGCCAGCGCCGAAAAGGAGTTTCCCGCCGCCAGTGCCGTCAGGATCGCCTTTCCTTCATCCTCCGAACGAACCACAATATCCCGAACAAGGGCCCTCTCGGGAGTCTCATAGTGGCCTTTTCTTCTATTATACTCCGCCAGAGCGGCCTTGCGAGAAATCTCGGGGGCGGGGGCAACCTGCTCGGCGGCCTTGGCCAGAAGCAGTTTCTTGCGAACCAGCTCCTCGGAAAGTTCGACCGGGCGCCCCCCCTCCGGAGCAGAAATTGCCAAGATGCGCTTCTTTTCTTCCTGAATCTCCTTCGGGGAAACAGAAATCCCCTGCCGTTGAGCCGCTTCGGCCAGGAGTCGGTCGTAAATCGTCTCCTCAAAAACCGTTTTGGCGAAGGCGGGAGTCCATGTCGTAAAGGGACGATCCGCAACTCCCCCCACTCCCATGAAGCGGGCTGTCTCCCGCAAATCGGCGACGCTCACCGGTTGTCCGGCAAGTGTCGCCACGGCGCCCTCGAGAGGGGCCTCCTTCGCGTGGCAGGAGGCGGCCAGAAAGAGAAAGATAAAGGCCAGCCTGAACCGAGCTGTCATTTTTTGACGGAAGACGCGGCTCCCATCAGTTCGCCCAGACTCTTCTGGTTGATCTCAATCTTGGTCTTGGCCCGAAGGGAGTTGAGGTACTTCTGATAGAGGTCCTGCTTCATCCGGGAGGTCAGGAACTGGGTGATCCCCGCCTTGGCCTGGTCAAAGGAGAGCAGCTTCCCCGGGACCTGCTTGTCGATCTTGAAATAGTGGATTCCGTCCTTCAGGGCGATCGGTCCTGTCACCGAGCCTGCCGGGACGCCGAAAAAGAATTTGGCGAACTGGGGAGGAACCGTTCCCTCAAAGATCTTGCCCACCGGTCCCCCCTTGAATTTCTCGATGGCCCGGGAAAATCCCTTTTTCTTTCTGAGGGACGAGACGATCCGGTCTGCGGTTTTCTGGTCGGGGATGATGAGCTGTCGGACCTCGACATATCCGGGCTGCTTGATCTCCTGGCGATGCTTGTCGAAATAGCCCTGGACATCGGCATCGGTCACCTTCACCTTGTCGTCGACCTGCGTCTTGATCAGTGCCTGTCTCAGGATCCGGTTGCGGGCGTCCTCAAGCTTCTTCCGGATGTCGGGCCTGTTGGGCAACCCCTCCTGTTCGGCCTCCTCGGTGATGAGGGTGTTGTCGATCAGGCGGTTCAGGACATCGCTCGGGACCGATGCCGGCGCCGAAGAGGGAAGATTCATGTCCTTGATGGCACTCTGAAGGCTTTCCTTTGTGATCTCCCGGGTCCCGACCTTGGCAACCACGTTGTCGGAAAGGGTCTGATGGCATCCGGATGTGAGGGAAAGTCCCGCGAGAAGGGTCAGCGGGAGAGCCATGCCGCGGTGAAATGATCCGGAAGTCGGAAAGATGCGAAAGTTCAAGAATGCCTCCTTAAGACAGGGTGTAAGAAATTTCGGATGAGGAGAATTTCGGCTTCTGATCCAGGGCCGGTTCGCTCCATACCATGACCGTTCTCGCGCGTGAGGAAGACCCCATGGACCTCCGGAAGCTGTCGGTGGGGGGCTTCCTATGCCGGACTTTGCCGTTTCTCCTCGGAAAAGTTGAGGGGAGGAAGACGCTTGAGGTCTTCGATGAGAAGAAGCGGAAGGGTCCGGAGAATTTTCCAGGAGCCGTCCGCCTGGAAGGAAAGCCGGTCTCCGAAAAGGTCGAGGGCCGGTTCGACGATCTCCTTGGGAAGAGCTCCATGGCGTTGTTTCAGCGTGATGTCCCGGTCGCGAACGACAACCTCGGAAAAACCTCTTTGGGTCGCGAGAATCCGGATTCTCGCTCCTGCCAGAAGGTTCCGGGTCTCTCGGGGAAGCGGCCCGAAGCGGTCGCTCAGCTCTTCCTCGATCCGGGTAACGGAATCCATCGTATCAGCATGAGCGAGACGCCTGTAAAAGTCAATTCTTTCGGAGGGATGGCCAAGATAGTCCTCGGGAATCCGGGCTTCGGTCTTCCACTCCACCCGGGCCGGCTCCTCTCCGGGGGGAGGAGGCGTTTCGGAGGAGAGCGCGGCCACGGCCTCCTCCACCATTTCAAGGTAGAGGTCAAGCCCCACCATCGCCACCTGTCCGGTCTGCTGGTGGCCCAGGAGGCTTCCGGCTCCCCGAATTTCAAGGTCCCGCATGGCAATCTGGTAGCCGGACCCCAGCCCTGAATGGGTGGTCAGGGTGTGCAGGCGTTTTCTGGCCACCTCTCCCAGGGCCTCTTCCGAGGGAGTGATGAAGTAGGCATAGGCTTGCTGCCCCCCGCGCCCCACCCGCCCGCGAAGCTGGTAGAGCTCGGCGATGCCGAACATGTCGGCGCGGTTGATCAGAATGGTGTTGGCATAGGGAATGTCGAGCCCGGACTCGACAATGGTGGTGGAGACAAGAATCCGGCTCTCCCGTCGAAGAAACTTCCCCATCACGGCTTCGATCTCTTCCTCGCCCATCTGTCCGTGGGCGTAAGCGACTCCTGCCTCGGGAAAGAGTGCGGCGAGGTAGCGGGCCCAGCGGGCGATCGAGGAGACCCGGTTGTGGATGAAAAAAACCTGTCCCTCCCGGGCAAGCTCCCGGTCGATGACCTCCCGGATGCGCTCCCGGTCGAAGCGCATGATGGCTGTCTTGATGGCCTTTCTTCCCTGGGGCGGGGTCATGATGAAGCTGATTCCCTTGAGTCCGGACATGGCCATCTGCAGGGTCCGGGGGATGGGCGTGGCCGAGAGGGTCAGGCGATCGACATTGGGGAATCGGGATGCAAGGTTTTCCTTCTGTCGGACGCCAAAGCGCTGCTCTTCGTCGATGATCAGAAGCCCCAGGTCGCGGAATTCGACAGCGTTGGCGAGGAGGGCCGTCGTCCCCACCACGATGTCGGTCTCCCCCCGGCGCAGCCGTTCCCGGACAAGCTTCTGCTCGGCGGGAGACACCATCCGGGAGAGGCTTTCGATCCTGACCGGGAATCCCGCAAAGCGGTTCTTGAAGGTCTCGTGGTGCTGGAGGGCCAGCAGGGTCGTGGGGACGAGGACGGCGACCTGCTTTCCGTCGGCCACGGCACGGATGGCGGCCCGCATGGCGACTTCGGTCTTTCCGAAGCCCACATCTCCCAAAATGAGCCGGTCCATGGGCGTCGGGCTTTCCATGTCGGACAGAACGGCCTGGATCGCCTCCTCCTGATCGGTCGTGAGGTCATAGGGAAAGGATTGGTCGAACTCCCGCGTCAGGATGGACTCGGGGGAGAAGGCGAAGCCCTCGGCCGCCTTTCTCCTGGCATAGAGCATCACGAGGTCGGCCGAGATCTTTTCCACCTGCTTGCGGACCCGGGACTTGGTCTGGCTCCAGGACTTTCCTCCCAGCCGGTCGATCCGGGGGGCGGATCCTTCGGGGCCCTGGTAGGGGAGGAGCTGGTCCATCTGGTCGACGGAAAGGTAAAATCTATCCCCTCCCAGATATTCGATGACGGCAAACTCTCCCCGATTCGCGCCCACCGAGACCTCCTGAAGCCCCCGGAAGCGCCCGATCCCCTGGTGGAGATGAACCACATAGTCCCCGTCCGCAAAGGTGGGGCGATCGCGCCGGTACACTTGGGTACTGGTGGAAAAAGATCGAAAGGGGGGGCGGGAGACCGGTTTTTTGAAGAGCCAGGTGTCCGAGAGGACAAGGATCTGGTCCAGGGGAAGCTCAAAGGCCTCTTCGACATCCCCCTGAAGGAGTGTGACCGGAAGGCGCCCCGCTCCCGAGGCAAGAGAGTCGAAGGAGGTGATATAAGGGAGTTCGCCGGCCTCAAGCATGTCTCCAATCCGGCTCATTTGGCCGCGGGTCCGGCAAAAGATGACCGTTCGCCACTCTCGCGGCTGTCGTTCGATCTCTGAAATGAGGGAGAGGTTGCGGTCGATCCGGGCGGAGGGGACCGAGCCGAGAAGGGAAGGGGTTCCTTCGGGAGCCTCGTCGGACACGGTGAGGCAGGGGAGAAGGGACTCCCATTCCTGTCGGGATTTCGGAAGGAAGAAGGCGGCATCGGGGGCGGGGAGAAAGGACCTCTCCTCGGCCGGGAGAACTTTCCACCCCTCTTCGATCCGGGAGATCCAGTCGGAGGTCCGGTCCAGGACGGCCTTCCAGTCGTCCACCAGAATGAGGATGTCCGGGCGTGAGAGGACCGGAGCGGCCGTTTCGGAGAAGAATGAGGGGAGATAGCGTTCGATGCCGGGAGGGAACGGGAGGGAGAGATGGCGGTCGATCCAGTCCCGGGAGGGGGTGTCGAGGGAGGAGGGGGACGGGGTGATCCACTCGTGGCTGGGAAGAAGGTCCACCTCACCCACGGCCTCGACCGAGCGCTGGGTGTTGGGGTCGAAGGAGCGGATGGAGCGAATTTCGAGATCGTCCCATTCCAGGCGAACCGGCCGGCGCCGGTCGGTGGAGTAGAGATCGACGAGGGCTCCCCGAACAGAAAACTCTCCGGGAGCCGTCACCTGGGGAACCCGGACATACCCTTGGGCCAGAAGGGTCTCGACCACCGACTGGGGGTCTTCCTCCATTCCCGTTCGGAGGGTGCGGCGGACCGACTTCAACAGGGGAGGGGAGAGGGTCTTTCGAAGGACGGCGACTACAGGGGAGACGACGACATCGGGAGGGGTGTCGGAGGCCAGGCGGTCGAGGGCGTGGATCCGCTCCGCCCGGATGAAGTCGGCCGGGCTCTCCCGTTCATAGGGGAGAACCTCCTCTTCGGGAAAGAGAAGGACGTCGGGTTCCATGTCCAGAAGGAGCGGGGCCGAACGGATCTCCTCGACCAGCCTGAGGGCCTTTTCGGGGGTGGAGGTGAGCACCCACAGGATCTCCGGTCGTCCTGCCCGGCGAAGAAGCCCGGGAAGGAGGGAAAATCCCTCCCGGGCGATTCCCGGTATCGTCTGGGAGATGAGCCTTTTTTCCGGAGGGGTGATCTTTTTTTTGAAGGCGTCGAGAGTTCGCTGGAGAGGAGAAGGAGACACTGCGGTATTAGCCTCGGGGAGAAGAGTAGCGGGAGAGAATCCGGTCGATGAGTCCGGTGGTCGAGGAGTCGGGGACCAGGGGGATGGAGCGGACGGTTCCGTTTCGGGCCAGCACGATGTCGCTTCCCACGATGCGCTCCACCGGCCAGTCGCCGCCCTTGACGAGAACATCGGGAAGGATCCGTTCGATCAGAAGCCGGGGGGTCTCCTCGTCGAAGAATGTGACGTAGGAGACGCATTCCAGCGCCGCCATGACAACGGCTCGATTGGTTTCGGGGACGATGGGACGGTTGGGTCCCTTGAGGTTCGAGACGGAACGGTCGGTGTTGAGGGCGACAATGAGGATCTGGCCCAATTGCCGGGCCTTCTCGAGAACTTCAATATGGCCGGCATGAAGAAGGTCAAAGCAGCCATTGGTGAAGACGACCTTCTCTCCCTTCTCCCGTCGGGGGGCCAGGGCCGCAAGAAGATCGCCAAGATCCAGGATCTTGGTGCGAGTGGATGAAAAAACCGAAGGGCGTTGTGATGGGGGGGAGAGATCCCTCATGGAGCGTGGTGTCCTAGGCTTTGGAGGAAAAGAGGATCTCTTCGACCATCTCGCACAGGGCATGGCCGAGGGTGATGTGGGTCTCCTGGATTCGGGGCGTCAGGGGAGAGGGAACGATGAAGGGGATCTCAACGAGATCCTTCATCTTCCCTCCGGAGCCTCCCCCGAATCCGATGGTGCGAATCCCGATATCTCGAGCCTTTTCCAGAGCGAGAAGGACATTTTTCGAGTTGCCGCTGGTGCTCAGTCCGATGGCCAGGTCTCCGGGCCGTCCATAGGCCTCCATCTCCCGGGCAAAGATAAATTCGTAGCCGTAGTCATTTCCGATGCTGGTGAGGGTGGGCATCCCCGTTCCCAGGGCAATGGCAGGAAGGGCGGTGCGGTTTTTGTAGAACCGGCTGACGAGCTCTCCGGCAATGTGCGCTGCATCGGAGGAGGAGCCGCCGTTGCCGAAAATGAGAAGCTTTCCCCCCCGCTCGAATGTCTCCACGATGAGGCGGGTAGCCTTTTCCATGAGGGGAAGGGAGGTTCGGAGAAACTCTTCCTTTGTCCGGATGCTGTCGCGAAAGACCGCTTCGAGGCGGGAGGAGAGGGTGTGGCTGTCCATGGGGAAAAGAGGCTCCTTGTTATGGGGTCAGGCTTTGGCGCGTGTTTTTTCCAGGGCCCTGCGAAAGCGGGCGGCCGCTTCGCTGACGACCCGGTCATCGTGGCATGTCGAGAGAAAGAGCGCCTCAAACTGGGACGGAGGAAGAAGAAGTCCCTCGTTCCGGGCCTCCTGGTGAAAGAGGGAGAAGAGGCGGACGTCGGAGTGTTCGGCCGAGGCCAGATCGGTGACCTTCCTGTCCGAGAAGAAGAGGGTCATCATCGAACCCATCCGGTTGATCTGGAGGGGGAGTCCGACCTGCTGGGCCGCCCGGGAAATCTCCTCCGCCAGGATTCGGGCCTTTTCCTCCAGGAGGGAGTAAAGGGCCGGGGTGCGAAGCTTGACCAGGGTGGCGAGTCCGGCGGCCATGGCCACGGGATTTCCGGAAAGGGTTCCCGCCTGGTACACCGGTCCTTCGGGCGCGATCATCCGCATGATGTCCTCGCGTCCTCCGTAGGCCCCGACAGGCATGCCTCCGCCGATGATCTTTCCGAGGAGGGTCAGGTCGGGCTCCATGCCGAAGAGGACCTGGGCTGCGCCATAGGTCAGGCGGAAGCCAGTAATGACCTCATCGGCGATAAGAAGGGCCCCGTTTTCCTGGGTCACATCCCTGGCCGCCATGAGAAACTCCTCGTCAGGGGGGACGACGCCCATATTGCCAGCCACAGGTTCAAGGATGAGGGCGGCCACCGTTTTTCCCTCCCGGCGGAAGAGGTCGCGAAGGGCTTCCGTATCGTTGTAAGGAAGGACAATGGTGTCATGGACAACGGCATCGGGTACTCCGGCGGAGGTGGGAATCCCGAAGGTGGCTCCCCCCGATCCGGCCTTGACCAGGAGGGCATCGGAATGGCCGTGATATCCCCCGGCAAACTTGACGATACGTGTCCGTCCGGTGAAGGCCCGGGCGAGGCGAAGGGCGCTCATGGCCGCTTCGGTGCCCGAATTGACGAACCTGATCCGCTCAAGTCCCGGAATGGCGCGGGTGACAGCTTCCCCCAGGAGGATTTCCGGTTCGGAGAGGGCGCCAAAGGAGAGTCCGCGGGAGGCTGTGTCGGTGATGGCTGCCAGTACGTCGGGGTCGGCGTGGCCCAGGATGAGGGGGCCAAAGGAAAGGACGAAGTCGATGTATTCGCGGCCATCGAGATCGGTGACATAAGCTCCGGACCCTTTGCGGATGACAACGGGATGGCCTCCCACTGCCTTGTAGGCCCGAACGGGGCTGCTCACGCCTCCCGGAAAGATTCCGCATGCCTTTTTGTAGCCTTCTTCTGAATTCAAGAGATGCTCCTGTCTATGTCGATCCGGGGGCGGGGTTGCCCCTGCCTTGAGGGCCACGGCTCACAGTGCCGGTTCCAGGTCGTTTTTTACGAATTTCTCATGATAGCAAATTTTTGGTGGATCGAAAAGGGCGCCGGGAGGGAATCGTAGATCAGGGAAGAGGCTCTTTGAGGAAGGTCAGTACCCGGCTCCGGCCCCCTGGGAGGTCTGAAGGGTTTTTGCGATGGCGCCTGCCAAAAAGAGGAGCGAGAAAAGTGTGGGGAGAAGGAGTTTGAGAAGGGGGCGAGGTGCGGATAGGAAAGAGGAAAGCAGCCTGTCCGAGAGAGCTCCTGCCAGGATGGCCATGTAAAGAGCTCCGACGACAAGGAAGGAGATGTCGACGTACTGGCGGGCGACGAGGAGAAGAGATCCCAAGGCGATTCCCGGCTCGATTCCGGAGAGGAAGATCCGACGGGAGCCGATGAGGATCATCGCCAGCCAGATGGCGGCGAGTCCCCCTGCAAGCTGACCCAGAAGCAGGCTTCCCGACAGGGGAGAGAGGGCTCCAAGGGTTCCTGTTGTCAGGAAAAGCGGAAGAAGAGTGGATCGATTGATTGCTGACGCGTCATTTCGGGATGTCAGGGCCTGGGCCAGAAGCCAGAGTCCGAGAGTTTCGGCAAAGAGGATCAGACCCGAGGTGGGGTTTTGCCGAAGGAGAGGGAAGAGCAGAACCACGGCGGAAAGGATGATCACCAGGGATTGGGAGGCGAGGGGATGAATCTTTTTGAGAAGGTGCCTCGAGACAAAGGAGAGAAGAACGAGCGCGGGAATCCAGTCCATCGGACGGGAGGGATTGAAAAGATGAATGATGGCAGGTCGATCGAAGACAAGGAATATGACGATGATCCCCAGTACAAGTGCGAGATCTCCGGAAAAGCGCCAGGTTTTTTGTTGCGGGAGTCGTGAAAGGGTCAGGAGAAGAAGGGTGGTAAGCAAAAAAGGAATGGCAGCAGGTAACATAAGATGAATGGCCGGCAGGATTGAAAGAGTCTCCATGGGAAAGTCCGTCAGATATAAGTGAGGAGCGGCAGGGACGGGGGTGTCCCTGCCGTGGAGCCCGTTACTTTTGTGTTCGGATGCCTTCGACGCTGAGGTAGAGGTGGATCGTGTCGCCGATCATCCCAGGGTAGGTGGTGATGCCGAAGTCACTTCTCTTGATGCTTCCCTCGGCATCGTAGCCTGAGAGATAGCCGCCCCAAGGTTTGGGAAGGGCCGAAACAAGGCCGGCTCCGACTTCATGAATCTTCAGTCGGACTGTCCGGGTTTTTCCATGGAGGGTCAGCTTCCCGGTCAGAATGCCGGTCTTTTTCCCCGTCTTTTTGTAGGAGTGGGAGACAAAGCGTATCGTCGGAAAGGTCTTTGCATCGAGAAAGTCGGGGCCTCTCAGGTCCTTGTCTCTCATGGGGTGGTTCGTGTCGATGCTGTTTGTGGCAATCTTGATGTCGACATCGGTATTGTCCTTGGCGAGGCGATAATGGCCAGAGATCTTGTCGAAACGGCCGACGGCCGTTGCCACCCCGGCATGCCCGACGGTAAAGGTCACGGAAGTGTGGTCGGGATCGATTTTGTAAAGGCCTGATGGGTCCCCGGTTGCCGTTTTGTAGGAGGCTGCCTGGGAGAGTCCCGGGGAGAGAAGGGCCGGAGAGACGAGGGTCAGTGAGAGGACCGGGGCAAGGAGGATTCGCCCGGTTCGGGAGAGGAATGTCTGGGACATGGAAACTCCTTGAGTTGAATGTGGAAGTTGTGCAAGAGCGAGAGCGTCTCTTTTCCTGCAGCGTGCGGAACGGGTGAAAAAGAGTCTTCTGTGTAATGATAGTCGGAAAATTGTTTGAGTGCAAACAGAATTTCTTCGTTGAAGAGAGTTCTCGGTGAGGAATAAGATAGAAGGACATGGAAAAAGGAAGAATGGTCAGCCACGAGGGGAGGGGTACGTGCAACGGTCGCCCGAGGAGATCCGGAAAGAGTTGTCCGCGCACATCTCCCGAATGATCTGTCAGTGTCGGGAGTCTTCCTGGCTCTGCCTTGAGCGGTCGCTGGAGATGGACTGGGGAGGCGGAGGGGAGATGGAGGAAAAGTTCTCTGACCTCGATCGCCTTTTCAGCTGCCTGCTGGAGGATCTCTCCCGGGATGGGTCCCGGCTCCAACTGGCAAGGGTGGCCCGGAAGTCGGAGTTTCTTGAGGACAGATTTGAAGAGCTGGATAGCGTCTTGCGAAATCGTCCGAGACGAAAAAGGGCGGCTCTCCCTTGGGAAAAGTTCTTTCGTGTGGGTGCCGGCGGTGATTCCCGCACGGGGAAGAGTGACCGGGATCTTTTGGGAAAGCATTGCCGGACCGTGGGCGTCCCTGAAACGGCGACCTTCGAGGAAATTCGCCGGAAGGTGCGTTCATTGTTAAAGGAAAACCATCCCGACATGCGCGCAGGAGACAGAAGCGGGGAGGGAAGGATGCGGGACATTCTGGAGTCCTACAGCTTTCTCAAGAGGTACTACGGGGTGATGCCCGATAACCAAAACCAGGAAAGGGAATGAAAAGGATGGAACCGGTAGAGATCAATGATCCGGAGAAGATTCAGGAGATCCTGAAGGGAATTGTCCTGACAGGATCAGGATTCGTAACGACCTGTCTGCTGGAGGATGTCTGGGATGCCGGCCTGACTTATCCCGACTACTTCAAGGCGGCCGGAGAGGATCCGACGGCGTCTCTGAATGGTCTGTCACCTGCATGGGAGACCTATCACCTTCGTCAGGGAAAAAAGGTGGTGAATGTTTATGGAATGGGTTCTCGGGGGCGGCGGATCCATGTGACAGAAACTCCCTGAGCCCGGACTTGTTGATATTGAATCAAGGAGAGAACACCGATGCTTTTTGATGAAGATATTCTCGAGCATGTGAGACTGGTTGCGCGTGAGGGGGACCGCTCCGGGGAAGATCGCGATCTCGTGGAAATCCTGACGATGCATCCGGAGTTTGATGCGCTTTGGAATGACCCTTCCGTTGACCCTTCCCGCCCTCTGGAGGTGGGGGATGTGAAGGTCAATCCTCTTGTGCATGTCGCACTTCATCTTGTCGTGTCGAGGCAGATACGGCAGGGAGTGCCTTCTCAGGCAAAGAAGGCCTACCTTCATCTGGTCGAGCGGGGGGAAAATGCCCACGATGCCCTTCATCTGATGATGGGGTGTTATGGGCAGCTTTATTTCGAATCCGTCCGAAAAAGCGATGCCTTTGATGAGTCCCGCTACGCTCAGCGTTTGGCCAGCCTTTAGGATCGGAAGGACAATTCGCCAAAATCGGACGAAGGCGTTCTTGACTTGAACCACCAATGAATTCTAAAATTTACGGACCTCATCTTTGCAAGAATGTTGACGGTGTAATCCCTTGTCGCCTCGTCGGGAAAGGGAAGATCGCCCTTTTGTCTATGTTCTTTATTGCTTGTATCGTCAGACTTCAGAAATTCCCTTTTCCCCCAGATTCGAATGTGGAGGGGGTGTTTTCGGTAAATTGTTGAGTTTTTGAACGACTTACCGGTATATGGCCCGAATTGTCGCTGTGGCGGAATGGCGTTTTCGGGTCTTCACGAAGTGACCGCAATAATATTGAGGAGTAGAGCCATGGCGACACAGACAGATTCCCGGGTTCCTCAGATTGGCCAGCGCAATAAGAAGGGCCAGCTTGTGACCGACCCCAACGAACTTTTCTTCCTCTCTCCCCGGACTCCCAGCTTCCTGACGGGATCTGAAGTCATCCGGGAGGCCATCAGACGTGCCAGTGTCGACTTTTCCGTGGCTTACCCCATCACCCCCCAATCGGAGGCCTCCTCGCTCGTCGGAGAGCTCTATGCCGAGGGATATGTCGGGGACTACATGCGGGGCGAGTCCGAATTTGCCGTCATGGGCGAGTGTGCCGGGGCAGCCTTTGCCGGAGCCCGCGTCTTTACGACCACTGCAGGCCCCGGGACCCTTCGGGCCTTTGAGAACTTCCCCATGTGGGCGGGAAGCCGTCTGCCCATTCAGGTGGTCTTCACTGTGCGCGGAATCAACTCTCCTCTGACCATTCAGCCGGACACCCTGGAAATCGCCTTCATGCTCGAGACCGGCATGCTCCTGTGGCATGCGGAGTCAGCCCAAGATCTCTTCGACTTCATGCTGAAGGGGTACTATGTGGCCGAGCAGCCTGAAGTGCATCTTCCGATCGGCGTGATCTGCGATGGCTTCTTCGTGACCCATACGAAGGATATGGTCATGATGACTCCAGAGGATCGCACCCTTCCCCATTACGATCCCTACCGGAGCCCGGTGGTGTGCATGGACATGGAGGTTCCTCCGGTCCGAATGATGCGGGATCCTTTCGTGATGAAGTCGAACTACATCAGCTATATGACGCATGCCAGCTGGCAGCTTGAAATTCGTGCCGCCATCGAGCGCTCCCGCAAGCACACCATCCCCCTGCTCGACGGTCTGATCGAGGTGGAGAACTCTGATGCCGAGATTATGCTGGTAGCGTCGGGAACGGCCGTCTCCCAGGCCCGTGAGGCGATCCGGCTCTTCCGGGACAAGGGCGTTCGCGTGGGTCTTGTGAAGATCAAAACCCTCCGTCCCTTCCCCACCGAAGAGATTCGCAAGGCAACAGAACATGCAAAACATATCTTCGTTCCCGAGTTCAATGTGGCGGGATGGCTCGCCAGGGAAATCAAGTCCACAATCGACCGCAATCACCGTGTGGTCGCCGGTCCCCACGTGGCCGGGGGTATGACCATGCCTCCCGAGATCATTGTCGAGGAAATCGAAAAACATATGGCTCATCGCCGGAATAAGGAGCTCGTCCATGGCTAATCGAATCCAGATCAATAAGGAATTTGTCGATATCATGCCCCAGGATTATCTTGACCTGGTGGAAACCGGAACCTTTGAAAGCCCCAACCGTGGCTGGAAGGACTTTGGAACCGCGACGGAGCTGATCGCCGAGCATTCTCTTTGTGCCGGATGCCCTGAGTCCATCGCCTTTCGCCACATCATGGCCTCCATCCCCAACCCCGAAGATACCGTCATGGTGGGCTCGACAGGATGCACCAGCCTTGTCTTCCCGATGATTGCCGTTCACAATATCCACTCCCTTTTCGGAAATCAGAACGCCATTGCCACAGGCCTCAAGCGCGCCCTTGCGGTGCGATTCCCCGACAGGGTCAAGGATGTCATTGTCCTTGCCGGAGACGGGGCAACCGTGGACATCGGCCTTGACATGACCCTTCAGTCTTGGTTCCGGAAAGAGCGTTTCACCACGATTTGCTTCGACAATGAACTCTATGCCAATACAGGCGGACAGGAATCGGGACTCATGCAGAAGGGGTTCCTGGCAAAGATGGCCCCCGTCGGAAAGCGCTTCGACAAGGTGCGCCTTCCTGAGATCGCACGGGAATCAGGATGCGATTATGTCGCCATCATGACGGCCAGCAAGCCCAGCCTCGTCGAAAAGGTCATCAAGCAGGCCGTTCTCATTGCCCGGGAAGTGGGTCCCACCTATATTCAGATCTACACGCCCTGCATTCTTGAGATCGGGAAGCAGAGCATGGAGGGACTGCAGGAGATGAGAACGTCGGAGGCCCCGGGAGAACGGTTCAAGTTCCGGGAGTTCATCTCACCTGAAGCCCAATCCTTCCTTGACGGCCTGGCAGAGAAGAAGAAGGCCGAAAAGATTGCGGCCACAACTTAACCTCCGGGGGATTCGATGAAAAAACGCATTAATATTCGTATGTCGGGCTTGGGCGGACAAGGGGTTGTTACCTCCGCCCACTTGATGGCGATGGCCGCTGCCCATGAAGGCAAGTTTGCCATCTCGAACCCCTTTTTTGGCGCCGAAAAGCGTATGGCTCCCGCTGAATCCTACGTTCGGATCGGGGAGGAAAAGATCTACGACCGGGGAGAGCTCGTTTTCCCGCATGTCGTCATGGTGTACCACCCTCAGGTGATCACCATGGGAAAGAGCTACACGATGCCGTTTTATTCGGGAATCAAGGACGGAGGGCTTATCATCATCAATGATGATATTGAACTTCTGACCGAGGAAGAAAAAGAGGATCTTGCGAAGAAAAAGGTCACGGTCTACTACGTTCCTGCCACAAAGATCGCACTCGAGCTTGCCGGAACCGAACTTGCCACAAACATGGGAATGCTGGGGGCTTTGGCCGGACTGACCCATGCCGTGACAATGGATGGCCTTGACAAGGCCCTTCAGGATCGCTTTGGAAAGAAATATGTGGCATCGGGAGGTACGGCAACCCTCGACGAGGCTATCAAGAAGAAGTTTGCGAAAAAAGAGATGCTTCTTCAGAAAAACCTTGAGACCATCCGCAGGACGTTCGATGAGGCAGAAGTCTATGCCAAAAAGAATCCCACCTTTGCGGTCAACGTCAGCTAACCAGAAGAATCAGGAAGGGTACCGATGTATAATGTGGCAGAGGTAAATGCCGAAGCCTGCGTCGCCCAGAAGGGATGCCGGTTGTGTATCATGTATTGCCCTGAAGCCAATTGTATCCAGCTTGACACCCAGAAGATGAAGGCAGTGATCGTGGAATCCCGCTGCAAGGGGTGCGAGCTGTGCGTCGTTGTCTGCGATGCGGCCAAGCATAATGCCATCACGATGGTGGCTCGCTAACCTGTTCTGAGTGTAGTGAAGTTTACTGCGTTAAAAGGAAAGGGGGGTGATTCTAGACCCCCCTGCTCCTTTCCTTGCCTCCTCTAATCACGAGAGCCTCCGAAATGACCCCTGACAAGGACTCTTCCCTTCCGGATCTTGAACTCTCTGATGCCTTTTTGCGTGTCGAGGCGACAATTAAGGAGTTTCATGCCCTCCTTGATGCCGCCAACAGTCTCTCCGGGTCTCCCGATCTTTCCAACGAAGACCGAAAAAATCGACTCGTGGCCTCCCAGGCTCTGCGTGACAGCGCGACGATCTATCTTGACTGGGGGTGGCACTATCTCAGTCGTCTCTATGATCTCCCCAATCCGCACGCCGCCGACGATTTCGATGAAGAGGATCTTCTTTAGCCCTCGCCTTACCCATCACCTCATAGAATTTACTGCGTCTCTGCATTGACATCCTCCCCTTCCTCTCGCTTCGCTCGCCGCGATTGCGGATAAGGAAGGGGATTCCGACGGCGGCCATTAGGCCGCTTCGGTGGGTTCC
>DGKK01000028.1 GCA_002387725.1 Nitrospirae bacterium UBA4572
CTTCCCTTCGAGGAGCACCGCCGCCTCGGCCACGCCGGCCCCCCGGGAGAGGCCGCTCTCGATCGGTTCGGCGAAGATGTTCTTGCCGTTCGGAAGGACCAGAACCTCCTTCTCCCGCCCCACCAGCCGGAGCCGTCCCTCCTCCCATCGCCCGAGATCCCCCGTGTCGAACCATCCCTCGCCGTCCACAAGGGCCAGGGTCTTGCCCGCTCCGGTCCAGTAGCAGGGAGCCACCGAGGGTCCCCGAACCTGCACCCGCCCTCCCGGACGCCCCTCCNNCTCGACTCCGGGAAGGGGCGGACCCACCGTCCCGATGGCCAGATCCTCCGGGGTGGTCATGGAGACCACCGGAGATGTTTCGGTGAGTCCATATCCCTCGAGCATGACCAGCCCCATGGCGATGAAGTCCCGGACCACCTCGGGGCGAAGGGCGGCCCCTCCCGAGGCCAGCGCCTTCATCGTCGGACCGAAGGTCCGGGAAACCGCCGGAAAGAGCCACCGGCCCGCATTGATCCCCCACCGCCTCCGAAGGGAAAGGGAGAGGGGGATGAGCCCCTCCCGGATCAGGCGGACCACCGGGGCCGGACGGCGCGCGATCTCCTCCTCGATCCTCCGGTGGAAGCCCTCCCAGAGGAGCGGGACGGCCGGGAAAAGCGAGATCCTGTCCTGGGCCAGGATCTCCCGAAGGGTCTGGGGAGCGAGATCGGGGGAGAAGACCGCCGTTCCCGCGACCGACAGGGGCAATAGCAGGTTGACCATATAAGGATAGGAATGGTGGAGGGGCAGAACGCAGAGGACCCGGTCGCCGTCGGAATAGACTCCCCGGGAGAGGATGGCCTCGGCATTTGAGAGGAGATTTCGGTGGGTCAGGGGAACCCCCTTGGGACGCCCGGTCGTGCCCGAGGTCAAGAGAAGGTGGGCCACCGTCTCCTCTCCCTCAGGGAGGGCCCGGTCGAGAAGGGGATCCTGATCCCCAGCATCGGAGTCGTTGGTCTCGGGAAGAGCGGGGAGAAGGTGGGACAGATCGGGCCGGGACAAGGCCGCGAAGATCTCGGGAGAGGCATAGACGCTTCGGACCTCAAAGAGCTCCGCCACCTCCCGAAGGGAGTCCGGGGGGAGGAGATGGTCGACGAGGACGGGAAGGCGCGCGGCAAGCATCAGGGCCAGCTCCCCCACGACGAATTCCGGCCCGGGAGGACAGGCGACCAGGACCGGACCCGGGGGAAGGCGACGGCCGATCTCCTTCGACAGACGGACGACCATCCGGGCGGCATCCCGGTAGGAGAGCGAGCGGCGACGGCGGGGATNNTCCTGCCACTCGAGGAAGGATCGGTCGGGGGAGAGGGCGGCGACCCGGAAGAACCGGTGAAGGAGGGAGCGGTCGGCCATGGTCCCTCAGAGCGAAAGGGAGCGGGCCCGGAGAGGCTCTACTCCGGACCCGGAGGGGGGAAATCCGGGAGGCGGGAGTCGGTCCATCAGCCGGGAAGCCCCGGGAGGGTGATGCTTTCCCCCATGGTGGGCATGGTCGAACGGGTCCAGCCGATCCCGGGAAGGACCTTCCGGAAGCCCTCCATGGACCGATCCTCCCCGTGAACGAGAATGGCCAGCTCAGGCACCGCCATCGAGCGGCACCACGCCAGAAGATCCTTCTGGTCGGCATGGGCCGAAAAGCCGTTGATCATGGCCATGTCGATCCGGACATCTCGCTCGGAGCCGAAGATCCGGATCTTCCGGGCTCCGTCCACCAGCGTCCGGCCCAGGGTTCCCTCTCCCTGGTAGCCCACGAAGATCAGGGAGGAGGCCGGATTGTCGATCTCGCGTTCGATGTGGTACATCATCCGTCCGCCGGAGAGCATCCCGGAGCCCGCCAGAATGATGGACGGCCCTTTGGCGGAATTGATGCGGCGGGAGTCGTCGCTCGAGCGGGCCATCACCAGGCGCTCGAAATGGAAGGGGTCCTCGTGGCGGTCGAGCATGTCCCGGATGGCCGGAGAAAAGTCCCGGGAATAGCGCTCGAAGACATCGGTCGACCGGATCGCCATGGGGGAATCGAGATAGACCTTGGCCTCCGCCGGAAAAAACCCCTCCCCGTCCCACTCCCGGAAGAGATAGAGGATCTCCTGGGTCCGCTCGAGTGCGAAGGTGGGAATCAGGACGGTCCCGCCCCGCTTGAATGTCTCGGAGATCTTGGATTTGAGCTCGGCGATGGAGTCTTCGTAGGAGCGATGGTTCCGGTCCCCGTAGGTGGTCTCCATCACCACCACGTCCGAGTCGACGGGGGGCGCCGGAGGGTTGAGAAAACCTCGGCCGGAGGAGCCCAGGTCGCCGGAAAAGAGAGTTCGGGTCCGAAGCCCTCCCCCCCTTTCGACGATCTGCACGGAGGCCGATCCCAGGATATGGCCCGCATCATGGAAGATGGCATCGACCCCCGGGGCCAAAGAGACCTTCCCCCCATACTCAACGGAGGTCTGGAAAAGGCGCAGGGTGTCGAAGACGTCCGTGTTGGTGTAGAGAGGGAGGTCCTTGCCACCGTGGCGGGCCTGGTGGAGGGCGTGCTCCTCCAGGATGTGGGCGGCATCGAGCAGGACAATGGAGGCCAGGTCCCGGGTCGCCGGGGTCGAAATGATGGGTCCCCGAAACCCTTGCTTCACCAGAAGGGGAAGGCGGCCGCAGTGGTCGAGATGGGCATGGGTCAGGAGAACCGCCGAGATCTCCCTGGGGTCGAAGCCCAGGGGCTGGCTGTTCTCGTGGCTCATGTCGTCATGTCCCTGGAACATGCCGCAGTCGACGAGAAATTCGCGACCGCCGGCGCTCACCTGATGGCAGGACCCCGTGACGCGTCTTGCCGCGCCGTGAAATGTCAGTTTCATCGGACCTCCCGGATGGATGGGTAAAAAAGCAAGCACAGTCTACCATAGACCCCGGCCGGCCCCAAGGGCCCCGTGGAGTCCGGGTCCCGGATCCTTGACCTTCCGGGCCATCGCCGGTAGAATGGAAATGAGAGTTATTATCAAAATCCCAGGAGATGCCATGGAAACATTTCTGATCGTCATGCGAGAATCCCTCGAGGCCGCCCTTTTGGTGGGGATCCTCCTGACGACGGTGAAGAAGGCCGGGCGCCCCGAAGATCGCCGCTATGTCGTCGGAGGGGTGATGGCCGCCCTTCTCCTTTGCGGCCTGGTCCTGGTGCTTTCCCGGGACATCCCCTCCTTCCTCTCCGGACGCTTCCGCACCGGTCTCGACATCCTGATCTTTTTTCTGGCCGCCTTTTTCCTCACCACCATGGTGGTCTGGATGCACTACCACGGCCAGGAGCTCTCCCGGGAGATCTCGGGAAAGGCGGCCCGGCTTCTCGAGTCCGGCGAACACGGCGCCCTCTTCCTTCTCTCCTTCTTCGGGGTCTTCCGGGAGGGGCTGGAGACGATCCTCTTTCTCTGGGGGATCGTGACCCAAAGCGGTGAGTCGGGATCCTCCGAGCTCCTCTTCGGCCTGTTGGGGGTCGCCGCCGGCATCGGGGCGGTCGTCCTGGTCTTCCAGGGACTCGTGAGGGTTCCCTTGGGGCGTTTTTTCTCCGTGACCTCGGTCCTGCTCATCTTTTTTGCCGCCGGCATGGTCTCCGCAGGGGTCGGCCGCCTGGTGATGATCGGGGCCATTCCTCCCCTTGTCAGCCAGGTCTGGGACACGAGCCGCATCCTCCCCGAACACAACCTCTTCGGGGGATTCATGGCCGACTTCTTCGGCTACCGGGCCCGCCCCTCCCTGACCGTGGTCCTGACGACCTTTGCCTACACCGGCATCATGCTCGCCTGGTGGATCCGCGTCCACCGTCCCGGACTCCTCTCCCGGACCACGGGACACCCGTCCGGGGCTTCCTCCCGCGAGCTCCCGCCCATTTCAAAACAATAAAATCTCGAGTATAATTGACGACATGAGACGTTCTTTTTCCCGAAAGATCCGGACCCTTCCCGGTGTCGCCCGGACAGGAATCGAAGCCCTGCTTCTGGTGGGGTCGCTCGCCTTTCTCTCCCCGGCGTGGGGAGGGGTGAGCGATCCGCAAAAGACCATTGCGGTCACGATCAAGGACCACAGGTTCACCGCCACCGCCCTCTCGGTTCCCCCGGGGCAGCCTCTCCTTTTCCGGGTCACGAACCTCGATGCGACACCGGAGGAGTTCGAAAGCTACGACATGGGCTTCGAGGTGCTCGTCCGACCGGGGCAGACGATTCTTGTTCCCGTCTCGGGACTGGGAAAGGGACGCTACGATTTTTTTGGAGACTTTCACCCGGGAACCGCGCATGCCACGCTCACCGTCAACTAGCCCTTCGGGTTCCGCCTCGGGGAAGAAGGAGCCCCTCTCCGGGGCTTTTTCTCCGGAAGAAAAAGGCTGCGGCTCCGACAGCGGGCTTCCCTTTCCCGCCCCGCACTTTCTCAAGATCCTTCGGCCCCTTGTCGAGGCCTACCAGGCCTTCCTCCAGGTCTCGGACCGCCACATCGCCTCGATGGGGCTCACCCGCGGACAGTTCGACGTCATCGTAACCCTGGCCCGAACACAGGGTCTCCGCTGCACCGACATCGCCACGGAGACCCTGGTGACCAAGGGGACCCTCACCGGCGTTCTCACCCGCCTCGAAAAGAAGAAGCTCATCCATCGCACGAAAAACCTCCACGACAAACGCGGACAGATCATTCGCCTCACGCCCGCGGGAGAGGAGCTCTACGACAGGGTCTTTCCCCGCCACGTCCGCCACCTCGAGCAGTACTTCAACAAAAGCCTCACCCCCGGGGAGATGGACATGCTCCGGCCCCTTCTCCTGCGCATGAGGGACACCTTCCGAGCCCCCCTGGGCGACAGTCCACCTTCCCCTTTCGAGCCCAAGCCAGAGAGGCCGATCCGGAAGGGCCGCTGACCGGCATTCCTAAACTACGTGATCAGGGGGCCTGGCCCTCCATCCGGCGACGGTCCAGGGAGAGCCGCTCGGAGCAGGCCTTTGACGGCCGGATTCGGCATGCCATGGCCCGGTCGGCCACCCCCTCCCGCCAGCGGCCCAAGTGGTCGAGGATACTGGCACGGTTCCAGAAGCCGTAGAAGGAATGGGGATTTTTGAGAAGGGCCCGGTCGGTGGCATGAAGGGCCTCCTGATACCGCCCCAGACGAAAGAGGGAGGCCCCCACGCCGATCCACCAGACGTCATTGCCGGGATCCCGGCGAAGCCGCTCGCGGTAGTAGGCCAGGGCGCGCCTGTAGTGCTTCTCCGACAGGAGCACGGCCCCCTCCATCTCCGCCTCGTAGATCTGCCGACGCGCCTTCTCCTGCCGGAGGAACCTCCGATAGGCCCTCTCGAGATCGGCCTCCCTTACCTCCACCATCACATAGGCCACGTAGCCGGTGGCAAGATGTTCGATCTCGTTGTGAACCACCCGCTGGCCCACGAGGGTCCCCCGGGAGGCCGCCTCGAAGAAGTCATGAACGGTCGAGGCGTCATCCCGGGAGTCGTGGGTTCCGGTCTTGCTGTAACGATAATGGATCCGCTCCCCGAAGACACTGTCCACGATCGGGCGCAGGGCATGGCGGCGGGCCTCGGCCACCGCCGTCGGCTCATCCTTCCCCTGCCCAAAGNNCATCCTCTCCCGGCGGCGCCTGGGGGCTGGCCACCCAGGGCGGAAGCGTCCGGGAGGAGGCGCAGGCGGAGAGGGCCAGGGACAGGAGCCCCATCAGGAAGACAGTCATTTTCTTGTGCACAATCCCCTCCTTTTCCGTTAATGCGAAAAGCGATCGTCCTCTCTCTAGAGACTAACAGAGAGGGGGAAAAAATGGTAAACTCACCCAAATCGACCCTCTTTCGCTTCGGAGCACGATGCACACCGTCGTCGTCCTGTCCCTCCTCTTCTTTGTCGTCGTCCTTCTCTCCACGAGAGTCCTTCCGCTGGAAATCGTGGTCCTGTCCGTCCCCGTGGCCCTGGCCCTCACCGGGGTTCTCCCTCTCGACCGGGCCTTTTCGGGCTTCTCCCAGCCGGCGGTCATTGCCATCGTCTCCCTCTTCATCCTCTCCGAGGGGCTCTCCCGCACCAAGGTCGTGAGAAAGGTCGCCTTGCTTCTGGGGAGGATCCGCCACACTCATCCCCGTCTCCTCCTTCCGGCCCTTCTCCTGTCGGTGGGTCTCTTTTCCATGTTCCTCAACGATACGGGCACCACCGCCCTCTTCCTTCCGGTGGCGCTCTCCCTTCTCCGGGAGGCCCGGCTCTCCCGAAAGCCCTTCCTCCTGCCGCTGGGCTACGCCGCCATCTTAGGAGGCTCGGCCACCCTCATCGGCACCTCCTCCAACATCGTCGTCTCGGGCTATCTCGAATCCCTCTCGGTTCCCCCCTTCCACATGTTCGACTTCCTTCCCATCGGAGGGGGAGCCTTCCTTCTGGGAGGGGCCTGGCTTCTTCTGACCGGAAAAAGGGTTGCCGGCGACGCCGAATCTCCCGAACCCCTGACCACAAATGGCGACGATCGCCCCTATGACCTCGAAATCGTCCTGGAACAAGACTTTCCCTACTCCGGGAAGAAGTTCGAGGAGACGCCCCTGGCCACGACGATCGGGCTGACCCTCTCCAAAAGCCACGACTCGGCCCCCATCACCGCCCGGCAGCGGGCCCAGACCTTTCTCCGGGCCTCCTGGGACTGGAGCCGCAAGATCGCCCCCGCCACCTCCCCGGAAAGGACCGACGCCCCCGCAAACGAATCCCGGGAGGAGGCGCTGGCCGCCGGCCAGCACCTCCATGTTGTGGGGACGCTCGACCAGCTCCAGCGCCTTGCCGACATCAAGGGGGTCTCCCTCGAACCGGTTCATGCCTTTCTCCCGGGAAGCCAGTCCGGGGGGGAAAGGACCACCCTGGGTCCCCTGATGGAGTCCGAGAATTGGATCTTCGCCCAGGCCGTGCTCTCCCCCCGCTCCGGCATGGTGGGACGCAAGCTCTCCTCCCTCCATTTTCTCCTTCCCCCCGAGGTCGACATCGTGGGGGTCCACCGGGAGGGGGGACGGCGGGCTCCGGGACACCTGGCCGACATGACCCTCGAGGCCGGGGACATCCTTCTTCTTCTGGGTCCGCGTCCCGCCATCTCGGAGCTCTCCGGCCGAAACATCTTTCTCTATCTCGACCGCTACGAACGGGAGACCTTCCGCTCCGGCAAGGCCCTCACCGCCCTTTTGATCCTGGGGGGGGTCGTCCTGTCGAATGTGATGGAGTGGCTTCCCCTCTCCCTCTCGGCGCTCATCGGAGCCCTTCTCATGGTCCTGTCCGGATGCCTCACCATCGAAGAGGCCCGCGGGGCCCTCGAGTGGCGGGTCATCATGCTTCTGGGGGGACTCTTTCCCCTGGGATGGGCCCTCTCCGCGACGGGGATCGGCCAGAGCCTGGCCTCCCACCTGGGGACACCGGGACTGCTCCCCCACCCCCTGTTGCTGTTGGCGCTTCTCATGGGAACGACGGCACTCCTGGTCCAGTTCCTCTCCCACAACCTGGTGGCCCTGGTCATGGCCCCCATCGCCATGGACCTCTCCCGGACCTTCCATCTGTCGCCCTATCCCCTTATGATGGGAGTGGCCTTCGCCTCCACCTTCGCCTTTCTCACCCCCTTCTCCCACCCGGTCAACACCCTCCTCTGGGGCCCGGGGGACTACCGGCTGGGGGACTTCATGAGGCGGGGGGCTCCCGTGCTGGCGCTGGCCTTTGCCTGGGGCCTTGTCTCCATTCCCCACTTCTTTCCTTTCGGAGGATAGCCATGTTCCCCATGCTCCGCGACCGCGATCCCTGTGCTTCCCCCCTCTCGTTTGGTCGTCTGGCATTGCGCAAAGGAGGTCAGAGCCAATCCGGCCTCCTTTGCACAAGCCGGAGGATCTTCTGGGGGGGAGCCTTTTTCCTGGCCCTCTTTCTTCTCCCGAAGACCGCAGGGGCTGCCATCGGACAGCCCTTCTCCTCCCGGGAGGCCGCCCGGTTGGGCTACTCCCACGTGGCCACCGCCTCCCTTCCCGGCTCCCTCACCGCCTATACCTTGAGCCGCACCGTGACCAACCCGCTGGGCCATGAGGTCACCGAACGGATCCGGGAGGTGGCGGGGCCGGACGGGGTGGTCTTCGCCCTCTCCTGGTCGGGGATCCACCCCCCCGATCTGGGACGGCTTCTGGGGGGACGGCTTCCCTCCCCCCTGCCCTTTGTCAGGGGTCCCCGGATCCTGTCGCAGCCCAATCTCGAGCTTCGCATGGGGGGGTCGGTCCTTCACGCCGAGGGGTCGGCCTGGGATCCCCGGCGGATCCCTCCCGGGACGAACCTTCCGGCCATTCTGGCCCTTCCCTGACGAGACGGCCATGAACGCTCCCGACCTCAGGGATCTCTCCTCCTTCCCCCTCCGCCTCCTTGGCCGCCTCCTGGCCCTTTTTCTTCTTTTTTCGGGGATCGCCAGCTGCGGCGGGGGGGGCGGGAGTTCCGGCCCCCCCGCCGTCTCCTCCAACCAGATGGTCGTCTCGCTCCTTTCGACCCAGTGGAACATCCCGACGGTGAGCGTGACCCTCTGCATTCCGGGAACCACCACCTGCCAGACGGTGGACAACATCCTTCTCGACACCGGCTCGGTGGGGCTCCGGATCTCTCACGCGGCCCTCTCGCTTGGGCTTCCTCCGGTGTCCGACGGAGGAAGCGAGGTCGACGAGTGCTATCAGTTCTCCTCGGGAAGCGTCTTCGGCCCCGTGGTCTCGGCCGATGTGGTCCTGGGAGGGGAGCCCGCCGTCACCGTCGACGTCCAGGTCTCAAACGCCAGCCTTACGCCTCCCTCCTCCTGCGGAACGGCTTCAAGCGTCACCTCAGGGGGGGTCAACGGGATCCTGGGGATCGGCTATCCCTTTACCCAGTACGACGGGGGCCTCTATTACCTCTGCTCCTCCTCGGGATGCCCAAGCCAGCCCTCCTGCTCAACTACACAAGGATCGACCGGAACCTTCCCCTGCCAGGTCGCCAACCCTGTTTTCTCCTTCCCCTCGGACAACAACGGGATCCTGCTCTCCCTGCCCTCCCTCTCCTCCGAAGGGGCCCCCGCTCCCGTCTACGGAACCCTCACCTTCGGGCTCAACACCCAAAGCGACAACAGCCTCTCGGGGCTCACCATCTATGGGATCAGCGCCAGCAATTCCTGCGGATCCAACGACAGCTTTATCGAAGCCTCCTTCACGGGGGGAGCAAGCGGCTCCTGCGGCTTTCTGGATTCGGGCTCCAACGGCCTCTTCTTCGGGACGGGGACCTTTAAGAGTGGGTCAGAAACCTTCACGGTCTGCAACACATACTGGTACTGCCCCTCCTCCTCCCCCGCCCCGATCTCCCTCACCCTCACCGGGGCCAACAACACCACCGGAACATTCTCCCTGAGCGTCATCGACGAAAACAACATTGTCAATTCTCCCAACATCGCCTGGAACGATCTGGCCGGCCCTTACAGCGCCTCCAACGACAGCACCTTCGATGCGGGGCTCCCCTTCTTTTTCGGACGCACCGTGGCGGTGGGGTACCAGACGGAGAGCCAGAACCCTTTCTGGGCCTTCTGAGGGGAGGGGCACAGAGGCCCCCCTGGATCCGGGAGGGTCTTCTTAGAAAAAGGCCAGGGGAGACGACACCGGAGAGGGAGCTACCGGCACAGGATCTCCCGGAAGTCCGGGCGGAGGGGGTAGAGCCAGATGTCCTTGACCGGAAGGGGGTATTCGTTTTTCACATCCTTCTTGCCGCGCCCCTGGGTCTGGCCGACCCAGATCCAGTTGGCCGCCCTGTAGCAGGTCCCGGCAAACTGCTCGGAGTCCACGAAGGTCTCGAGAAGGAGCGGGGCGAAGTGGTAGCGGGCCAGCCAGTCGGCACCGATGCGCCGGACGACCTTGCCCAGGAGCATCGAGGCGAGATTCTTCGACTGGATCCAGGGCAGGATGAGAAAGCGGGAGTTGTTGACCACAAGGGAGAGATTTTTCTTCTGGACCTCAGGGCTCCACCCGATCCATTTGTCCCGGGGGGCCGTCTTCCAGGCCGAGGCGGAAAAGCTGAGGCAGGCCAAGGGCTTGTCCCCCACCCAGGCGATGTAGCGGATCTGGGCCCCGGGAAGGACGGTGTACCCCAGGTAGTGGTAGCGTTCGATGAAGTCGTTCCAGATCTCTGACTCGAAGCCCTTGGCCACGGGGCGAAGATCGATGGGCCCCCACGCCCCCGCCGGACGGGTGTCGACGGGAGAGGGAGAGCTTTCGAGCCGGTTCTGGATGCGCCAGCGCCCCCGGACGGGGGGAGGCACCCGGGGAGGGGGAAGGGTGAGGAGACCCCTCCGCTCCATCTGGAGGAGTGCCACCCGGGCGCTCATGGTCTTGGGCCGGCTCCCGNNCTCGCAGACGAGGCGGGCGATGTCCGTCCGGGAAAGCGACGGGTCCTCCGTCCAGCGCTTCACCTGATCGATTTCTTCGGGAGAGAAGGCGCGCCCGCTGAAAACGCGGGGAGCGAGGTCCTCGGACATGGTCTCCTGACATGGCTGGGGGGATGCAATCGGAGAATCTCCCCCACCTGCCGAGGGGAGTTCCGGGAAAAAGTATTGCAAAAGACTGGGACCATTTCAAGAAGATGCGGCAGAGGAAGGGCTCCCCGCTCCCCCGCCGGTTGACAGAATGACGGCGTTCCGCCCTACAATGGGTCATTGAAGCCGCAACGCCACCGGATGCCGTTTCCCGGACAGGCCGTTTTTGTCCCTGCTCCTTCTTCCTGATAAGGAGAACCTCGTTGAAGCGCGTCATTGTCGTCGGATCGGGATTCGGGGGGGCCGCCTCCGTCCGGGCCCTGAGGAAGGTTCTGGACCGTACCGTGGAGATCGTGGTGGTCTCTCCCCGCCCCGAGCTGATCTACTATCCGGGGCTGATCTGGATTCCCACCGGGGCCCGCAAGCCTGACGATCTTCGGGTCAACCTGACGGGATTTTTCCGGAAAAATGCGGCCAGCCACCATCCAGGGAACATCGTGGGGCTTGAGGACGGGGGACGGACCGTGGTGACCGACAACGGCTCCCTCACCGGAGATGCGGTCCTGATTGCAACCGGAGCCGCGTCGCTCCGGAAGCTCCCCGGCATCGAACACAGCCTCTCCATCTGCTCCGGAATCGACGAGGCCGTGAAGATCCGGGAGCGGCTCNNTGGCTCGCCGCGATGACCCGGGGAACGATCGCCGTGGGGTTCGCGGGGAACCCGGAGGAACCCTCGGCCGTCCGGGGGGGACCTGTCTTCGAGATCCTCTTCGGCATGGAGACCTGGCTGCGACAGAAGGGGCTCCGCCACCAGGTGGAGCTGGTCTTTTTCAGCCCCGCGGCAGAGCCCGGCAACCGCCTAGGCCCCGAGGCCGTCCGGGGGCTTCTGGCCGAGATGAAGCGCCGGGGGATCGACACCCGCCTGGGAGAAAAGCTCGTCAGGTTCTCCGAGACGGGGGTGACCACCGCCCAAGGAGAGATCCCGGCCGACCTGATCGTCTTCACCCCGGGGCTTCGGGGCGCCGACTGGATCGCGGGGACCGACCTCGAACGCTCTCCCGGAGGCTTTATCCGGGCCGAGCGGACCTGCCAGGTCCCGGACCGTCCCCACCTCTTCGTCGTGGGGGACACCGGGGCCTTCCCCGGACCGGACTGGATGCCCAAGCAGGGTCACTCGGCGGATCTTCAGGCCGACGTGGCCGCCGCCAACATCAAGGACTTCCTTGAGGGACGCCGGGGAACCCGCACCTTCCGGGTCGAGCTCGTCTGCGTCGTCGACAGCCTGAATTCCGGGACGCTGGTCTATCGCACCCCCTCCCGGAATTTTTTGCTGAAGAGTTCCCTCATGCACAATGCCAAGGCTTTCTTCGAACGGCGGTACCTCGCCCGCTACCGATAAGGCGTCGGACTCCCGTCCCGGGAGACCTTCCCCTCGGCAGCAACCCACGAACCCTCATCCATAAAGGAGATCTCATGGCCAAAGACCCGAAGAGCAAGACAGGCAAAGCGGTACCCGCACAGAACCTCGACAGCGAGTCCGTCTCCTCCCCCATGTGGGAGACCCTCATGGAGAAGCTCGACCGGGCCTGGGCCGACAACAAGATCGACCGGAACACCTACCAGATCCTCCTCGAAGCGCTGGACGAGTCCGAGGCCCGGAACATGGATGTGGAGAACGCCTGATGGAAGAATCCGTCGCCCTCGTTCCGGCGACGCGCCTCATGGAGGGAGCGGGAGTGGTGGTGCACCGCACCATCGGAACACCCGCCCTCCGGAACCTCGACCCCTTCCTGATGCTCGACCACTTCAACTCGACCCGTCCGGGGGACTACATTGCGGGATTTCCCGACCATCCTCACCGGGGATTCTCGACCCTGACCTATCTGATCGAGGGACACATGCTGCACCGGGACAGCCTCGGCCACGAAGGGGACCTCGTCACCGGAGGCGCCCAGTGGATGAAGGCGGCCCGGGGAGTGATCCACTCGGAGATGCCCCAGCAGACCGAAGGGCGGATGAGCGGATTCCAGCTGTGGGTCAACCTTCCGGCCCGGGAAAAGCTCTCCGACCCGGATTACCGGGAGATCCTTCCCGGCCAGATGGCTCTCGTCGCTCTACCGGAAGGAGAGGCACGCCTGATTGCCGGCTCCTGGCCGACACCTGGCCAGGAAGCCCACGGTCCCGCCCTCGACCCGCACACCGGGCTGGTCTGTGCCGACATCCGACTGAACCCGGGAAGCGTCCTTGAGATCCCCCAACGCCTTTTGGACGGCCGATCGGCCTTCGCCTTCTTGGTCTCGGGAGGCGCCGGAATCTCCGGGGCCGACCTCGCCCCGGAGACCCTTGCCGTCCTTGCCACCGGAAACTCCACTGCACTCTCCCGACGCCTCGTCGCCGGCACTGAAGGCGCCCGGATTTTCTTTGCCTCGGCCACCCCCCTCAGGGAGCCTGTGGCCGCCTATGGTCCCTTCGTGATGAACACCAAGGCCGAGATCGAGCAGGCCATCGACGACTATCGGAGCGGTCGGCTCACCCGCTGACGTCTTCGACGCCCTTTCAGGGGGGAAGCCCCACCTCCTCCCTCTCCTTCTCCGAAAGCAGGATCGCCGCCACCAGCAGAACCCCTGCCGCCACCACAAACGCCCCCGGAACCGGCTCCCCCAATACGACCAGCGACAGCGCCGCCCCGAAAAAGGGGGAAAAGGAAAACCAGGCCCCTGTCCGGGAGACTCCGATCCGGCGGATCGACCGGATGAAAAAGACGAGGCTCGCCCNNCCGTAACCGATCCCCCCCACCGCAAGGATGAGGCCGATATCCGTCGGAGAGGGCACCCGCCAGACCTCAAAATGCGCAGACAGGGAGAGAAGAAGGGTCGACGAGGCAACCCCCTTCCAGACGGTGAGGACAAGAGGATTGATCCCGGAGAGAAAGCGCAGAAGATTGGAGTCCAGTGCCCAGAGAAAGGCCGCCCCCAGAAAGGGGAGGGCCCAGAGGCCCGTTCCCAGGGAGCCCTGCACGGAGAGAAGGGCGCACCCTCCGGCCCCCAGAACCGTTCCGGCCAGAAGCCGCAAAGTCAGGCGCTCCCGGAAGAAGAGGACGGCCAGAATGACCGTCAGGATCCCCTCGGCATTCATCAGGAGACTTCCCGCCGATGCACGGGCTCCGGAGAGCCCCCGGACAAAGAGGGCAGGAGCCACAACCCCTCCGGCCAGGATCGATCCTCCCAGGGCCAGGCGGGTCCCGACGGCGAGTAACGAAAAATCCACAAAGGCCCGAGGGCGCTCCGGAGCAAGCCCCAGGGGACGGATGAGCCCTACCAGGGCTCCTAGGGCAGAGCCCCCATAGAAGAGCCCGGCAAGAAACAGGGGGGGATAGCGGGCGGAGAGGATCTTGGAAAGGGGGGTCGACAGGGAGAAGAGCAGGGTCGACAGGATCGCCCAGAAGGACGGGAACACCGGAAGTCCTTGGAAAAGGGTCCATGATGAGTTGGCGTCAAAAACGGAAGAGAGAGATTTCCAGAGGAGAAGAAAGAGCCCTCACCCAATGGCCCCAAATGCCACGGAAAGGCCTCCCAGTTTTTAATTGCATAAGCTAGAGATTGTATTTCTCAGCTGGGCGCCTTTGACTTCGCGCTTTCTCCAGACAAAGGGGGCGGCCTTTTGATTGTAGACCGACATGAAGTCTTCGATGGCCTTGACCAGCTGCTCCCGGCTTGTAAAGCTGGCTCCCGTCAGGGCCTTCCCGCTCAGAATGCCAAACCAGATTTCCACCTGGTTCAACCAGGAGGCCGAAGTCGGCGTGAAATGAAACGTCACATTGGGATGCGCCGCCAGCCAGTCGTCGTTTTTCTTGTGAGTGGACGGATTGTCCAGAATCACATGAATCTCCCGGTCCGCCGGATAGTGGGCCACAATCTCGTCCATGAAGGTCCGGAAGTCCTCCCGCTTCTTGGTCTGGGTGCTTTTACCCCGGATCGTTCCGGTGGCCACTTCCAGTGCCGCAAACAGATTGACCGTTCCATGGCGCTTGTAGGTGCTCTTCATCCCCCGGACAACTTTCCCGCTCGAGGTCTTGACGTAATCGGACTCCCGCTCGATCGCCTGGATCGTCGGCTTTTCATCCACGGACAGGACCAGCGCGTTGTTCGGAGGATCCAGATACAGGCCCACGATGTCCGCCGCCTTTTTCGTAAACTCCGGATCCGTGCTGACGCACCACGAGCGGCGTCGGGAGAGCTGGATCCCTTCCTTGCGGAGAATCCTCCAGACGATGTCGTCCGACACCCCCAGAGCCTGGGCCAGGCTTCCCCCGTCCCATCGAGCCTGATCTTTCGGAGGCGGCTGCTCCAGGGTTGCCAGGATTCGGGTCCGGAGTTCCGGTCCGTAGAGGGGAGGCTTCCCGGACCGTTTCAGGTCCCGCAGTCCCGGAAGCCCCTGTTCGGCAAATCGCTTTCGCCATATTCCGACAGTATTGGGGCGAACCGACAGTTCCCGGGCGACCTCTTCGTTCCGCTTTCCCTCAAGACACAAGAGAACGATCCTGGCGCGTTCTACAAGTCGGGCTTCTTCGCTTCGGCTACGGGCCAACTGGACCAGGGCATTTCGGACAGCCGGAGTACAGGTCAGAACCGGAGCAACACGTGCCATAGGTAGGCCTCCTTGGTAAAAGATTATATCCCAAGGGGCATCCTAAATATTATCTACTATAATTGAAATTAATAACCAGCGCTCCAAGAATGATTCAAGAAACGGCGTTTGAGTTGAGCTTATGAATGCTCGGAGGATAAGTATCAGAGAGCTTATATTCGAAGTGAGAACCTTGGCGGACATTAAGAACCTGTCGCGGACGAAAGCATACGACGCATTTTCCTTTAGGATCTCTCACGCTTCTGTAAACAATCCCATTGGACCCCATATTTCTGAGACGTGTACCTAGTTCTTGGGAAGCCCTATAACTTATGGGATCATAATAATTTTCAAATTTTGAATCTCTCGCGAGCAGTGAATGAAAGTTCGTTTTAAACTCTGCAACATAATCCCTCATAACGAATGATGTGTTTAAAACTCCGACTTCAGCAAGTTCTCTTTGCCTGTGATAGAGAACCTCGGCATGAGCTGTTTTGAGGCTTAAAGCTGCATACCAAGCCCCTACGGACTCATCGTTAAATCGGCTCCCTCCTGGTCGTGGATGGCAAAAAGCAGCCATAATGATGGTTGCATTTGGATTGCCCAAAACCCATTCAGAAGGGGGGATACGTTCAATTATTCCCAATTCCTCCGATATACGGTCATTCGTCCAACTTTCTAATTCAAAAATGTCGGTTAGATCCTCCGGACTGGCCACTTCGTTTAGAATTCCAACAGGAGGAAATCGACTGGGGATTAATCTATGCGTTCTTGTATAATTAATTTCTTGTATTGGAGGTGTTAGTTCCATCCACCCCTCCGACTGTCCAGAAGCCTCCGAACCCTATAAAGCCCGTCAATTCCGGCTCCAATCATTAGGGATAGTGCGGGTTTCCCTGCAAATAAGGGATTGTTGTTTGGCATCTTCACCCACTGATCTGCAAGGACAGTATCTGGATAAAGAATATGAAGTGCCTTATAGATCCCAATGATAAGGGAAATGCGTGTAAGGCCATCATAAGTTAGAGTTCCAAAATTACCGGCTTTATATTTGTGATAAGTTGAAGGGGCAATCCAACCTAGAAGTCCACATTGTTCAGAAACAGATAACTCCCATTTTTCTGCAATGTTGAAAAAAGTCCGTAAAGCCGGTGCTGACAGACGTTTCCTAACCTCAGGTTCCTTACGTTGGTCGTAATCAACCTTATCTTGGACAGGTTCTATTGGGATTCTGGAATTCTTTTTTAGATTCAATAGATATCCCCCAGATAAGATTTGCTCGTAGGAATTAGAGAACAAACAATTAATGAGATTCCCAGATTGATAATCTAAGGGATTTGGGAAGGCAGATTGTTCAATCGATGGCGCTCGAATGGTTAATGAACTCATTTACACTTTTCTCCGCAAAGCCTCAGGAGCCTGCAATACTGTTACCACTTGACCATTCTTAACAATATAAATGGGATCCCCATCTGCGTTAAATTGCCCCACAAGTCGCAGAATGGAGGTTGCTACGATTTTTAGACGGATCTTTGAACCATCGCCTAATTCATAATCATTAAAACCTTCGGTGCTATTTAAAATTGGAACTTCGACTACTTCCACATCGTGCCCAAAGAGTGGAATTTTGAAATTTTTTTCTGTCATCACTACCTCTTTTTCATTTTTAATTCTTGGCTTGTAATGAAGAAGAATTTAGGGCATTAAAAATCTGGATCGGAAATTTTCTCCACAAATAGAGCTTATCTCCATTAATAGAGACAGTCAATAACGACATCTTTCCTAAGAACCGCGATTGACTGA
>DGKK01000001.1 GCA_002387725.1 Nitrospirae bacterium UBA4572
AACTTATGCAATTAAACACTAGGCTCTTCCTGCTCGATGAGAAATGAGGACTTTGTCTCTTTGAGATAGAGATACTGATTTGCCCTGAGAATGACAGTGGACGGGTAGGAGGAGATGAGATCTTTAACCTTCTTATCAAGATCCCTGGAAATAAAATCTTTGAGGGCTGACGTTTTTCTTACGATAGGGCAGAAAGCCGGAACCCCGAGAAGATTGTTGTTGATTCTCCATTTTTGACTTTTCTTCGGAAGAGAGGTGAAGTATTCTTCGGGATCAAGCAGGTCGATATAATTTCCTACCGTCATTTTGGGAATATCCAGGGATTCGCCAGTCAAAAACTCATAGTAGAATCCAATTTTACGTTCATATTTTCCTAGAGACTTTTTTAATCTCTCCTCAATCGTCTTCCTGTTAATTTTTTTCAGGGTCCTCTCGATGATCGAAAGATCAAGCGGCTCATGTTTCAGGGCGAACGACAGATGGGAGAGTGGGTCATCGGGAACCTGATACTCTTTCCGGAAGACTTTAATTTTATCCTTCGAATAAGACTCAGACGTTGCCGATTTCCCGATCACCGAAATCTGTATCGGAGAGGGAACTTCAAGATCGAGATGTCTGATGAGCCATTGATATCCAATCGGGATGGTCAAGAATATCCTCTTCGATTAGCTTGCAGGATTTATTATTTCCTTACGAAATTCATTATACACAAAATTCCCATTGCAGTTTTCATGACGAGACCTCGTTTTTGGACAGTTCGCGCGCCCGAAGATCGGAGCAGGGGTGGAGCGAGATCTGCCACAAAATCGCAAGAAATTTGTGTCGGACGGAAGAACCGATTCGCCGAATTTTCTCGAGAAGAAGCTGGGATACGAAGAAAAAGTCCAACGATGGAGCAGGGAGTGACCGGATGACCGATTATGGGGGGGGTGAGCGGAAGGGATTGACTCTTCTTTCCATGATGCCAGGAAAGGGAAAGATAAAAAAAGGGGGAGCTCAATGCTCCCCCTTTTTTATTGACCTTTATTCAGGGAACTACAGCTTCAGCTCCCGGAGAGTCTCAGCCGGAATGTCGGCAATGAAGAGCTTCCCGTTGGCGTAGGCGATTGCACCGGTGTACTGGAAGAGTGCCACCGAAACATCGCCATCCGTTTTTCCGCTGACCGGCATCCCAAGCGCCTTGACGCCGCCGGCAATGGTCGTGACATTGTTGCTCGAGAGATCGATCGCCCGAATGGAGGCGTTGGAAGAGTCACCCACATAGAGGGTGTTTCCGTTCAGCGCAAGGGCCACCGGCTGGTTGAAGAAGGCCGAGCTTCCGGCGCCATCCTCGATCCCGGGGAAGCCGGGGTGACCTGCAAGGGTGGAGACCGCATTGGTGGCGAGAACGATCTTCCGGATCAGGTTGTTGCGGGTATCGGCCACGTAGAGGACCGAACCGTCACTGCTCAGGGCGATGCCGCGAGGATCGCGGAAGCTGGCCGCCCCGCCGATGCCATCGTCCATGCCCGGAGCCAGAGCACCCTTCCCGGCCACGGTGGTGACCGTTCCGGTGGCAACATCAAGCTTCCGGATCATGTTGTTTCCGGAGTCGGAGATGTAAAGGGTCTTTCCATCCGGGGTCAGAGCCAAGGCCCGGGGTCCATAGAATCCAGCCGCTCCGCCCGTCCCATCGTTCGATCCGGGGAAGGCCCGGCCGGCGAGGGTGGTGACCGCACCGCTGGAGAGATCCATCTTGCGAATGCGGTTGTTGCGGGAATCGGCAATGTAGAGGGTCTTTCCATCGGAAGAGATGGCGAGACCTTCGGGGTTGTTGAATCGGGCGGCCGTGCCATTCCCGTCACGGAAGCGGGCATGGTGGTTCACGCCGGCGATCGTCGTCACGGTGGCGGTGCCTCCGCTGACGGTCACCTTCCGGATCAGGTCGTTGCCGGTGTCGGCCACGTAGAGGGTCCCATCCGGAGCTGCCACAATTCCCTGAACGTACTCAAAACGTGCCTGGCTGCCCGTGCCGTCGACGGCACCCCGCTCGTGGAATTCTCCCGCGATGGTGGTGACACTCGCCGCATGGGCCTGGGCTGCAACGCCGACCATGAGGCCTGCCGCAATTCCCAAGGCAACCGCTGCCTTTGTCGAAGCCTTTCTCCCTGCCATCATCTTGCCCTGCTGTCCTTTGTGCAACAAAGTGTCCTCCTTCGGAAGGTCTGCTACCGGAGTCCCGGCCGGAGTCCCGGATGGCTCCCGGAACAGTTCGAAACCCTAATCCACCCTAAACTTGGCCTAACTGGCAAGGTGCGGAGCCCCAATACGCTGTTCGCATGAAGGAGATAATAATGGCACATGGCTCCCGCATCCATTGTCATGATCGCTCAATGTATACACCCATTGAGACGAAAATGCAAGACGGGCATGCGTCGTTTTTCCCCTGTCGACGAAAGAGTCATTTTGAGGGAAAAATGCGGCCCTCGAAGCGGCCACAGTGGCCGGGAGCCCAGGAAAAAAGGAGGGCCGAAGATTTGGCGATGCCGCGGATTTCACCAGAACTTTCAAGGGCGGGGTCGAGCCAGAAGGCAAGGGAAAGAAGGGTCGGTTCGTGTCCGACGATCACCACGTTCGAACGGCCGCATTCGGCCAGCCATCCGAAAAAGGTCGCCTCGGAAAAGCGCCCCGGGATGAAATCTCCGGCCAACTCGACGAGACAGGAGACATGGCGAACGGGATGGGCCTTGGGAAGTTTCGCCAGAAGAATCTCCGCCGTCTGGACGGCTCGGGTCAGGGGACTCGAGACGATGGCGTCGACCCGAACTCCCGAGCCGCTGATCGAACGTGCCAGACGCTTGACGGAGCGTCTTCCGTCCAGGGTCAAAGGGCGAAGGAGTTCGGGGAACTCTCCGTCCGCCGCGGCCCCGTGGCGAACGAGAACCACCTTCACCCGTACCCCTCCGGAGAGATATCGTCGTACCCCAGGGCAAGATTTTCGAATCGGGTGCAGAATCCCTGATAGGCAAGCATGGCCGAACCGATCGGGCCGTTCCGCTGCTTTCCGACAATGATCTCGGCCTTGCCCCGTGAGTCGATGTTGTCGGGATGGTAGACCTCGTCGCGATAGATGAAGAGGACAATGTCCGCGTCCTGCTCGATGGCTCCCGACTCCCGAAGATCCGAAAGGGTCGGCTTCTTGGTTCCCGGACGGTTTTCCACCGCCCGGGAGAGCTGGGCCAAGGCGATCACGGGGATCTGGAGCTCTTTGGCCAGGGCCTTCAGGGAGCGGGAGATCTCGGAGATCTCCTGCTCCCGGTTGTCGGTGCGCTGGGAGCCCCGGACGAGCTGGAGATAGTCGACCGCGATGAGGGAGAGATCCTTTCTCTGTTTCTTGAGACGGCGGGCCCGGGTCCGAAGCTCGAAGATGGTGAGATCGCCCGAGTCGTCGATATAGATGGGGACGTCGCTCGCCTCTCCGAAGGCCTGCATTACGTTTTCCCACTCCTCGGAGGTCAGGTGGCCGGTCCGGAGATTCTTCTGGTTCACCCGGGCCTGGGAGCTGATGAGACGCAAGAAAAGCTGTTCCTTGGGCATCTCAAGGCTGAATATCCCGACGGGCTTCTTCTGGTCGAAGGCCACATGCTGGGCAATGGAGAGGACGAAGGCGGTCTTTCCCATGGCGGGGCGGCCGGCCACGATGATGAGTTCGGAAGGGTGGAAGCCGGTGGTCATGTGGTCGAGGTCGATGAACCCCGTAGGAAGCCCCGTGACGAGCTCCTTGATCTCCCGGTTCTTCAGCTCCTCGAGATGCTTGAACTGGGCATCGAGATAGGACAGGTCCCCGATCTGGACGAACTCCGAGCGCGATCGGCGGGTTCCCACCTCCATGATCTTCCGCTCGGCAAAGTCGAGAACCTCGTCCGTGTCCAGGGTTCCGTCGTACCCCTTCTGGGCGATCTCTTCCGAGGCCAGGATCAGCTTTCGGAAGATGCCCTTCTCCACGATGAGCCGGGCATAGTGGACGGCATTGGCGGCAGTAGGGACAATGTCGGCCAGCTCGTAGATATTGTCGGGGGCTCCGGTGATCTGGGCCCAGTCCTTCTTCGCGAGATAGTCGGAAAGGGTCAGGCTGTCGATGGGAATGTGGCGGTCTGACATCTCCTTCATCGCCATGAAGATCCGCCGGTTCGACTCCAGGAGAAAGTCGTCGTCGGCCACCATGTCCCCTACGGTGGTCAAGACCTCATTGTTCAGGAGGATCGAGCCCAGCAGGGATTTCTCCGCCTCAATGGTCTGGGGAAGATTCTTTCTCGATTCTCGGACCCGGGGCTTCATCGAAGCGGCTCGTGGGAGTGTCCGGACAGAAGG
The DNA here is from genome assembly GCA_002387725.1 of Nitrospirae bacterium UBA4572. Classification (GTDB taxonomy): domain Bacteria; phylum Nitrospirota; class Leptospirillia; order Leptospirillales; family Leptospirillaceae; genus UBA4572. The sequence continues at coordinate 4,351 of DGKK01000001.1, forward strand.
GAGAGAAGATCGGGAAGGGTCGACAAGGTTCGGAGGGTCTGGCCTCGGAGAAGGAGGGAAAAGCCCTCCCCGCCCCGGGCTTTCCAAAGGACCGCCCGAATCTCCTCGTGCTCCCGGAGAGCCTCTTCGGGGGAAAAGGACAAATCTCCCTCGGGGAGGTGGTGGGAGAGCACCGGAACCTTGTCCGAGCGAAGGCGCGAGATGGCCGGCCCGAGGTCGGAGAAATCCTTTTCGGAGTGGAGGACGAGGACGAGCGAGGAATCCTGGCCGTCCCCCTCCCTCCGTCGGAGAGCCTCTTCGATGTGGCTGATCTGGTAGGCAAATCCCACGGCGGGCAAGTCGTGTCCGAAGGCCAGCCCCAGGCGATCGTAACGTCCGCCGCTGGCCATATGGGTAGACGACTCCCGGGCATACATGCGAAAGAACATCCCCGTGTAGTAAGGGCCCGGAGGAGAGAGGGCCAGGTCGACCCGCATCTCCGAGGAGTTCCGGATTCCGGAGATTCCCTGAAGGAGGGCCGCAAACGATGAAAGGGAGCCTTCAGAAAAAATGCCGGGGCAGTTTTTTTCCAACCCCGAAACCAGATCGATGGCCTCCGGAAGGGAGAGGACCCGCCCGGCCAGCGAGGCGGCAATTCGGGCCCGCTCCTTCGATCCGTTTTGTTCGAAGAGCTCCTCAAGCGCCTCGACATCCCGGGAATGAAAGGCCCTCCTAAGGGACAACTGCGCCTCTCTTGTTCCTCCCGGGAGCCTGAGATACTCCTCCTGGAGGGCGGCGTGGGCGAGAACCAGCAGAGGACTCTCGAGGGGGAAGACCCGGGAGCCGGCAAGGCAAAGATCCAAAACCTCCAGGTCGGCGTGGAAGGAGGAATCTCCCAGCAGCTCGAGTCCGGTCTGGTGAAGCTCTCGGAGAAGGGAGGCCTGGCGGTTTTCATCCCGGAAGACCGAGGTGCTGTAGGAAAACCTCAGGGGAAGCATCCTGTCGCGAAAGGACTGGGTCGAGAGGCGGGCAATCTGGGCGGTGGCATCCGGGCGAAGAACGAGAACCTGGCCCGAGCCCCTGTCCTGCATGAGATAGAGACGGGGAAGAATGGCCGGATCAAGACCGGGAGAGATCGCGTCGAGATACTCGAACGAGGGAAGAATGATTTCCCGATAGCCATACAGGGAAAAAAGAGCCAGGAGACGATCTGTCGTCTCCCGGCGAAATCGGGCGGTACGGGAAAAGACAGGAGAGACACCGGTTGGAGTGGTTTTGGAGGGGGGCCCGAGACTCTCTCCGGGCCCTTTCCTGGATCTCTTCACAACCGGCTATCTTCCCAGCGAGGGCAAGCGGAGGAGCTTGAGCGCGATGATCTTCGGATTCTTCCGGATCTCTTCAAGCACGGCAGCGGGGGGCTCGGAATCCACTCCGATCATGGAGACGGCCTTTCCGCCGGGGAAGTCCCGACCGAACTGCATCCGGGAGATGTTGATCCCATGGGAGCCCAGAAGCGACCCCACGAGTCCCACCACCCCCGGCTGATCCTGGTTGGTGAGATAGAGCATGATGGGATCCGGCACCACCTCGACCGGAAGGGAGTCGAGGGAGACAATACGGAAATCCTTCTTCTGGAAGATCGACCCGGACACCTGGTGGGATCCCTTCGACGTCGTGGCGCGAAGGGTAATGAGCCCCACATAGTCACCCTGCTGGCTCGAACGGGATTCCACCACCTCGAGTCCGCGCTCCTTTGCAAGAAGCGGAGCATTGACCTCGTTGACCCGAACATCGAGCATCGGGGCCAGAACGCCCTTGAGGGCGGCGATGGTGATGATCTGGGTGGGGAGTGTGGCCGCCTCGCCGCTGAACTCCACGGAAATCTTTGAAAATGCCTCGGTGGCGATTTGGGAGAGGATCCCCCCCATCACCTCGGCCAGCTGCTGGTAAGGGGTCACCCGGGCCGCATCCTCCGGGGGAACCGACGGAAGGTTGGCCGCATAGCGGATGATGCCCTTGGCCAGATAGTCGACCATCTGGTCGGCCACGGCCAGCGCCACATTTTCCTGGGCCTCTTTCGTTGCGGCTCCGATATGGGGCGTCGAAATGAAGTTGTCGAGCTTGAGAAGAGGATTGTCGGGAGAGGGCGGCTCCTCCGCGAAAACGTCAAAGGCCGCCCCGGCCACATGGCCGCTTTCAAGGGCCTTGGCCAGATCGGCCTCGTTGACGATTCCCCCCCGGGCACAGTTGACGATATAGACGCCCTTCTTCATCTTGGCGATGGAGGCGGAGGAGATCAGGTTGGTCGTCTCCGGAGTCAGGGGGGTATGGACTGTAATGATGTCGGCCTTGGCAAACAGCTCCTCCACCGTGACGGGGGTAACCCCCTGGCGGGCGGCTGACTCGGCCGTGAGAAACGGATCATAGGCGATCACGTTCATGAGCAGGCCTTGCGCCACATGGGCCACATGGGATCCGATCTTCCCCATTCCCAGGATTCCCAGGGTCTTGTGGGCGAGCTCGATCCCCATGAACTTGCTCTTTTCCCACTTTCCGCTCCTGTTGGAGGCGTTGGCCTGGGGGATCCGGCGCGCCATGGACATCATCATGGAGACGGTGTGCTCCGCCGTCGTGATCGTATTGCCTCCGGGAGTGTTCATGACGACGATGCCCCGGTTGGTGGCGGCGGGAAGGTCCACATTGTCGAGACCGGCCCCGGCCCGACCAATCACCTTGAGGCGGGTGGCCCCCTCGAGGACATGGGCGGTCACCTTGGTTCCGCTCCGGATCACCAGGCCATCATAGTGGGCAAGTTCGGCCTTGAGCTCGTCGGGCGAGAGCTTTGCCTTGACGGTCACCTCAAAGCCTGCGTTCTTGAATATGTTGATCCCCTCTTCCGAAATGGGGTCACTGACAAGGATTTTGATTTTATGATGCGCGCTCACGATCTGATCTCCTGGATGGGGGTATGAGGTCCGGACAGGTTATTGCCCGATCATGACGGCCTGGGCCCGGGCGACACCGGATCCCAGGGGGGCTCCCTTGTACCCCATGCGGGCCAGAACCATCTCGACGCCGCTGATGGCGGTAATGATGTCGAAGACATCGGCATATCCCATATGGGAGATACGGAAGACCTTTCCCTTGAGCTGGTCCTGACCTCCGGCGGCGGTGATGCCGTACTGGTTCCGGAGATTCTTGTAGATCAGCTCCCCGTCAAACCCTTCCGGGGCAACCACCGCCGTCAGCGCATCGGAGGGGGACTGGCGGGCAAAGATCGAGAGCCCGAATCCCTTGATCCCCTCCCGGGTGGCCTGGGCCAGCATCCGGTGGCGGGCAAAGATATTTTCAAGGCCTTCCTTCTGCATCATCTCGAGGGCCTTTCCCAGGCCGATCCAGAGAGAGACAGCCGGCGTCCAGGCATTCGAATCCTTGAGGATATTGTCCTTTTCGCGCTTTAAGTCCAGATAGAAGCGGGCGCACTTGGCCGACTGGTTCAAGGTCCAGGCCTTCTCGGAGACGGCAATGAACGCCAGCCCCGGAGGAAGCATGAGGGCCTTCTGAGAGCCGGTAATGAGGACGTCGATCCCCCAAGCATCCATGGGAATGTCCACGACGCCTAGGGCCGTAATGGCATCCACGACAAGGATCGTCCCGGAGAGGCGGGAGGTGATCTGGGCGAGGCTCTTGATGTCGTGCCAGACCCCTGTCGAGGTTTCGCTGGCCTGAACGTAGACCCCCTTGATGGAAGGATCCTTCTTCAGAAGGTCTTCAACCTTGGCGACATCCACCGAGTCGCCCCATGTCACGGGAACCTCGATGGCATTCACGCCAAAGGCCTTGGCAATCTTGAGCCACCGTTCACCGAACTTGCCTCCGTTGACGGCGATGATCTTGTCGCCGGGGCTCATGAAGTTCGAGATCGAGGCCTCCATCCCGGCCGTTCCGGAGCCCGCCACCGTCAAAACCTCCTGGCTGGTCTGGAAGAGCCACTTGAGGCCCGTTCGCACCTTCTGGATCACCGGAATGAAGTCGGGCGAGCGATGGTGGATCATGGGTGCCGACATCGCGAGCAGGACCTCCGGAGGAACGGGAGTGGGACCAGGAGCCAAGAGATATTGTTTCTTCATGGACGTGCATCTCCTTGAGAACAGGGTGACCCCCTCGCGTCAGCGCCGCATGCGGCCGCAGGAACGGGAGGGGGAAGAGTGGGGTTGCCTCGGACAGGCCTTGAACAAGGGTCTGAGCCGAAAAACGCTTGATCGGTGAACGTTCCGGCCGACATAAGACCCCTCGGATACGTCGTCTCCGTGCATGCCGTGGGAGATCCTGGAGGCGTTTCAAAACCCTCTAAATCTACAACAGAAGAAGCTCGGAAGACAAGACGGGAGGAAGAACCCTAATTCCGAGATAGGAAGAAGGCTGCACCCCTGTGTCGGTTTTTCGAGGGGATTTTTTTAAGATTTCCTCCTTCGATCCCGACTCAGGTCATTCGTCCTCCTCATGTTTGAGGGGGGACCGGCATCCCTCTTCGTCTCAACAAGACGCTTCACAAGGAGTGTGCCGGTCTCTTTTCGTAAAAATAAAACATTGAAGATAAGATATCTCGATCCTCTCCCTCGTCTCCCCTTGGCGCACCTCTCCTGCTCCTTGGGCCACGATCGTCTGATTGTGGGGGGGACCCTCTCTTTCAGGTCGAGCCAAAGAGCTCCTGACATTGTCCTCGAATTCTCGACAAAAGAGTCAGGGAGGCCGCATCAACCGCCAGCTTCAGCACAAGGGAGCGGGCATGCCGGACGATCCGGCCCGCCAGGGAAAAGATCCTCCATCGGACACTCCGGAGCGTCCAGGTCTGGCACGGGGCCGGAAGCAGGTCCCGCTTGAACCCGATGAAGAGGTTGTATGCCAACACCCCTATGCGGAAAAAGACGGCGTTGGCATCAAGATCGCCGGTAGGCAGGTATCCTACCCCCACATCGTTCTTCAGCCCCTTGAAGAAGTTCTCAAACTCGCCCCTCTGCTGATGCCACCCAAGAACCCGGGCGGCGCTCCACTCCGGTCCGAAGTTGGTGGCGACGACCCAATACCGCCAGGAGACCAGATAGGAGGAGAGCGGCGTTGACCGCTCCCGCACCCGTTTCACGATCAGGCGAAAGGCTCGTTTTGTGCCCGCCATCGTATGGACGGTCTCGGCGACCTCGACCTCTTCTCCGGCCGTCCCGGGACAGGGTGTCCACGCTCTTTCTCCGATCCGGTCGATCAGGCTCATGACAGCACTGTTCTTGTCCGCCGTGATGGTCCACT
>DGKK01000072.1 GCA_002387725.1 Nitrospirae bacterium UBA4572
AGCTTAGGTGAAATCCATCATCCAGCGCCAGAAAGCTTTTCCCAGCCCCTTCCTGAGCCACGATCAGGCCTGCGGTCCGGGGTCGAAGAGACGGCAGGACATAGACCGGGGGAGGGAGAATCTTTGAAAAAGCGACGGATGGGCGAATGACGGGAAATTCCACTTCGTCGGGATCCTCCCTTTTGGAAAGCTCTCCGTAAACCTGGGCGATATCCTCCGGAACGCCGGAATTGGCCGCTCGGATGAGCTTATCGGCATCGAAGATCGCCCGACGACTTTCTGATTTTTCTTTGAGGATCCTGGCGTATGTTCTGGAGTTCGCAGCGGTCGGAACAATGAATTCAAGATCGCTTAAGAACTCTCTTCTTCCCCCCCCAAGTTAATTTCTTCCTTATCCATCCTGTCGGCCAAAGTCACCGCATCAATTCCGATCCGCTCCTCCCACATTTTCAGCATCGTTTTATAGACCTGCCGGTGGAATTGGAGGTGAAAGTCATCAGGGGTAAGGTCCTCCCGATCAAGGATGGAATTGTCCAGAATGACAGAGCCAAGGAATGACTGCTCCGCCTCAAGGCTCTGGGGGAGGTTCCGGAGAACATTGATTGGCCTTTTGTTTTTTGTGGGGGTCATTTGGCACCCCATTCTGGGGGGGGGCAGAGATCTTGGGCTTATTGTTTGATCCGGGCGGCCGGCCTCTTTTTCTTTTTTCTTGGGAGGGAAATAGAGCCTCCGACGGCATTGCCGTCATAGAAATAGAATCGGAGATTTCAGGGAAAAGATAGGCGATCAGGTCAGACAGGAGTATCCATTGTTTTCCGAGCTCGTCCCGTCGGACCTTCAATCCTATTTTTCCTGTCCGAATCCGCTTGTAGAGGCCATCCCTACTCATCCCCAAAACTGGAGAGACGTCCGGGATCGAAAGTTTGTGGCGGGGGTGGAATTGTTGGGCGAGAAGAATCGCCCCAGGGGGGAAAGTAATGTTTGGCATGCACCGGCTCCTATGTGCCGGTCGGGGATGGTCGCGCCAAAAAAAAATAGCCTCACGACGCAATCCACCTTCCCGACCTAAAGTCGTTGGAAGATGGAGCATGTCATGAGGCCAATGTACCCGAACACTGGGTCCGCCTGGCAGAAGGTTGAATCTCACAGGGGGCGAAACGGCCGCATTTAGGCCTCTTCGTATCCCCCGCCTCCCCTTCCTGCGGTCAGCTCAGAGCCTTCGTGGTGTATTTCCGACATGTCCTTATGGCGCGGCCAGCACACAACCTAAAATGAAGCTGCTCCTGCTTCATTTATGCTTTTTCTCCGCACCTGTCCGGGGGACATCCTTCCCGGTCATAGCCTGACTATCTCATTCATCAGGCCTCAGTCGTCCAACCTACCGCCCCGTCCGGGTTATATTTCCACCCCGGATAACCCATAGTGGGTATGGGCGTCCGGATACTCTCCTTTCGCCGACTTATATAGTTTGCCCAATGATTATCTTCCTGTCAACTAATGCCGTCAGGGATATTCAAGATAATGGATAAAGCTAGATCTGGTGCCATTCCCGTCATGCCGTTTTGCCGTCATAGTGCCGTTCTGATAATCGAAAAAAGAGTCTTTTTTGGTCTTCGGGAGTCAACAAAAGTAAACAGGATTATACAGATGATTTTCTTTGACTGTATTTGAGTTTTTGACGTTTAGGAATGGTGCCCCCGGGGTGATTTGAACACCCGGCCAAAGGTTTAGGAAACCTCTGCTCTGTCCACCTGAGCTACGGGGGCATGAAATGGGAAGGACATCGTTCGGAGGGAGGAAATGAGAGTCCCTGGGAAGAATGATAATCCTGAATGGTACGTTTGGCGGCAGGTTAAGTCAAGATCGCAAGAAAAGTTCCGGCCAATCAGCCGATTTCGGGCCCGTACCATCCGCCATTGCAGTCGATGCAGACAAAATCTCCGTCGACAAGCATGGTCGGCTCCCCGCAGAAGGGGCATTCGGGTCCGTCGGTCTTGAGTTCGGCATAGGGAATTTCTATATCTTCGGAAGGATCGTAGTCAAAGTAGGGATGGGGCACGGGAAGGTCTCCTGTATTGTCGGGGCCGGTCCGTCCAGGCTCTGATCAAGCCCAGGGCGGCCGTCCGGCCTGTTCCCTTTCATTATACGGCCGGACTTTTCCCCAACTCAACGAAAAATCGGACTCTCCCCTTTTTCTCCTTAAAAAGGATCACGATCGGCGCAGTCTTCCACGAGGACCCGGTCCATCCCCACATATCCCCGGATCATCACCGGAGAGGTGTGGGCAAAAAAAGGCCGCTCCCGGGAGATCCCCACGCATCCCGCGGTGGCCCCGAAGCGTTTCTCCAACCTCTCAAGCCATTGCCGGGCCGACTCCGACGGCGACCCCTCCCTCGCCAGGGAGATCGACACCAGCATCGCCACACCGCCACCTGAGGTCAGGATTGCCTCACCAACCCCCGTCATGGAGATCGCCCCGAGTTCATCGTCGGCATAGAACCCCCCGCCCACGATCGGACTGTCTCCAATCCGCCCGGGCCACATGCGTCCGATGCCCCCGGTCGAGGTGACCGACGCCAGGTGGCCGGCCCCATCACGAACGACACACCCCACCGTTCCCGAGCCGGTCTGACCCGACTCGTTCCAGAACGAGAGGGGATCGGGAAGGCCCGCCTCCTGGGAGCCGGCATCCGGCCACCCGTTCGAAATGGCCCACCTCTCGGCCATGGTTCCGGCCAGATGCACGTGAGGACTCTTGCCGTGCAGGGCCGCCACGAGACGGGACATGGAGGGCACTCCCCGCACCTGGCTGATTCCCAAGGCCTTGAGCGTGGCTCCGTCCATCGCCCCGGCATCGCGGCGCACGACCCCGTCCGCCTGGGGGATCGCTCCCCTTCCCGCATTGAAGAGCCCTGACTCTTCGAGACGGTTGACGCACCAGACGGCAAGGTCGAAGGCCTTCTCCCGGCTTCGGAGCTTCCCGGCAATCTCCGGGAGAAGCCCTCCGAAGAACTGTCGGCTCTCGGGGGTCAGTTCAGACCCTGTCCCGCAATGAAATAGCAAAAGAGGTCCCGCCGACGAATTCACACATCCTCCCATGGCAGAAAAAAAGGAACCGGTCACCCGGTTCCCAGCTCACCTTTCCGGGAAGACTTCCCCTCCCCGGAGTTCTTTCAATGTTGTCAATTTATCTGGAGGGCTTTTCCGGGGAGTTGGACGGGGACCTTTCCTTCTCCAAGGACTCCCGGGGAGGTTCGGTCCGGTTCATGCCCGTCTTGGTCACCCCTTCCATCGCCCGGACCTCGGCATGCAGGTGGCCCAAAACGGCCCGAAGGCGATCGGTCCAATCCTTCTGCTCCTCGCTCAGGACTTCGAAAAAGGGTGCCTTGAGGACTCCGAAGCTCTCCGGCTCCTTTTCCTCCTGGGCAAGATCCGCAAAGGAGACCGCCTGGGAACGGAAGGCCCAGGCCTTTTCGATGAAACGGCCCAGAGTGGGGTCGGTCTTGGCCAGGGGATGGGCCTCCAGCTCCTGAAGGCTCATCTCGAAGCGGTCACTCCAGTCCGAGAGCATCTCCGGGAGCGTGGCATTGACCTCCACCACATCGACATTCTCCTTCTGTCCCGAAGAAACGACGCCCGGCCGGGGAATCTCCTCCGCCAGCGCCACAATGGAATGGTCCAGCGTTTCAAGGCGCCGGTGGAGCTCCTGCCAGCCCTCATAGCTCACGGTGATCTCTGGGCCTTCCAAAAGCCCGCCGGCCTCCCCTGCCCCATCTCCCGGCCCCTCCGGAGACTCCGGGCCCTTCGTGCCCGCCTTGCCTTTGGCGGATTTTTTCTTGGGCTGTTTCGGCCGCAGGGAGCGCGAAAGGAGAAAACTCTCCAGAGCCGAAACAAAGAAGAGAGAGACGAGGACAAGGCCGGCAGTGCCCCCGAAGATGATCGTCTGGTTGACGAGGGGAAGCGGCCAGAAGCCCCACAGGATCCGGCCGGCATGGGGTGCGGCCGGAACCACCCTGGAAATGACGACCCAGTGACCCAGGACCTCGCTGTCGAAGCCATGGCAGCGGGCACAGGAGGTATGGTTGTGGATGGCGCGGGTCCAGACGGCATAGCCCCCGTGGAGATCGAGGGGATCGGACATTCCCTGGCGATCGGCCACGAGATGGCCGTTCTTTTCGGCAAAGATCCGGTCGACCTCGTGGGCCAGGCGCTCCGGAACGGAGGTCGACGGCCAAGGGAAGACATCGGGAGAGTGAACGGTGTTTCGCCAGCCATCGGGGATGGTGGTGTAGGCCTTGATATGGTCGAGGGCCTTCTGGTCCGAGTAGGCGGCGGAGCCGTCGTTTCGAAGGAGGACAATGGTCGTTCCGGTGGCGGTGGCCAGACGATGAACGGCCGAAGGAACGGTTTCGGGGTGGCCGGAGACCATGGCGGCGGAGAGAAGGCTTTGGGCGGCGGAGAGGACCGTCCGGGAATGGTCAAGTCCCCGGCGCTCGGCCTCGATCATCAGAAGAACGAAGACGAAGATGGCCAGGGGAACCGAGACGATCGTTCCCCAGAAAAGTCGCCCGATCCAGAGCCGAAAGAATCCCGGAGATGTGTTCACTGTCGCCCCTTTTCTCCCGAAGGATCAACTCTCCGGGAGATCCTGTGGCCTCTCTCGCGATCAGAGAGGGTCGATGGAGGCAATTTCATAGCGCTCGACGACCGGATTGGCCAGAAGGCGCTCGCACCACTCCTTGGCAAGCTCCGGCAGACCCGGTCCGGAGGGAAGGATGACCTCCACGATCTTACCGATCCTGACATCCTCGATAGTGGAGTGTCCCATATCCTTGAGGGCCTGCTTCACGGCCTCTCCCTGGGGGTCGAGAACCCCGTCGCGGATCCGGACGAGCACCGTCACCCGCACGCGGGAGGTCTCACGATTCGTTGGCATGTCCGACCACCTTTTCATAAATCTTTTCGTATCCTTCCTTCACCGACCCCAAGTCCATCCGGAAGAGGTCCTTGTCGAGCCGGACCCCCGTCTCGGCCTCCCACAGCCGGCTGGTATCCCCGTCGATCTCGTCGCCCAAAACCAGATCTCCGGCCGGGTTCCACCCGAACTCGAGCTTCATGTCGACCAGGAGGATCCCCCGTTCCCGGTAGAAGGGCAGGAGAATCTCGTTGGTCTTGAGCGCAATCTCCCGAATCTTGTCGAGAACGGCATCGGATGCGAGCTTTAAGACGCGGATGTGATCCCGGTTGACCATGGGGTCCCCCAGGTCGTCGCGCTTGTAGTACCACTCCACCACCGGGAAGGAGAGCTCCTCCCCCTCGGGGATTCCCAGCCTTTTGGCCAGGGAGCCCGCCACGCGGTTTCTCACGACGACCTCGAGGGGAACCATCTCGAGGCGGTCAATGAGCATGCGCCGGGGGGTTTCCAGGGAGCGAAAGTGCACGGGCACGCCCCGGCTTGCCAGAAGCTCGAAGAGCACCGCAGAAATCTGGCAGTTGAGGGCGCCTTTGCCGAAGAAGGTTCCCTTCTTCTGGGCATTGAAGGCGGTGAGATCGTCCTTGAATTCCTGGACGAGGATGCGGGGATCGGTGGTGGCATAAAGGATCTTTGCCTTGCCCTCATAGAGCTTGGCATCGGGTGGCTGGACCACGGTCTATCGTTCTCCTCGGGGAGCCCCGGCAGAGGCGGCTCCGGGGGCATCGACATCCTCCCCCAGAACCCGCCGGTAGATCCCTGACACATTGTGGGTGAATCGGAGGGGGTCAAAGGCCCGGTCGAGACGTGTCGACCAGATCTCCCCCTTGGGAAAGTCCGGATGGGCCACAAGGCGTTCCCGGAAGAGTCCGCCCTCCCGAAAGGTGGTCATGGCGGCATCCTGCACGATCCGGTAGGCCTCCTCCCGGGGCAGGCCCGAGTCGACCAGCTCGAGAAGGACGCTCTGGGAAAAGACCAGCCCTCCGGAGGCTTCGAGATTTCGCTTCATGCGCTCGGGATAGACCACGAGGTCGCGCAGGATCGTTCCCATCCGGTCGAGCATGTAGTCGATCAGGCAGAAGGCGTCGGGCAGGATCACCCGTTCCACGGAGGAATGGCTGATGTCCCGCTCGTGCCAGAGCGCGACATTTTCCAGGGCCGCGACGGAGTAGGAGCGAAGGAGCCTGGCGAGCCCGGTGATGTTCTCCGAGCCCACGGGGTTCCGTTTGTGGGGCATGGCCGACGACCCCTTCTGGCCGGCCCGGAAGGGCTCCTCGGCCTCCCCCACCTCGGTGCGCTGGAGGTGGCGGATCTCCACCGCCACCCGCTCGAGGNNCCCGCCAGCACGGAAAAGAGCTCGGCATGGCGATCCCGGGAGACTACCTGGGTGGCCACCGGCTCCACGGCCAGCCCGAGGCGTCCCAGGATCTCCTCCTCCAGGGCCGGATCGATGTTGACGGCCGTTCCCATCGCCCCCGAGAGCTTGCCCACGGCCATGGTCTCCCGAACCCGGGAAAGGCGCTCGGCATGCCGGGAAAACTCGGCAAACCAGGAGAGGAACTTGAGGCCGAAGACGATGGGCTCTCCGTGGATTCCGTGGGAGCGCCCCACCATCAGGGTCGTCCGGTAAAGGAGGGCCTTCTCCCGAAGGATCCCGACAAAGCGCCGAAGCTCGTCGGCCACGATGTGGAGGGCATCCCGGACCAGAAGATTCTGGGCCGTATCCACAAGGTCGGTGGAGGTCATGCCAAAGTGGAGGACCGCCCGCCCCTTTTCCGGAAGCTGCTCGGAGACCATCGTCAGAAAGGCTATCACGTCGTGGCGGGTTTCGGCCTCGATCGCCTCCATCCGGGGGATATCGATCCTGACAGCCGTTTCGGCCACGGCCCGGGCTCCCTCGGGGTCCACCTTCCCGTGGCGGGCCAGAGTGGAGACAACCGCCCGCTCAACGGAGAGCCAGGTTTTGAGACGGTGCTCCGTCTCGAAGAGCCCCTTCATGGGGGCGCGGCAATAGCGGTCAATCACGAGGCAGACTCCAGAAGGGGAAAGAGGGATTCCATCGAAGCCGGGTTACCGGCGGGATCGGAGACGTAGAGACGGATGTCGTGACGGTCGAACAGGTTGCGGGAGACCTCTGCCACGGGAGCCTTGAGCTCCTCGGTCAGGGACTGGCTGTCGAGGACCACCGGAGTGATCCCCAGCCCCACCACGGTATCGTAGAGGCGCGAGGCCCACTCCAGGGACTTCCCGGGTTCGAAGGGAAGGATGATGAAGCCCGAAGGAAAGGGTCCGTCGGCCGGGACGAAAAAAAACGAGGGAGGCAGGATCTTTTTTTCCTTCCTCCAGAAGGGGGCCAGGGCTCGGGTCACGAGATTCGAGTACCACAGATCCGTCCAGAGAAGCAGGGGCGAGAGGGGATCCCCCACCTTCTGGGAAAAGATCCGCAAGGGTCGGCTCTCCGAGAAGACCGGCTCGTCCCAGAGAAGCACCAGCCCCGAGATCCCCGACACACTTCCATGGGCGGACGAGGGGGAGTGGTGAGGCCGGGTCACGGGAGAGCCTCCTTTTTTGGCGTCGATCGGGCGGATCGGGATCTTTTGGCCGAAGCCCCCGTTCGGGGGGGGGCCGGATCATACGGCCCCTTCTCGGGAGCATGGCGGACTCCCGCCTCGTGAAGAATGCCGTTCAAAAAGGAGACCGCCTCCGGATCGGAGAAGCGGTGGGCGAGGTCGAGGGCCTCATGCACGGAGACCCGAAAGGGCATCGCCGGATCGAACAGAATCTCGCAGAGCCCGATCCGGAGGATGTTCCGGTCGACCCGGGTAAGCCGGGGAAGGCTCCAGCCCCGGGCGAGCTCCTCGATGACGGCATCGATCTCGGGCTTGCGAAAGAGGATCTCGGCATAGAGGCGATCGGCATAGGCATTGGCCATTGGGTCCTCTCCCTCCCAGCCGATCAGATCCTTGAGCAGTGGGTCCGGCGATGGGCGGGATTCGTACTCTTCGGCAAAGAGCCGCTGGAGGACCTTTCCCCGGGCCGCAGACAGGGCCCGCCGGCGTGAGGAAGGGAGGGTCTCCCGGCCGGAGGTCACGAAGGGGCTCCTCCCGCGATTCGGGGAAGGGCTCCCGCAAGGCGGGCCATCTGATAGAGGGTGGTGGCCCCCTCGACTCCCTTGTGGCCCGCCTTTCCTCCCACGCGATCGAGGGCCTGGACGAGCGTATCCGTGGTCAGGACACCAAAGATCACCGGAACGATCCCCCGGCTGTTGACCTCGGTGAGCCCCTGGGTCACCCCCTCCACCACGGCGTCGTAATGCCCCGTCTCTCCCCGGATCACGCAGCCCAGAGCCAGGATCCCGTCATATCCGCCAGACATGGCGGNNGAAGCTCGAGGGCTCCCGGAACCCGGACGACCGAGACGCTCTCCACATCCGAACCATAAGTGCGGAAGGTTTCCAGGGCGCCGGAGAGAAGGCGGTCAGTCACCACACTGTTGTACTGGCTTGTGACCACCAGGAAGCGGTAGCCTCCGGCCCAGGGAGCGGTGCCGACGATCTCTTGGGTTTTCAAGACAGATTCCGTCCTTGTCGTTTAAAGATGGTTGAGGATGTGGCCCAGCTTGTCCCGCTTCGTCCGGAGGTAGCGCTTGTTGTTCTCCCGGGCCGGGATCTCGATGGGAACCCGGGAGACGATCTCGAGTCCATACCCCTCGAGCCCCACGATCTTGCGGGGGTTGTTGGTCAGGAGGAGGAGCTTCGAGGCTCCCAGCTGGCAAAGGATCTGGGCGCCCAGACCGTAGTCCCGGAGATCCTCCTTGAAGCCGAGCTTCAGATTGGCCTCCACCGTGTCGTAGCCTTCCTCCTGAAGACGGTAGGCCTTGATCTTGTTGGCTAGACCGATTCCCCGGCCCTCCTGGTTCATGTAGAGAAGGACCCCCCGGCCCTCGCGCTCGATCATGCGAAGGGCTTCGGAGAGCTGGGTCCCGCAGTCGCATCGGAGGGAGTGGAAGATGTCTCCGGTGACGCAGCTCGAATGGACCCGGACCAGGGTGGGCGTCGAGGGATCGATATCGCCCTTGACCAGGGCGATATGGGGACCCGTGCCCACGACATCCTCGAAGACCACCGCCCGAAAGTGCCCGTACTCGGTGGGAAGATCCGCCGAGGCGACCTCGGTGACGAGCTTTTCCTCCCGCTTGCGGTAGGCGATCAGGTCCCGGACCGTGGCGATGGGGATGTCGTGCTCCCGCGAGACCTCCAGAAGGTCGGGAAATCGCGCCATTGTACCATCTTCGTTCAGAATTTCACAGATCACCCCCATGGGGATCAGTCCGGCCAGACGGGCCAGGTCCACCGACCCCTCGGTCTGCCCGGCCCGCTTGAGCACGCCTCCCGGCTTCGCCCGGATGGGAAAGATGTGGCCGGGTCTCACCAGGTCGGAGGGAGAGGCCTCGGGACGGACCATGAGCTGGATGGTATGCGCCCGGTCGAAGGCGGAGATCCCCGTGGAGATGCCCTCCCGGGCATCCACGGAGATGGTGAAGTCGGTCCCGAAGGAGGCCTCGTTCACGGAGGTCATGGGATCGAGGTGGAGGGACTCCGCCTTCTCCTGGGTCAGGGTGATGCAGATCAGCCCCCGTCCGTACTTGGCCATGAAGTTGATGGCCTCGGGGGTCGCGAACTGGGCGGCAATGACGAAATCCCCCTCGTTCTCGCGGTCCTCGTCGTCCGACAGGATGATCATCTTGCCGTTTCTTATCCGCTCGATGGCCTCTTCGATTGATATGGTCGACACGCGCCTGGAACTCCTGTGTTGTCCGGGGAGGGGCTAGACGCCCTTGAACCGGTTTGTCATGGGAAGTCGCCAGTCCTTGCCGAAGGCCCGGAGGGAAATCTTGACTCCGGGCGGGGACTGGCGACGTTTGTATTCGCTCCGGTCGACGAGCCGGATGACCCGGGCCACATCGGCCGGATCGAAGCCCCGCCCCACGATCTCCTCGTAGCCCAGATCCTCCTCCACATAGGCGGCCATGATCGGATCGAGAATGTCGTAGGAGGGAAGGCTGTCGGTATCGCGCTGGTCGGGGCGAAGCTCGGCCGTGGGGGCCTTTTCCAGAATCCGCTCCGGAATGGCTCCGGGACCCCGGGAATTCCTCAGGCGGCAGAGGGCATAGACCTCCGTCTTGGGAACGTCCTTTAAGACGGCAAAGCCCCCGGCCATGTCCCCGTAGAGGGTCATATATCCGACCCCCATCTCGGACTTGTTGCCGGTGGTCAGCACAAGATGGCCAAACTTGTTGGAAAGGGCCATGAGGAGCATGCCCCGGATCCGGGGCTGCAGGTTCTCGTCGGTGGTGTCCCCCTCCGGATCCTTCGCATGTCGGTCGCCGAAGGAAGGAGCCAGGGCCGAGGCGAAGCTGTCGCAGAGCTCCTTGATGGGGATCGTCTCAAGCCGGAATCCCAAAGCCGCGGAAAGGGCCGTGGCATCCTCCCGGCTTTCGGCGCTGGTGTAGACGGAGGGCATGAAGACACCGTGAACCCGGGCCGGCCCCAGGGCATCGCAGGCAATGGCCGCCACCAGGGCCGAGTCCACCCCTCCGGAGATGCCCACAAGGACATCGGTCAGGCGATTCTTCGCCACATAGTCCCTCACGCCCATGGTCAGGGCCTCGTAGACCTCCTCCACGTCGGAGAGGGGCGTGTTGAGGGGGCCCCGCTCCAGGCGCCGGGGCTTCTGGGGAGGCGGAGAGGGCGTCCCGTTCATGGCATCGAGATCGACCATCGTCATGGGGAAGGATCCCCAGTCGGCCCCGTAGACCCGGGAGAGCTTCTCCTTCCGGCGACGGGGATCGTGCAGGCGAACGCCGAAGACGCGATCCACGTCGATCTCGGTGACGACCACATCCTCGGCAAAGGCCCTCCCCCGGCACTCGATCTCCCCCTCGGGGCTGATCACCAGGCTCTGGCCGTCGAAGACCAGCTCGTCCTGCCCTCCCACAAGATTGGTGTAGACGATGTAGGTCCCGTTGTCGGCGGCCCGGGTCTTGAGCATCGACTCCCGGACCTCCCGCTTGCCGGCGTGGAAGGGCGAGGCCGACAGGTTCACGATCACCTCGGCATCGCCGTCCAGGGCCTGGTGGTAAAGGGGCCCCTTGGGGTACCAGATGTCCTCGCAGATATTGACTCCGATGGTCGTGTTCCGGTAGCGGACCAGGGTATTGGAGCTTCCCGACTGGAAGTAGCGGTTCTCGTCGAAGACCCCGTAGTTGGGAAGATACTGCTTGCGCTGGACCCCCACAAGCCGGCCGCGGTAGATGATGGCGGCCGCATTGTAGATGTCGTCGGCCTGCTCCACGAAGCCCACGATGACCAAAAGCTCCGGAGCCATGTCGAAGAGGGTCGCGAGAACCTGGCGGTTCTTCTCCAGAAAGGTCGGCTTGAGAAGGAGGTCCTCCGGCGGATAGCCCGTGATGGCAAGCTCCGGAAAGGCCGCAATATCAAGGGATTTGGCCACGGGGCTCTCAAGATGGCGGCGGATCCGCGCGGCATTTCCCTCGAGATCGCCCACCACCGAATTCATCTGGAAAAGCCCGACCTTAAGACTCCTCACGGATTCCTCCTCCCCCCCTTTTCCCCTGTCGGGGTTGCCTGCTTGCCCAGATCCCTGAAGTAGCGGACAAACTCCGGACTGCTCCAGGGGCGGGCCCCCATGGCCCGTCCCACCAGCGTCCCGTCGGGCCGGATCACATAGCTCTGGGGAAGCCCCATGCCGAAGTATCGGGAGTCGACCTCCCCCTTTCGCCCTTCAAGGACGGGATAGTCGATGCCGTACTTTCTGACGAAGGGAGGGATGTGTCCCGTTCTGCGGTCCATGGCCACGCTCACCACCGCAAAGGGCTCCCCCCTGAGGCTCCTCGACAGGGCAACAAGCGCCGGGATCTCGTCGCGACAGGCATCGCACCAGGTCGCCCAGAAGTTCAGGAGAACCACCTTGCCCCGAAACGAGGAAAGGGTGCGCATCTTTCCGGAGAGATCCGGAGCCTGGATCTCGGGGGCACTCTCCCGGGTGTCGAAGAGGGAGATCCCCAGACTGTCCTCCTGATGGAAAGCCCGGGCCGGCCCCGGGGAGAACAGAAGAAGGAGGGACCCCAAAAGACCCGCAAGGAGCCGGCCGCCCATGGCCGCCCCCGGACGTCCCCCCGACGGCCTCTCCCGACCCTGACCCGACCCCGTCCCGATCCCCCCGCTCCTGTGCACGATCTCCCGACCCCTTCCGTCCATGGCTTCTGGCCTTCTCACCGCTTTGGCCCTCCGGGACGACACCCNNGCCGACACTCTCGAAAGGCGGAGGCTTTACGGCCCCCTAAAAATCCTTTAAAAATCCGCCACTCCGGACTCTTGCCTCCGGTCCCGATGGTTTTTCCCCCATTCTAGCACAACTGCCCGGAGGTATGCGCCCCCCGAAAGAGTCCGGTCGACCGGGCGGTTGCATCGCCGGGCGCCTTTCGATAGGCTCGAGGGATAGAGCCGAAACCGGGGAGGAAGACACCCTCCCCCCCATGACAGGAGCCCCCCATGGAATGTTTTGAAATCACCGCCCCCGGATCCCTTGTCCGCACGACACGGCCGGGACCCCGGCCCGGCCCCGGCGAGGTGGCCATCCGGCTCGCCGCGGCCTCCCTCAACTACCGCGACCTTATGATCAAGAACGGAAAATACGGCAACATGCACTATCCGGTCGTCCCCCTCTCCGACGGAGCCGGCCAGGTGGTGGCGACCGGAGAGGGCGTGACCCGGGTCCTCGTGGGAGACCGGGTGGCCGGCATCTTCAACCAGGCCTGGATTGGAGGTCCTCCGCCGATCCATGCCCGGGCCCTAGGGGGAGACATGGACGGGATGCTCGCACAGACGGTGGTTCTTCCCGAAGCCGGAGTGGTCCGGATTCCCGACTCCCTGAGCTTCGAGGAGGGCGCCNNACCCTGCGCGGCCGTGACGGCCTGGAACGCCCTCTTCGTCAGCGCCCGCCTGACCCCCGGCGAGACCGTTCTCCTCATCGGAACGGGAGGCGTCAGCCTTTTTGCACTGCAGTTTGCCAAGATGGCCGGAGCCCGGGTCATCCTCCTCTCCCGCTCCCGGGAGAAGATCGAACGAATCCGCTCCCTGGGCCCCGACCACGCCATCGACACCACCCAGAATCCCCATTGGGAGGCCGAGGTCCTCGAACTGACCTGCGGGCGGGGCGTGGACCATGTGGTGGAGGTGGGAGGCGCCGAGACCTTGCCCCGATCCCTCTCGGCCACCCGCCACCAGGGCCATGTGGCCGTCATCGGGGTCCTCTCGGGGGGGGAGGTCCGCTTCCCCGTCTTCTCCCTTCTGGCCCGGCAGATCCGCCTCTCCGGGATCTACGTGGGAAGCCGGGAAAACTTCGAGGCGATGAACGCCGCCATCTTGGAAAATCACCTGCACCCGCACATCGGCCGGGTCTTCCCCTTCGGCGAGGCCCCCCAGGCCTTCCATGCCCTGGAGACGGGGGACTTCACCGGCAAGATCGTGATCTCCTTTGGTCTCTGACAGGGAAGGAGGGGAGGAAGGGCTCCCCGAGGCCGCAAAAGAGATTGTGGCGACGCTGGGGCTCCTCCCCCATCCGGAGGGGGGATACTACCGGGAGGTCTTCCGGGACGGGGCCACCGTCATGCAGGGGTCCCCTTCGAGGCCGGGGGCCGACCGTCGGCGATCGGCGGTCACCCTCATCCACTTCCTCGTGGCCGGAGACCGTCCCACCTCCTGGCACCGGGTCGCCTCGACCGAGATCTGGCATCATGTCGGAGGCGATCCCCTCTGGCTCGACATCGAGGAGTCGGAGGGTGATCCTCCCGCCACCCGATCCCTTCTTTTGGGGGATCCCCTCTCCCGCCCCGCTCCGGCGGTGGGGATCGTTCCGGCGGGCGCCTGGCAGCGGGCACGGTCCGCGGGAGCCTATAGCCTGGCCACCTGCACGGTGGCGCCGGGATTCGAGTTTGAGGACTTTCAGCTGAGATCGACCTGACAATCCCCACGGAGGACTCATGGCCCAGGACCGGGTTTTCCTGCTCGACGTCGACAATACCCTCTTCGATAACGACACCCTTCAAAAGGCCCTGATCGCCCACCTCGAGGAGGAGCATGGACCCGAGGCCCGGACCCGCTACTGGCAGATCTTCACCGACCGCTGGGCCAGGATAGGCTATGCCGACTACCTGGGGGCCCTGCAGCTCTACCGGGAAGAGGATCTTCACGATCCCCGGATCCTGCGCATGAGTTCGTGGATGGTCGACTACCCCTTCGCCGACCTTCTTCACCCCAAGGCCCTGGAGGTCATCGCCCATCTCGGGCGATATGGCCGGGTCGTCATCCTCTCGGACGGAGATGCGGTCTTCCAGCCTCGGAAGATCGAACGCGCCGGGCTTTGGGAGGCCGCGGGCGGCCATGTCCTCATCTATATCCACAAAGAGGAGATGACCGCCGACATCGAGGCCCACTATCCCGCGGACCACTACGTGGTGATCGACGACAAGCTGAAGATCCTCTCCGCCATGAAGAGCGCCTGGAAGGATCGGGTGACGACCGTCTTTCCCCGCCAGGGCCACTACGCCTCCGATCCCTCCATCCTGGCCGCCTATCCTCCGGCCGACCTCTCCGTGGCCCACATCGCCGACNNGAGATGGATCTCGAGAAGGTGCTTCCCTCGAGGCCCGCCGCCAGGACAGCGACGCCCCGAGAGCCCTTCCCCCCTCAAACGACAGGAGACCCCCATGCCGGTTAGCCCCCTTGCAGGCCATCCCCTTCCCCCCGGACAGGTCGTGGACCTTGGCCGCCTGATCGCCGCCTATACCGACCGCCATCCGGACCCTTCCGACCCCGCCCAACGGGTCTCCTTCGGGACCTCCGGACACCGGGGCTCCTCCCTCACCGCCTCCTTCAACGAAGACCACATCCTGGCCATCACCGAGGCCATCTGCCGACTCCGCAAGGAGCAGGGGATCGACGGTCCCCTCTTCGTGGGGTGCGATACCCATGGCCTCTCCCGTCCGGCCTTCGTCTCGGCCCTTTCGGTCCTGGCCGCCCACGGGGTCGCCACCGTGATCTCCCAAAACGATGAACCGGTGCCCACACCGGCGATCAGCCATGCCATCCTCACCCACAACCGGCCCCCGGGCGGGACGAGCCCCCCGCACCAGGCCGACGGGATCGTCATCACCCCCTCCCACAACCCTCCCGACGACGGGGGGTTCAAGTACAATCCTCCCACGGGGGGGCCGGCCGACCCCGCCCTGACCCGGGCCATCGAGACCCTGGCCAACCGTCTGATCGCCGAGAAGCTCGCCGGGGTCAGAAGGATCCCCTTCGAGACGGCCCTTAGGGCCCCCTGTGTCTCCCGCCGGGACTTTCTCTCGGCCTACGTTGACGACCTTCGGAACATGATCGACTTCGAGGCCATCGCCGGCTCCGGGATCCGTATCGGCATCGATCCTCTGGGGGGGGCCTCGGTCCACTACTGGGGGCGGATCGCCGAGCGCTACCGGCTGAACCTGACCGTGGTGCGGGAGACGGTGGACCCCACCTTTGGCTTCATGCCGGTGGACCACGACGGCAAGGTCCGCATGGACCCCTCCTCCCCCTATGCCATGGCCGGCCTTCTGACGATGGCCTCCCGCTTCGACATCTCGGCGGCCTGCGACCCCGACAGCGACCGCCACGGAATCGTCTCTCCCTCCGCGGGGCTCATGAACCCGAACCACTATCTGGCCGTCCTGGTCTCCTACCTCTTCTCCCACCGTCCCGGATGGTCCCCTTCGGCCCGGGTGGGCAAGACCCTCGTCTCNNGAGCCGCATGATCGACCGGGTGGCCCACGCCCTCGGGCGGGAGCTCGTGGAGGTGCCGGTGGGCTTCAAGTGGTTTGTGGAGGGGTTGCTGGACGGCTCTTTGGGGTTCGGGGGAGAGGAGAGCGCCGGAGCCTCCTTCCTGAGAAGGGACGGGACCGTCTGGACCACCGACAAGGACGGGATCGTTCCCTCCCTGTGCGCCGCCGAGATGACGGCCGTCAAGGGAAAGGAGCCCGGAGTGGCCTACCGGGAGCTCGAGGACCGCTTNNGCGGGTCGACGCCCCGGCCGACCGGGCCAAAAAGGCCGCCGTGGGGTCGGTCGACCCCCGGGCCCTCACCGTCACCCAGGTCGGGGGGGATCCCGTGGTCCGGATTCTCTCCGCCGCCCCGGGGAACGGGGCTCCCATCGGGGGACTGAAGGTGGAGACGGAGTTCGGATGGTTCGCGGTGCGCCCCTCCGGGACGGAGGAGATCGTCAAGATCTACGCCGAGAGCCAGAAGAGCCCCGCCCACCTCGAGCTCATCGTGGACTCGGCCTCCGCCTTCATGGAGGAGATCACGAAAAAGGCCCCCCGGCCCTGAGGGACCGGCGGGCCTCATCCCGCGGGAAGCTGTCGACTTCCTAGAGCTGCTTCTTGATCCTGTCGAGCCAGGAGCCCTTCTTCTCCGTCACCCGGGGGGATCCGCATCCGTCGGGGGGCGGCCAGTTCACCAGCATCGACACCATGTGATCCGGCGTAATGTCGGCCCCGGACTTTTCAAAGTACTTCTCCCAGAACTTGATCATCTTGCGGGTGCGCTCGATGGAGGGGGAGCGGGTTCCCACGACATAGACGCAGACATGCTTGAGGTCAGGGAAGCCATAGGCCTTGCCCACCCGGTCGAGGTCTTTTTTTCCGAAGGTCATGGTGTTGTAGCGGAAGCGTCCCCGGTCCTCCTGCATGTCGGAGAGGAAGACCACCACCGGCCGCATCTTGTCGGCGGAAAAGAGCTGGGAGGCCATGCGGGCCGCCCCGAAAAGATCCGTGTACTTGGATTTCCCGGGCTTGGCCAGCTTCTTTTTCATGGTGTCGAGGAGCTGCTGGCGGATCGCGTCGTTCTTGGCATTGAGGGCCTTCATCTTGGCCTTGTAGTCGAGCTCGTTGTCGGAGAGGCTGTCGAAGGGGGGCTTCGGAGCCAGCGTTCCCTCCGCCATGAAGTCGGAGATCAGGGAGTTGTCGTCCGTGATGGGCAGCACCCGGAGACGGTCTCCCTGCTTGAGGCCCGGGATGATCCGGTCGAGCAGTGCCCGCCGGTAGACATCGAACTGCCGGTTGGTGCTTCCGGTTTCGTCGACGAAGACCAGGATGTCAAGTCCGGGGGGCGGAGCCTCGTCCCCCCAGGCCATCCCCGATCCGCCCCCTGCCGTCAGGAGTTCCGGACCCGAAAGGGCCGGAAGAACCGGGGACCCGAGGCCCACGAACACGCCCAGGCCCAGACCCAGCAACACCTTCCCTCCCCATCTCTTCGACATCATCCTTCTCTGCGGGATTCCCCGGAGGGTTCCGGGGCGGATAGCGCCCTCTCCCGCCTCTCCTTTCTCTGCTATCGGTGATTGACTCGGACTCCTGCCAAACGGCCAAGAAGCACCCAGGGTCGGGCCCTTGGCCCGGACCTCCGGCGGAAGGGCCGGCTAAACCCTTCCCGTAGAAGAATAGGTGATCCGGCCACGAGACTCAACCCGGCCTTGCCCGTCTCCCGACCTTTGATCGGTCACCGACTCTGCCGCATCGGGAAGCTTGAAGTCCGGCCACCAGCGCTTGAGGGTGGGCGACTCGGGATTTCGCGAGAAGGAGGCCGGGGCGACGGTTCCGCCACGGGAGGCCATGTTGGCCTGACGGTAAAGGGAGATCTTCGATGTGACCTCCGAAAGGACCCGCTCCGCCTCTCCCCGGCCGGCACGGATCACGGCATTGGTCCGGGAAATGGAGACGGAGAGGCGCTCCCGGAGCTTGCCCCGCTTCTTGTCGAGGCGCACGGTGGCCACGTGCAGGGCATCGAGCTCCGCATCCTGGTCATGGGCAAAGAAGGAGACCATGTAGGCCCCCATGAAGATCAGGAGGTTGATGGCGAACATGGCGTAGACCATATTGCCGGACCCGGCCCCCAGCTTGTGCTCGGCATGGAGAGTCACATACATGTTGCGGATGAAGGACAGCGCCGTCAGGGCCCCGAGAACGGTCGCGGGAGCCAGTGCGATCATGATCCCGGTGGCGATCTTGGGGGGGACCAGGGTCCGGATCTGGAGCCCCAGGAAGACGCCGATGATCGGAAGCGTCAGCGAGAGGGTCATGCTCATCACATAGGTCATGAGCTCGGGCTCGCCGAACATCCGGAAGACCACCACGTTCAGGGGGAACTCCCCGATGGCGAGAAGAAGGACGACGATCCAGTGCACGGTGTAGGGAACCGGGATCACCACATCGCGGCCCACGGCTTCCTTCCGGTTCCGATAGCGGATCAGGACATCCTTGAGGCGATACTGGTTCGACTCGTAGGCATTGGCCAGATTGCTGGTCTTGCCCTCGAGACTCGAGAGCTCGGAGGCCGTCTGGGCGTAGATCTCGCTGATCTTGGACTCGCCCGCCGCGATGATCGAGCGCTCGAAGGGCCCCGCCTCGTAGCTGCTTCCTGCCGGAAGGCCTGCCAGCCCGTCCTCGTGCCCCGCCTTCCGGATCGTCTCATCGTCGGGGAAGTCCGCCCTCGACTGAATTTTGTGTTTCATCTTCTCTCTCCTCGATGTCGGGAATATCTCTTCCCGTTTGTGTGGCGGCTAGTTGATGACGCCGCTCCCCTCAACCGAATTCCGGCGATGGTGGCTCACGATCGTATTGAGCTCGTCGACCATGAACTGAAGCTTGGTGTGGAGGTCGGCCACCGAGTTCACCCATTGCGATTCCCGGGCATGAAAGTTCTGGTAGTCTTCCTTGAACTGGGCGATGAAGCGGTTCATGCGCTCCGACTCGGCCCGCAGGGCATCCCGGTCGGTCAGAAGGATGTCCCACTGCTTCTTCGTCTCCGCCAGCCGGTCCATGACCACCGAAGACTTTTCCAGAAGGTCGTTGTACTCCTTGACGGCGTTAATGATTTTGTTGATGTCCTTGTCACCTAGCATGGTTCGTTCCTTTCCCTTTGGGGGTTCGTTCTTGGCTCTCGCCCGGCCCTGCCGCCTGGGAGCGTTTAGTGGCTCCGGGAGGGGAGGTCATCCTCCCCGTTTGGCGTCCGGCGGCTCCGGGTCGACTCCTTGCCGAAGAAGGCCTCGAGTACCACGAGGATCTCGGAGTGGATCGAACGGTGCTCCCGGGTCGCCCGGTCCTTGATGATCTGGTATAGCGCTTCATTCATGCGCAGCGTCATCCGTTTCATGATGTCATTCTAACACTATTTTGGTGCATGTCAAACATACATTTAAAATATTGAAATATAAAAATAAATCTTATTTTAATATTTATTTTTTATTTTTTTGTTAATAAAAAAACACAAGAATCAAAATTCTCCTTGACAGGAAAGGAGAATATTTTTTTTATCATTATGGACACAGTCGAGGTCAGGATTTCCGTGACGAGGGTCACGGGAGAAGCAGAAGGGCGGCCCCGGGATCCTTTTCACGATTGCGGGCGGGAAGAGGAGAGGTGGCGGGAAAGCCGGCTTTCGAGGCCGGAAGAGCGGGCCGGAGAGAGGCGGACCATGGAGAGGAAGCTCTCGGGAGAGGCCCAGACAACAAGGCCTTTCTTCGCCCGGGTGGCCGCGGTATAGAGAAGGCGGCGCGTGAGCAGGGGGTGGAGCTCCCCCCCCAGGAGAAGACAGACCCGGTCGAACTCCGACCCCTGGCTCTTGTGCACTGTCATGACGAAGGCCGTCTCCCAGGGAGGGGCCATCCGAAGGGGCAAGATGGCGGGCTCCGGGCGCCCGGGGGCCGCGAAGACCAGGCGCTCCCCGGAAAGGATCCCCAGGTCTCCATTCATGAGCCCCGTATCGTAGCTGTTCTGGAGAATCATGGCCGGCGCCCGGAAGCCCCGGGAACCCCGGAGGCGGGAGAAGACCCTCTCCAGGTGGCGGCTTCCCCTCAGGGCTCCCATGGGTCCGTCCCGAAAGGGCGAAAGCGCCATGAAACCTCCCAGCCTCTCCAGGGCCTCTCCGTCGGAGGAGGACGTCGCCAGGGGGGAAAAACCCTCCACCAGGAGATTCTCCGGCCATCCTTCCGCAACCGGCGCAAAGACCAGGTCCGGGTCGCCCCGCTCGAAAAGGCGGAGGGCCCCCTCCCCGTCCCCCTCCGCCACCTTCCGGGAAAACTCCTGAAGAAGGCCGCTCTCCCGTTGGCGATAGTTGCGCGACAGGACCACGAGTCCCCGGGGGACGCCCTTCTCCTGTGCCGACAGCGCCCGGCAGAGATCCCCCATCACCGCCCCGGCCCCCACCGGGGAGAGCTGGTCCTGATCCCCCACCAGAACGAGGCGGGTCCGGGGAGAGAGGGCGGAGAGGAGACTCTCCATGAGAAGAAGGTCCACCATCGACAGCTCATCGAGAAGGACCAGGTCCCAGGGAAGAAACTCCCCCCGACGGGGGGCGATTCCCCGGAGGGAGGCCCCCAGAAGGCGGTGAAGGGTCATGGAGGGAACGGCCAGCTCCGGGGGCAGGACCTCGGCCAGGGCTTCGCCCATGCGGGCGGCGGCCTTGCCGGTGGGGGCGGCGCTGACCACCCGGATTCCGGGGACGAGCCTCCGGAAGAGAAGGAGAAGCCGGGCCGCCGTCCAGGTCTTCCCTGTCCCCGGGCCCCCCGTGAGGACCAGAAGCCGCGAACCGAGGGCCGCGAGGGCGGCGGTCCGGGACGCTCCCCCCGCCTCGGGAAAGATCTCCTCAAGAAGCCTCTCGCGCGATGTCCCCTCTCCGACGCTCTCCTCCCTTTCCCCGGCCAGGCGATCCGCCAGAAGGCGGGCAACCCGCACCTCGGCCCGCCAGTAGCGGTAGAGGTAAAGTCCTCCCCCCTCCACCACCAGAGGCGCCGGGGCCTCCGGCCGTCCCACCACAGAGGGAAGCGAGGACAGGAGGGCCTCCCACTCCCTCCGGGGGGGAAGCGACGGAGGCAGCGGAAGAGGCGGAAAGGGCTCCTGCTCCGATCCCAGGTCGAAGAGGGTATGCCCCTCCCGGGGGGCGGAGGAGGCCAGGACCGTCCCCAGGGCAAGGACATCGGCGCTCGTGGAGTCCCGAGGGGCTCCCAGGCGAAGGAGCGTTCCGGCCAGGGCCCGGTCCACAAAGGCAAGGCGCTCAAGGGTGAGGGCCGCGTGAATCCAGCGGACGGTCGCCTCGCTCACCCCCGGAAGGCGCCGGTCGAGGTCGCTCATCGCCCCTCCCCGGAAAAGAGGGCCGAGAGGGACTCGATCTCCGCCCGGTCCGGCCGCAGGTGGACGACACCCTCCCCGCCTTCCCCCGCCCCCCTGACAAAGAGAAAGAGCGCCCCCCCGAAATGGCGGTCATAGTCATAGTCCGGTCGGGAGAAGGCCAGGAGGCGGTGGAGGGCGAGACTGTAGAGAAGCCCCTGGAAGTCGTAGCGGTGCTGGGCCATCGCCCGGGAAGGCGGTTTGTCTTGTAGTCGAGGAGGTAGGTCTTCTCTCCCTGCCGGAACAGAAGGTCCACAAAGCCCCGGATCATCCCCCGGACGGGATCGAAGGAGAGAGGCGCTCCCTCGGGGAAGAGGTAGGGACGAAGGTCCCGCTCGGAGAGCCCCCCCGCCGGAAGCAGGAACTCCCGCTCCACCGACCGGGGAAGAGAGGCGATCCGCGCAAAGGCGAACCATCCCCCCGGGACGGCCGGATCGGGGAAGAGTCCGGCCGAGAGCGTCCGGGCGCACAGGGGAAAAAGGGCCTCCCGAAAGGCCTCCGCCTGCCCCCCCAGATCGGAGGAACTCTCCGCCATGGCCCGATCCAGGGCCTCGGGAAGCTCCCGGAAGGGATCCCGAGCCTCTCCCGGAGGGGCCGACGACAGAAGAATCTCGAAGGTCCGATGAAAGACCGTCCCGAAAAGGGGCCCTCCGGGCTCGGGGTCTCCGGCCGGTCGCTCCCACGGGAGGTCGTCGTCCCCCCGAAGGGCCGGGGAGAAGAGTGTGCGCCCTTCCCGTCCCCCCCGGGCGAGCGAGGAAAAGCTCTCCACCCGAAGGGGAGCGGGAAGGGGCCGGGGAAGGCGTCGGGGGGGAAGCAGGGCCGGGAGGCTCTCGGGAGAGAGCCCCTCCCGTTGGCGGTCGGGCGGGAGAGCCTCCCCGAAAAGCGCCGGATATTCGGCGACGAGACGGGCGATCTCCTTGCGGAAGAAGGAGACGGCCTCGCCCCTTTTTCCCCCTGAGCTTGACCCTCCTGAGAGGAGGCGGGCCAGGGAGCTCTGGGAGACATATCGACAGGGGAGCATGACGACGGTCCGGTGAACGGCCCGTGTCAGGGCCACATAAAGAAGCCGCATCATCTCCTCCGGGGTCTCGCTCTCCTCCCCTTCCCCCTCCCCCTCCTCCTCTTCGGCCGGGGAGAGGTCGCCCCCGGAGAGCCCCAGGGGGAGGATCACCAGCGGGAACTCGAGGCCCTTGGCACGGTGGATGGTGAGGATCCGGACCCGACCGTCGAGGGTGTCGAGACGGGGGGCGGTGGCGTCGTCGCCCTTTTTCTCGCTCTCCCGCCGGGCCTCGAGATAGCGGTCCACAAGGAGAGCCAGGGTCGGACGGTCGCGGTCGAGGGACTCGACGATCTCGATAAGGTGGAGAAGATCGGTGAGCCGGCGGCGGCCGGAGCGGCCGGCTCTANNCCCCCCCAGAATCCGGGAAAAGACCCGGGTTTCAAGACAGAGCCTCCGGAGGGCTCCCATGGCCCCCAGACGAAACCAGTCCGCGGCTGTCCGGAAGAAGGGGTCGACCCGGGCGTTCCAGAGTTCGGGGTCATCCTCCATGGACAGAAGCTCCCGGGCGGGGACCTCGAACAGGGGCGAGCTGAGGACCAGACGCATCTGGCGACGGTCGCCGGGATCCTTGAGGGCCAGAAGGAGCATCTCGAGATCGAAGGCCATCTCCCCCCGAAGCACGTTCCCCCCGGCATAGGAGACGGCCGGGATTCCCAGGGACTCCAGCGCCTCCAGCATCATGGTGGCATGGCTGTTCGTCCGGACGAGAAGGCAGATGTCGTCGGGACGGAGGGGCTTCCCCTCCCTCAAGGCCGGACCGGAGAGAAGGCGGAGGATCTCCCGCGCGGCCCAGTCGACAAAATCCTTGTTGGAAAAAGCCTCCCCCTCCGGATCGATGGCAAAGAGAACCGGGGGGAGCCCCTCATCCGACTCAGCCGGGTCGAGAAAGCCGGAGGGGCCCGTCTTCTTTGGCGTCACCGGATGGTAGACAATCCTTTCCCCGGAGATGAAGGGATCGGGATGGCGGGAGAAGAGGGTGTTCACCGCCTCGACATGAAGGGCGTCGGAGCGGTAGTTGACCCCCAGGGAGCACAGCCCTTCGGCATCCTTTTTCAGCACGGCCTCCCGCGCCTCCACATAGGCGTCGAGGTCCGCTCCCCGAAAGCGGTAGATCGACTGTTTGGGATCCCCCACCAGCACCAGGCTTGTCTCTCCGTCCGAGTCCTTCGAAACGAGCTCGTAGATCCGTCCGAAGATGGCGAACTGGGCATAATCGGTATCCTGAAACTCGTCGACGAAGGCCACGGGAAAACGCTTTCTCAGCAGGCGGGCCAGCTCCTCGCCCCGGGGCCCCATCAACCCCGCCACCACGCGCCCGATCATGTCGTCGAAGGTCTCGACCCCCTGATGCTCACGCTTTTTGAGGGCGACGGAGGAAAACTCCCGGTGGACCTCCCGGCGGAAACGCTCCCGCAGGGACGAGGAGAGGGTGCGGGCGGATTCGAGGTACTCCCGGAGCCCGGCCAATGCGGCCAATGCGGAAGGCTGAGCAGCCCCCGGGGAAGACGTCTTGAGAAATTCCACCAATTCATCGTCAAGGGAAGAAAATCCCGCCGGCGGGAGCGGATGGGGGGNNATGGGGGGTGCCCAGCTCGACGATCCGGGCCGCCATGGTCTCTCTTTTTTTCCTGTCGTCGGCCAGGACCCTCCCGTTTTTCCCGGAGCCCGGG
This sequence comes from Nitrospirae bacterium UBA4572, assembly GCA_002387725.1. GTDB lineage: Bacteria > Nitrospirota > Leptospirillia > Leptospirillales > Leptospirillaceae > UBA4572. The sequence continues at coordinate 23,981 of DGKK01000072.1, forward strand.
AAGGAGTTGAGCCAGCGCTCCGCCTCACCCTCCCCGAGGGTCCCGGCTGCGGAAATCCAGCGATGGCGAGCCGTCAAAAAGGCCTGCCGGGGGGCCTCAGGCGGCGGAATTCCCGGATTGTCCCGGAGGGGCCGGGAGAGCCCCCCCGGGGGAAGGATCGACAAAAGATCGTCGGGACCCTTCGGAAAAAGTCCCGAAATCTGCCAGACGATCCGGGGATCCTCCCGGTAGACCAGCCGGCGCCAGACCTCCCGGACCGAGGCCTTTTTAAAGGCACGGTCGGAGCTTTCGAGCTCCAGGGAAAAGGGGGCGTCGAACTCGAAGGCGTACTCCCGAAGCACCCGGCGGCAAAAGGAGTGGATGGTGGCCACCGGAGCCCGGTCGAAGTCGAAGAGGGCCCGGGAGAGGAGGGTCAGATGCTCCGGACGGACATCGGCCACCAGGGGCAGGATCTCCGGAGGAGGCGCCACGCCCAGGGCGTGCGACCGGGCATGGGAGAGAAGGGTCCTAAGCCGCCCCCGAAGCTCGTCGGTGGCCGCCTCGGTAAAGGTCACCACGAGGATCTGCTCCACGGGAACTCCCGAGAGCACGGCGGCGAGGTAGAGCTGGGTCAGGGCAAAGGTCTTGCCGGTTCCGGCGGAGGCCTCGATCAGGGTCACCCCCCGCCGCAGGACCGGGATAAACGGGCGGATCTCGCTCATCGGGCCTCCTTCGGAAGGAGGAGGATCTGCTGCTCCCGAAAAAGGGGGTCCAGGAGGCGATGGGCCCAGGAGGGAAAGTCCGGCTCCAGGGGAAGGGGGCGGCCGGCAAAGAGGCGCCGGCTCCAGAAGGTCGGGAGGCTCCGGGGATCCCGGAGCCCCTCATCACGGTCCGGAGGGGCGGGGGCGTCCCAGGCCCGCATGGCGGCCTGTCGTCCCACGGTTTCCTCCTCTCCCTCCTGGACCTCCCTCGCGGCCTTTGAGCGGATTTTCCGGATGTAGGCCAGGGAGATCTCCGGGTCGAAGGGTAGGGGCCTCTCCCCAGCGACCTGAAAGGCCTCGACGAAGGACTCGAGCCCCCCCTCCGCCGGGGGAGAGGGCCAGAAAAGAAAGGCCTCGGGGTTATGGGGCACCACCCCGCACAGGAGGGTCCCGACATACCCGGGAATCCCCCGGCAGGCGACGAGATGCTCGAGGTAGGCGGTCACCTGATGGGAGGGGTAGATCTTTCCCGGCCAGAGATCCACCACCCGAACCCTCCCACCTTCTGTCTTGGTCAGAATCCCGGAAAGGCGCCCCACCAGCCGGACCCCCAAAAGCTCCAGGGAGATCTCCACAGCCTCGGGCTCCCCGGATAAAAGCCCCAGGAGCCTCCCGATGCGTCCGACATGATCGCCTTTGTGCCGGATCCCCTCGCTCAGCTGCAGGGGACCCAGAGGCGGCCAGGGGATCCCGTCAACCTCGAAGCTCCTTTGGTCGAGGCCCTTTAGGATCTCCCGAAGGCTCAGGGAGAAGGGTTCGTCGTCCGGAAGATCGATCTCCCGGGCGCGGGAGGAGAAGCCGAGGCGGCGCAGGAGAAAAAAGCGGGCCGGATTGGAATGGAAGAAGCGAAGGTCGTCGAGGAGGATCCCCGCGGCGCCGGGTTCCGGCATCGGGAGGAGAAGGTCCCGATCCCAGAAGACGGGGGCCTTCCATCCATCATTCCGGGAGGCATCAAGGACCTCGCGCCAGCTTCGGGAGAAGCTGTGCAGGCGGGGATCCGGAGAGTCTCCGTAATGGGAGGGGGAGAGAGGATCGACCGGAGCCTCCAGAAGGATCTGTTTTTGGATCTCCTCGCCCCCTTCCCCTGTAAAGCCCTCGGCCACGACGTCCTCGAACTCCCGGAGAAGAACGGAGGGCTCCTTCGGCGAGCCGTCGCGGCTTTCCCGGCCGAGATAGCTGAGCCAGAGGACCTGTCGGGCGGAGAGGAGCGCCTCGAGAAAGAGCGTCCGGTCGTCTTCCCGGCGGGAGCGGTCCCCCGGACGGGGCCGGGCGGCCAGCCAGTCGAAGGAGGGAGGGTGGTGAACCCGGGGGAACTCGCCGTCATTGAGCCCCAGAAGGCAGACCACACGGAAGGGCAGGGAGCGCAGGGGCACCATGCGGCCAAAGCTCACCCCCCCGGTCAGAAAACGGTCCCGCCCCTCCCGGCTCTCCGCCATCCGGGCGATGTGGCGTCCCATCCAGCGAGAGGAGATCTCCCCGTCGAAGCTTGCCCGGGAAAAGCCCTCCCGGATCTCCCCGGGAAGGGCAAAGAGGATCTCAAGAACCGGATCCCCCTCTGCGGGGTCGAAAAAGATCTCGAGGATCGTGGCGAGGAGACCGGGCCACTCCCTCGCCGGATGGGGATCCTTCAGCCGCTCCAGATGGCGGTCCAGCGTCCAGAGGAAGCGGGAGAGGGCTCCGGCGATCTCGCCTCCGGGGTCCTCGGTCACCGCCACCGGAGGGACGGGAAGCCCCTCCGGGGCCTCCTCCGGACCGCAGGCATACCCCAGGAGCAGGCGGTCGAGCCCCCAGAAAAAGCTGTGGGTGTCCACCGAGGGCGCCACCTCGCTCCGATCCTCGATGTCCCGCCCCCACCGGAACCCTCCTTCGGCCAGAATCTCCCGGATGCGGTCGATCTTCTGCCCTCCCAGGTCAAAGCGCCTGGCAATGGAGGGAACGGCAAGGAGGGTGACCAGATGGGAGACGGTCACCCTCTCGCCCGGAAGGGAGAGAAGGAGGAGGAGCGCCTGAAAGGCCGGGGAGGCGTCGGTCTCCCGGCGGTCGGAGATCACGAAGGGGATCCGGGGATCTCCGTCCTCGGAGCTCCCGGCGGAGCCCTCTCCCCCGTTCGTGCCGGCCCTCCCTCCGGAGGGAGAGATTCCCGGAGAGAAGACCGAACGGACGATCCCGGCATAGGGCAGGATATCGGGGGCCAGCACGACGACATCCTCCGGGGTCAGGGTGGGGTCGCCGGCAAAGAGCTCCAGAAGGCGGTCCCGGAGCATCTCGATCTCCCGAACCCGCCCCGTGGCGCTGACGATCTCCACGGAGCGGTCGGCACGCGGGATCTCCTTCCGTTCGATCCGGCCGGAGCGGACCTCCTCCCCCCGGTCGAAAAGCGTCAGGATGTCCTCCTGGATCTGTCCCAGAAGCCCCCCGGGCTCCGTTCCGAAAAAGAGCCGGTGGGCCTCGGGGATCTCGGCGAGGGACTCGTGAACCGTCCGGAACTCCCCTCCCCAGGAGGAGAGAAGGGGGGTCCCCCGGAAAAGATAGGGCTGAAGGCTTTCGGGGGTCTCCTCCCGTCTCCGGGAGCGCACCACATCGCCCCAATACTCCCGGGAGGGGTTCAGGAAGAAGAGATCGACGGCACATCCGTGGCGTTCGCCCAGGGTCCGGAAGAAACGGAGATCGAGGGGGGCCATCCCGGTGAGTCCGAACAGGGTGAGGGCGGGGGGCAGGATCTCCGGAGGAACAGGGTCCTCTCCGGAGAGGAATCGGACCATCATGCGCGCGCGATGGAGGGGACGGTCCGGACCCGAAAGGAGGCGCCAGAGGACCGCCGGCCACCCCTCGGGCCCCACGGGGTCGTCGTCGCGGCCCCCCAGCCCCTCCTCCCAGGCCAGAAGGAGCTCGGGGCGGTAGATCATGGAGCGGTCGTAGAGATCGGCAAGAAGGGCCGCCAGGTCATAGAGGCGCAGGCTCTCCGGTTCATCGCCGGCAAAGTGGGCCACGGGAGAAAAGGCCGGGAGAGGAAGGAGGTCGGGGAGAAGGGCCAGGATGCGGAGAAGGAGTGTCTCCCGGTCGAAGTGAAGGGTCCCGGAGGCCGGGCCGTGGAGACGGTCGAAAAAGCCCCGGATGTAGCGGCCGGCCAGGGGAAGATCGAGAGAGGCCGAGATCCCGGTACGGCGGGCAAGATAGAAGGACAACCAGCGACCGGTGACCGGGTTCTGGGGGATGACGGTCCGGGGACGCAGCGGGTCGAGATCTCCCTCCTCCGCGGCAGAGGNNGAGTCGCCACGAAGGCCTCGGCCAGAATCTCCATCCTGTGGCTTTCAAAAAGACGGATGCCCACGCCTCCCCTCCCCTTCCCGACGGACCTCTCCCATTGGATGGGGTCCATCATACCCGAAACGGGAAAGGGCCGGAACCGCTCCTTCTAAATTTCACGACACACAAAGGCTAATGGGGGGCTATCGTCCCCGGGAGTCGGTCTTCATCTTCCGGATGAGGCGGCCGAGTTCGAGAATCTTCTCCGCCGAGAGATCCCGCACGGTGATGTCGGCCTCTTCATCCCCCGCAAAGGAGCAGAGGGCGATGGTCCGGCAGGCCGTCCCGCCGCGGATGATCTTCAGGGCGATATTGGAGTAGTGGCAGTGGACCCCCACGAAGAGGCAGACGTCGATCTTGTTGTGCCAGATGGTGAGGTTGGGGTGGTTGGGGTTGATCTCGGTCTCGGGATCGATCTTGGGATACTTGGGCCGGTAGTCGGGCATCGGGATAATGCGGATCCCGTTGGATTCGGCCACCGAAAGAACGGCATCGGCCACCCGGCGGGACTCCTCGGAAAACTGCCACAGGACCATGGGCCCGGGAAAGAAGGTCGGGACGCGGGCTGAGGCCAGTGCCCGGGCCGAGGTCTCCAGCACCTCCTCCTCGGGGAGGGGCCGCCCTTCGACATTGCCGTAGCCGGGCTCGGGAGGGGTGAGGCCCAGGGCGGTGGCCGCCAGGGGAAGAAGACCGGCCGGGCCGGAGGAGAGACGAACGGGGGCTGCTGTGTGGGACATGGAAAAAGACTCCTAAGGTTATGAGGTCAATGGTCGAGATTCAGGTGTCGAGGGTGAACCATTCGGCCCCCCGGACGACGCCTCCCAGAAAGATGACGGGAAGCTCCAGGGGAAACTCCTGATCGCCGGAGAGGGCAAGATACCGGTCCGGCCGGGAGGAGGAACGGGCAAAGAAAGGGCCGTCGGGGACGGAGAGAAGGATATAGGGGCTGTGGCGCGCGCTCTCCCGGGCATCGATCTCCACAAAGAACTCCTCGGGGATCACCCCGTGGTGCTCCTCCGGGAGATGAACCTGCCCCCCTTCGTCCACCCAGACACGAAAGATCTGCGGTGCCACGGACGGAGCCTTGGCTCCCAACTCCTGCTCCCTGCCCTTCACCCGACCTCCTCTGTGAGCTTGTTCGATATAGCGAACACTTTCCCTTAGCCTTTTTTTGCGAAAAGCTCTGCCAGGGACTGGACCTTCTCGGGAGTCAGATCCCGAATCGTCAGATGGGCCTCGTCGTCTCCGGCATAAGAGCAGAGGGCCACAGTGAAACAGGAGGTTCCCCCCCGGATGATCTTTAGGGCAATGTTGGCATAGTGACAATGAACTCCCACAAAAATGCACAGGTCGATCTTGTTGTGCCAGATCGTGAGGTTGGGATGGCTGGGATTGATCTCGGTCTCGGGGTTGATCTTTGGGTACTTCGGACGGTAGTCCGCCATGGGGATGATCTTCATGCCGGAGACCGCGGAGAGACGCTTCACCGCCGTCGCCATGGCGGGAGAATCCGGGGTCTTGCGCCAAAGGACCAGCGGCCCGGGGAAGAGCACGGGATTTTTGGCATGGCGGATCCGGTCGTAAAGATCCGTCAGAGCCTTCCCCTCGGGAACGGAGTTCCCCATGAGAAGGGCGTTTCCCGAATCGGGAAGAACGACTCCGCGGCTGGTCACGGAAGGGGTGAGAAAGGATCGGTCATCCAGGGAAAGAAGGGCCTGAGCCATGGGGTCTCCTGTCGAAATTCAAATACGCTTCGTAAATTATATGAATCGATATCGTTCATAATAATAGACACTAGACCAGAATGTCAAACAGGAGGGTCAGGCGGAGGGGCAGAGATGGTCGCGGCTCGGGACAAAAAAAGCGGGAAGGGCCAAAGCCCCTCCCGCCGGTGGGAAGAGAGGAGAGACGACGTCTAAGGGGTCTTTTCGAGATGGCCGCCAAAGGCGTGGCGCATGGCCGAGAGGATCTTGTCGCCGAAGTCGGCATGGCCCTGGGAGGTGAACCGGGCAAAGAGCGCCGTGGCCAGGACCGGAGCGGGAACACCCTCCTCGATGGCGGCCGCCACCGTCCACCGACCCTCCCCGGAATCCGATACCCGTCCCTTGAAGGCGGCCAGGGAGGGATCGCGGGCCAGCTCGGAGGCGGAGAGGTCGAGCAGCCACGAAGCCACCACCGAGCCGCGACGCCAGAGCTCCGCAATGTCATCAAGCGGCATGTCATAGACGAAATGCTCGGGATGGCGGAGGGGCGCCGTCTCGGCGTCTACCGTATGGGAGGCCTTGCCGATCCCGGCGTTCTTCAGGATATTGAAGCCTTCGGCGTAGGCGGCCATCAGCCCATATTCGATTCCGTTGTGGACCATCTTCACAAAGTGCCCGGCCCCGGCGGGGCCGCAGTGGAGATAGCCGTCCTCGGCCGTGCTCTTTTTTGTCCTCCCGGCCCTCTCCGGAGTGGGGGGAGCCGCCGCCCGACCCGGGGCCAGCGTCCGGAAGATCGGATCCATATGCTGCACAATCTCGGTCTCCCCTCCGATCATCTGGCAGTAGCCTCTCTCAAGCCCCCAGACGCCCCCGCTGGTCCCGACGTCGACATAGTGGATCTTCTTCTCGGCAAGGGCCCGGGCCCGGCGAATGTCGTCGTGGTAGAAGGAGTTTCCCCCATCCACGAGGATGTCTCCGGGAGAAAGGAGGGGAACAAGGCGGTCAATCGTCTCGTCGGCNNCAGACGATCCGGGGGGACTGGAGACGGCCGATGAAATCGGGGAGGGTCGTGGTGGCGATGGCGCCCGTCTCCTTGGCCAGGGCCTCGCTTGTGGCCGCCGTACGGTTAAAGAGGACGATCTCATGCCCCCCCTTGCACAGCCGCCGCACCATATTGGCGCCCATGCGTCCGAGTCCGATCATTCCCATGCGCATTGTCCGCTCCTTTTTTCAAGGTTTTTCCAGCAGTTTCGTTTTTGACGCTCCTTCTTACCGTAACAAATGCCGAAAAAAACGGCAAACGACATCCGCCGGGGGGTGTGCGCTCCCCTTGCGACCTGAGGAAACACACGGAGGCCCCACTGTTACGAAAGGATCCACCCGACCTTTCGTTTTCTTCAGCTTTTGACAGGAATGCCCCCCGGCACAGGAATTGCAAACCCTACCGAAACACCTTGACCCTCTCAGAGGAGGCCCGATGGCGACAGAGACACGATCCGGAGGATTCTTTCCGGCACTCCTTTCGATGGACAGGCCCCTTTTTCTTCTCCTCAGCGGCCAGCTCATCTCCCAGACCGGCGAAAATCTCTATCGTGTGGCGCTCCTCTGGTTCGTCTCCCTCTCCTCCCGGCATGTGACCGACATGGTGATCGTGGGCGTCCTTCAGACCCTCCCCCCCCTGCTCTTCGGGGGACCCGGCGGGGTCTGGCTCGACCGTCACGACAAAAAGCGCATCATGATCGGCGTCGATCTTCTGCGGGCACTGGGCGTCCTGCTCATCCCCCTTTTGGCCGCCCTCCATCTTCTGACCCATACCCTTCTGTTCGTTCTCGTCTTCATTATCTCTGCCCTCAGCGGTCTCTTTGGCCCCGCCCTCTCCTCGGTTCTTCCCCTGATCGTCCCTCGCGAGAAGCTGTTGCGCGGCAACGCCCTTCTTCAGACCACAGGACAGGCGGGGCTGTTGGCCGGCCCGGTCATTGCCGGCATCCTGGCGGTCGTCTGGAGCGCCTCGGGAGAAATGATCCTGACGGGATTCACCTTCTTTCTCTCCGCCGTCTTCCTTATCTTCATCCGCATCTCCCACGAGGCGCCCTCTCCTTCGGAAGAGATCGCCTCCCGTCCCGGGATGCTGGCCGAGATCGGCGAGGGGGTCCGGTTTGTCTTGTCCCCTCCCCGCCCTCTTCTGCCGGCCTTTCTCTTCATGACCCTCTTCGGCCTTGTCACCGGCCCCCTCAACATCATGCTTCTCGTCCTCTCCCGGCATGTCCTCTCCCGGGGCGCCGAGGGGTTCGGGAACCTGACCGGGGCCTTTGGCGCCGGCATGCTGGCCTCGACACTGCTGCTGACCTTCTACACCCCCAAAAATGTCATCCGGTTCGTGGTGGGAGGATTCGCCCTGGCCGGGCTCCTCTCCTTCGGCGTGGGAGAGACCCGCTCCTACAGCCTCGACCTTGCTCTCTTCTTCTTTTGGGGAGCCGCCGTCAATGTCGTGAGCCCCCTCTCCCAGACGATGATCCAGCATCTGACCCCCCGGCGCCTTCTGGCCCGTGTGCTGACGGTCATGAGCGTGGGCTTCCTTCTGGGCATTCTCCTAGGGATTCTTCTTTTCCCGCCGCTCTCCTCGACTCTCGGCACACGGTCGGTCTTTGTCCTCATGGGAACACTCCTCCTCACGCCCCTTTTGGCCATTGCCACGGGCAACATTGTCAAAGGAGTCCGAAGGCTTCTTCTCCCCTTTGACGCCACCCCGGAGAACGAACGCTCATCCTCATAACCATAACCGCCTACCCCAAGGAGATCCCCTGTGACCCAAAGAGCCGCCCCTTCCCCTTCCCGATCACGCCTCTCCACCGCCCTCGGGGTCTCCTCCCTCTACCGACGGCTCTTCGGTGAGGGAGAGATTCTGGTGGCGACCCACCGGGAACCGGTCGTCTGGGTGGAGCGTCCTCCCGAAGAGACACGCAAGAGCGCGGCTCCCCGCCTTCGCTATCCGGCCGGGGGGGTCAGTCAGTCCCTTCACCGCCTGCTGCTCCAGACCGGAGGCGACTGGGTCGCCCTCCGCTCCTCTCCCGGCCCCAATCCGCTGACCGTCTCCCTCCCGGACCAGCCCGCCTCCTACGAGCTCCATCGCATCCTCCTCTCCGACCCGAACATCTCCGCGGGATACCAGCGATTTGCCAACGACCTCCTCTGGCCCCTCTTTCACGAGGAGCCGGGACGGGTCCTCACCCACCCCGGGGACTTCGAGCACTACCAGCATGTGAACGCTCTCTTCGCCGACCGGATGGCGACGCTCCTGGAGAAGCGCCACAATGGCTTTGTCTTCATCCACGACTACCAGCTGGCCCTCGTGGCCCGGGGTCTGCGCCCCCGACTTTCAAAGAATCCCCCTCCCCTCGCCTTCTTCTGGCATATTCCCTGGCCCCGCCACTCCTTTCTCACGGAGATCCCCGAGAGGGCAGACATTGTCCGGGGGCTTCTCGAGCACGATCTTCTGGGCTTCCAGACTCCTCTTTACCGGGACCGATTTCTTGAGTCGGCGTCTGAACTTTTGGGAGACGAAATCCGAATCCGGCGACAGACGGTCCTCTGGCAGGGGCGGAAGATCCACGTGGGCGACTACCCCATCGGAGTGGACCCCGACCGTTTCGAGTCCCTGGCCCAGGGACCCGAAGGACCGGGACTCGCCCGAAAGTTCCTCCGACAGGTCGGCATGGACCCCGAAATTCCCTTTCTCATCTCGGTGGACCGCATGGACTACACCAAGGGATTCCTCAAGCGCCTTGAGATTCTGGAGACGCTTTTCCGGCGCTACCCCGAGCATGTAGGATCTCTCCGGCTTCTCCAGATCGCCCCGCCCACCCGGACAACCCATCCTCCCTACCAAAGCTACCAGACGCGGGTTCGCCAGGCGGTCAGGGAAACCAACGCCCGATGGGCGCGAGATGGCTGGGAACCCATTGTGACCATTGAGGAGACCGTCGAGCACCGGACCCTGGCCCCCTTGTACCGTCTGGCGGCCGGAGCCCTGGTGACCTCCACCAACGACGGAATGAATCTCGTCGCCAAGGAATATCTCGCCACACAAAAGGACGCAGGAGGAACCCTTTTCCTGAGCCGGTATGCCGGAGCCGCCCACGGACTCAGGGATGCGGTTCTCATCGACCCCTACGATCCCGAGGGATCGGCGAGGATCATCCATACGGCCCTGGAAGAGCCGTTGGCCATCCGCTCGGGACGCAACCGGATCCTGCGGGAAGAGGTCCTGCGACACAACATCTATGAATGGATGGAGTCGATCCTGAACGAGGTCCACGACCTCAAAAACCGGTAAGACGGGGAAGGGTTGTCTTTCGAGACGGAAAAAGGCAAAAAAAGAGGGGCCCGAGGGCCCCTCCTTCACTCTTGAGAGCTCCGGAACGCTCTCCTATCCTCCGACGCAGACATTGTCCGGAATCAGGGAGATGTTCTTGTCGGTGATGTCCTTGAGGACCTGCGAGAAACGGGCCTGGTCAAAATGCTTGTATTTGAGCTCTCCGCCAAGATTGGAGGCAATCATCGGAAGCATCTTGAGGGAGTTCCGGCGGGAGCATTCCCAGTTGGGCTGGGAGTAGCGGACAAGGGCCCAGGCCCGGTAGAGGGTCCGCTGGTCGGGCGGCACCCGGTTGGGATGCTTGGCCTGATACTCGATCCAGTAGTACTGATATTCCTCGCCCCCCACCAACCACCCCTGGGAGGTCTGGCGAATCTGGGTCTTGGTATTGTCCTTGATGCGCATCATGGTCTGAGTGTCGAGATTCAGCTTCCGCTTGACGGTGTTTCCCACCAGGTTCCAGTTCTGGTCCCCGATTCTGTCGGAGGCCTTTCTCTGCGCGCGGATGAAGGCATCATGCTTGGCTCCCTGAAGGGAGTTCTCCTGGGGTGAGCTCGCCTCAAACCACACGGAGCTCTTGTTTCCCTTCTTGTCGCTCCACATGCCAATCCCGTTGATCCAGGAGGGAAGATCGGAGCTTGACTGGGCCACAACCTTGTACCCCTCCGGCCCCTTGGGAAGGGTCGGGAGAGACGAACATCCTGCCAGGGCAAGGGCCGATCCCGCCAAGGCCCCCGCCAGTGTCAATGCCACCTTTTTCATCGAAACTCCTTTCGTGTTATGCCCCCGCAGGGGCCCTGGCCTCGAAACGACACACATTCCGAGGCGATCGTCACATGGGCCGATTGTTCTCCGTCCTCATTGGGGCGACAGGGTGACGACGGGGAGGCGGTTCACCGTTCCGGGAAGAATCCGGAACCACTGGCAGGTTGGTTGAAAGCCTTGGGACGAGAAACATACGTCATAGTTGATCGCCCCCCAGCGATAGTGGCGAACCGGATTTCCGTTCGCATCCAAGCCCACGTCCTCGACCCGTGGCAGGGGCAGATCATAGGTCAGGGGGGTCTGACCGAGGATCGCCCCTATGAACGGGCCTCTGACATTGGCATAAGGATTGTAACCGTTGATCGTCACATTGGCTCCCGAGGGAACAGAGCGGATGATCACCCGTACATGGCCCCTTGCCACCGGCTGTTCAGGAGATGGGGAAGAGGCCAGGGACGGGGTTGTGGCAGGTGAGGAAGAGTCTCCCGAGACGGACCGAAAATCGTCGCATTGATGGCCGGCGGAGGGAGTCCCGTTGGCCACGGCCGAAGCCCCACCTCCGCTGTCCGAGGGAAAGGAGACAAACTGGGGATCTCCGGGAGTCAGGAAGAGACGGCTCTTCAGCGCCTCAAGAAGGGGACCCACACCCCGTCCGGCCACCTCCCTGACCGCCAGAAGTTCCCCCTGGGTGGCCGTGAGCGCCGCCACCTTGTGCTCGGCGACGCGGGATCCCCAGACGGTTCCATCGGGGGCCGCCATCGTCAGGGCGTAATGGAGAACATAATACTTGTATCTTCGGGAGAACCCCGACTCCATCGGGCGGGCACTCACCGTTCCCCCGATGAGGATCTGTCCCCCGGAGGGAACCACCAGAAGCCCCATATGGGTGACGGAATCGGTGATGGCGGATGCCACATGCCGGACAAAGCGGTCGGTGCCCCCGCATCCGTTTCTCAGATCGACGGAGACGGTCATATGCCGCGAGAGAAGGCTTTCAAGCCGAGAGAGGTCTCCCTCCACGCCAAAGGCATTCGAGGGGGTTCCCCCGGTGACCACGGCCCATTCCCGATCAAAAAAGGCCGCCTTTTCCTTGGTTCGGACAATGCCGGCCAGATCGTGGATCTGACGCATCGGGTCCGAGGTTCCGGACAGATCGGAGTTGAGTCCGTCAATCGTGGAGCGAAGGTTATTGATCCGACCCCGCAGATAACGGGCCAACTCATTGCGCTTGATGCCGACCACCGCCACGTAGGACCCCTGGCTTGAGACAAATCGCCCACGAATGTTCCGAAGACCATAAAGCTTCGCGTGGGTTTTTACGGACAGGGCATCACTGACATCTCGGGAAACTGACATCCCGCTTCTGTTCGACGTCTGCCGGTATTGGGAGTGAATGTTCGAATCGAGCTGGGAGGCGATGTTTCGGGCCGCATCCTTCTGAGCGCGGCTCAAGGTCGAGCCATACCCGATGGCGGTGAGATAGTCCTTCGAGGGGTAGCCCCCCACCTTCCCCGTCTCCCACCAATCCCCTCCCGCAAAGGCCGACGAACCTCCGGCGGTGGTGCAGGCGACAACGGTTCCCGATATCAGGGCGGCCCCGAGCGCAAGACGAATCAACTGTTTCGCGACGCTTTTCAATTCAGCCATACATCCATTCCTCCGGAGGGCTTCCTTTAGTGGGATGAATTGTGGATCATCCGCTCGAGAAGGGACCGGACCTTGGGATCCGAGGCATTCTGGCGCGCCCCTTCAAGGGATTTGCGAAGGAGTGCGTCATAGAGATCCTTGCGGATTGAAACAAGGACAGAGTACTTGTAAAAGGAATAGGGCGGCTGGTCTTCCTGGTCCTTTTCCCAGAACTTCTGCCAGAAATAGTCCTCCACCCGGGCGCCGGAGATCCGGGCGCTGGCTTCGTTCGTGACCAGGGAGGTCACGTGGCGGCGCACACTCATGTCCATCCCGGAGCCGGTCTCATCCATGTTTCTCGAGCTGGTCTCCCGATAGAGCGAGCGGGCCCGTTCGCCGATTCTCTCCGCAATGGAGCGGATGGCATTCTGGTAGGCATCGGTCCGGCCGGATTCCTGGTCGGGCTCCTTGGTGGTCGTTCCCACAAAATACTCCCGCCCGGGATGATCCTTTTGCCACTGTCCCAGACTATCGATCCACACCGGCCGATTTTTTGAGGAGCGGGCTTCGAGATGAGGAACGCCAAGACCGCCGGGAGGGGTCGAAAGGCTCGAACAGGCTGACAGAAGGGCCAGCGTCGCCAGGGAGAGGATCGGGAGATAGCGTGACGGGAGCGATTTCTGCCCGAACGAAGCTCCTCCAGAAGGAATACGTCGGGAATATGCCATGAGAACCACCTTTCGCCATCGGGGGAGGCCACGGATGCATCGACACATTAAGGATCAGGAAGGTAGCCACTCAACGAAAAAAAGGCTCCTGCCTGAATTTGGCATCATCCTAACCCAAGAGGAAAAAGTTTTCAAACCAGATCCCTTTGGACCGAGGGCAATGAGGAGGCTAATCGTTGGTGGGCGCTTCCTGTCCTGACGGAGAATGATGCAGGTGAGGCTGGCAGAGCAGGTTGGGCGTGGGGAAGGATCGGGGACGGGAGTCAAAGAAATTGATCTCCCGGAGGGGATCCTCCTTGAGGTTCAGCACCACCCGGACCAGAACGCCGGTTTTTTCATCGTAGTCGAATCTCGCTTCGGGAAGGAGTTCGTGAATCTCTCCCAGAAGACGGTTGACTTCATAGAGCCTTGACGGCGTCATCCCTGCCATCGGATCCTCCTTTGGGCCCAAAACAAGCCCCAATGAACTCTCTCTGTGCATGACACATGGATAGACCGACCACTAAGACTTTTCATTTCAAGCCTATACCAAATACCCAGTTTGTCAATCACATTTGATTATCATATTTTTATATCAACAAGCACCCACTTTCCTCCCTGAAGGCCAGCTCTCCCCGAAGGTTCGCGCCCAAGGAATGGCGAAAGAAAAAAAAGCCAATGAATACAGGCAAATTTTCATCGCGTTCACAGAAAAACACACCATTTCCGCGGGGGATCTTTGAACAGGATCTCATTTCATGTAGAATTCAATAATAGAATTCTTAGCAGGTGCCACGGGTATCCTCACGAATGCCTCTATTCAAGGAGCCGTCAGGTCCATGAGCCCTTCCACTCCGAACATTCCTCCCGGCACTCCGGAGGGTGCCCCGCCTGATTTCCCGAATGCTTCCGGCGGGACCATTTTCGAAGGGTGCCCGCTTCCCCTTTGCCTCCTCTCCCCCCAGGATACGCTCATCGCGGCGAACGCAGCCTTTAGGGCCCTTCTTCTCGCTCCGGGGCAAAGCCCCGCCGGACAGCCGATTACCGTCTACGACACCCGGACGGAGACTCCCGGGGAGACGGGGGAGACCCATTTTCGGCGCTTCGACGGAAAGCTCCTCCATGTCAACGTCCAGACCACCCGCATCGACTTCTCCGAACAGACGCTCCGGCTTCTGGCCCTTCTGCCCCTGCCGGACCCGTCCGGGGCAGAGACGCCCTTCCAGCAGGACTATCCGGCAGGATTCCTCTCCCTGAAGGGGGACCGGACCATCCAGGCGAGCAATCCGGCCTTCTGTCGGATGACTGCCTATGCCGCCGACGAGATCGCAGGCATCTCTCCCGCGATTTTGCTGGAGCCGGGAGAGTCGCTCCGAAAGTTCGAACGCTTCATCCTCCAGATTGAAGAGCACCGGAACTCCTCCGAGACCTTCCTCTTCAGAAAAAAACACGGAGAGCCCCTTTTTGTGGCCATCGCCGGGACCCTCCGCAATGTCTCCCCGGAGGGCTCATCCTCCATCGATCTTGTCATTCTGGACATCTCTCCCTTGTATTTTTCCCAAAAAAAGATGGAGCAACAGCTCTCCCAGGATCCCATGACCCGACTTCCCAACCGGGCCGCCTTTGACCACGCGATCACCGGAGCCCTCGCCCGGGCCCGAAGAAAGGGGCTGGTTTTCGGAGTGGGAGCCCTCGACATCGACGATTTCCGTCCCCTTAACGAAACCCTGGGAAAGGGCACCGGAGACCGGATTCTTGAGGAGCTGGCCCGACGGCTCAAAACTCACCTTCGACAGAGCGACTTTCTGGCGAGACTCTCCGGAGACGAGTTCGGAGTGATCATCGAGGAGCTCTCCCTCGAAAGGACGGTCTCGCAGGTCGCCTCCATCCTTGAGCGGCTCCACAAGGCCGTGGAAGACCCCTTCCCCCTGCCCTCCGGGAGATCCCTCACGATTGGAATCAGCATGGGAATGGCCCTCTACCCCTCCAGCGGAGAAGATGGCGAGAGCCTCTTCCGGGAGGCCGAGGCCGCCCTTTACCAGTCCAAAGCCAGCAAGGCCTCCCGCACCCAGTGGTGGTCGATGGGATCGATCCTCACCTCCGCCGCCGCCCTCGAGGCCTCCTTTGATGCCTACGGGCGGGAGAGCCAGGAAATCCTTTCCCGCCACCACGATCATGTGAAGTCGGCCATTCTCGACTTCGTGGAAGCCTTCATGGCCCAGAAGGACCTTGATCCGGATGTCCGGACGGTCTTGGCCAGTCAGGACGAAGCGGGGCTCCAGAGAATCGTTCAGGCCCAGTCGGCCCACCTCTCCTTTCTCATGGCTCCCGGACGGACAAGGGAAGAGGTCATCGCCCGGGCCAAACGGGCCGGAGAGATCCATGCCCTCAACGGTGTCGACGGGGCCATGCTGGCCCAGGGCATGGCCCTCTACCGCAGGCTTCTCTCCGAGCGTCTCAGCCAGACCGTCCTCACCGCCCGCGACCGCTATCGCCTGATTTTGGCCAACGAGATACGCCTCCAGGACGACCTTCAGGAGGAGCTCAAGGCGGCGACCGAGACCATGAGTCTCTTTTTCGCCTCTCTCTCCGCCCCCCTTCCGGAGCCGGGAGCCCTCTGGACCGACGTGCGGGAAAAGGAGATCTCGATGGTCGGAGCCCTTCCCGGCATCCGATGCGCCTTCCTCATGCGGCTCGACAGCCAGGGCACCTTCATCGTCGAAAGCAGTGCGGGCGCTGTCGGGTCTGAAGCCGCCCGCATCATGCAGGACAAGCGATTTGCCGCGACGGCCGACCCCAACGATCCCCGGGGGCAGGGGCTCATCGGCCATGCCTGGAGGAGCCTGGAAATCCAGAGGACATCGAACTACCACAGCGACTCCCGCCTCCGCTACTGGAAGGAGGTCGTCCATCCCCTGGGAATCCGCTCGGGGATTTCCATTCCCATTCGCGCAGCCGACGGAAGTGCCCAGGCGGTTCTCTCTCTCTATGGAGCCTACCCCAACCAGTTCGACTTCCACTGGATGCTCCAGTTCTCCCGCGGACTTGCACAGCGCTGGGAGCGGCTCTGGACACTCTCCCGGGCGCCGGTCTCTGCCATCCCGGAAATCCGGGCCCAGGAATACCGACAGGAGCTATTCTCCGGCGGCCTCTCCATGCACATGCAGCCGGTGGTCAACCTCTCCACCGGCACGGTCGTCAAGGTGGAGGCCCTGGCCCGACTCATTCGTCCGGGGGGAGAGATCATTCCCCCGGGGCTTTTTCTTCCCTCTCTGGGAGATGCCGAGCTTGACCGGCTCTTCCGGGAGGGACTCGACCAGGCGCTCGGATGGGTCGCCCGGTGGGAGGAGGAGGGCGTCTCCCTTGATGTCTCCCTCAACCTCCCCCCCGGAACCCTCAGGGACCCCGGTTGCCCCGTTTGGGTGGAGGAGGCCCTCTCCCGCCATGGGATTGCCCCGAAGCGCCTTACCCTTGAACTTCTGGAAAACGGGGAGATCGATGCCAAAACCATGGATCAGGCCATTGATCGCCTCGTGGCCATCGGAGTCAAGCTCTCCATGGATGATCTGGGCTCCGGCTTCAGCTCCCTGCAGCGACTGGTCACACTTCCCTTCGACAGCATCAAGGTCGACCAAGGGCTCCTGAAGCGGATCCGGACCGCGCCCCTCCACACGATCAGCATGATCGGAACCATCGTGCGCATGGGGCAGGACTTCGAACGCGATGTCGTCGTGGAAGGGCTTGAGGACAGGGCGATGGTCGAGGCGGCCGCGATCCTCGGGGCCCCCTACGGCCAGGGATACTCCCTGGCCCGACCGATGCCGGCCCCCCAGGTCGCGCAATGGCTCCGGGACTTTCGTCTCCCCATCTCCCCCGGGGAGGTCACCACGGCACTGGGAGGGCTCTCCTTCCACCGGTGGATCCATGCCGCAAATTCCGATATTCGTCGCCCCACACTCGAAGCCTGCCCCCTGACAAGATATTTTTCCCGATTGGGAGAGAGCGCGGCAGAGGGGGCCCACCTCCATGCCCGAATCCATGAGTCCGGGCCGGGAGATTCGTCCTTCAAGGACCTCACCTTCTGGCTGGTGGAGCAGATCCGGAAGGAGCAGGAGGCCTTCGTGAAAGGGCAGAATTCGGGAACGGAAAAATGACCGGGAGCGCGCCTCCGGCCATCGCCTTCTACGACCGGGAGGCCCCGGCGCTTGCCAGGGCCTACGACGCCATCGACTTTGACGCGCTCCATGGACTCCTTTTGCCCTTTCTTCCCTCCCGGGGACCCGTCCTCGATGTCGGGGCCGGATCGGGCCGGGATGCCCGGGCCCTGGCCGAACGGGGGCTGGAGGTCGTGGCGGTTGAGCCCTCAGAAGGAATGCGCCGGGAGGCCGCCCGCCACCCCCCCTCCCCGAAGATCCTCTGGAAGGACGACTCCCTGCCGGATCTCGGAAGCCTCCCCGTGATCCCGTCATTTTCCCTGATCCTTGTCTCGGCCGTCTGGATGCATCTTCCTTCCGACCAGCGGGACAGGGCATTTCGCCGACTTTCCGGTCTTCTCCTCCCCGAGGGACATCTTTACCTGACATTCCGCACGGGTCCCGATGACAGGGAGCGGGGCATGGCTCCGGTCAATCTCCCCGACACCCTCCACAGTGCCCGGGAGTCAGACCTCTCCCTGCTCGTCTCCAATACCTCCGAAGACCGCCTCGGCCGATCCGGAATCACCTGGTCGGCCCTTCTGTTCCGGCGGACTCAAAGAGCGTGAGGCCCTTTTCCCCAAAGACTCTCGCTCCCGCCTGAAAGGCCCGATCGCCTTCGCCAGGGGTTGATCCCTTTTCACGAAAAAAGCCACCGGGAGTCCCCTTCGGGAGAATTCCAGGCTCGGCTCAGCCCAGCCCTTGGGGACAATACTCCCTGACCAGTTCCCCCCCTGCAAACGAACCTTCACCGGGATCCTCCCGACCCCTCCCGGAGCGAGTCCCGACAACACCTTCTCGGGCTCTCCTTCCAAGGCAAAAATTCACTTGACAGACTCCCCCCGGATCCTGATAGAATCTTCTTCGGACTTAATGTCCACTTACTCAGTTTAGTTGGAGCCCCGGTTAGGGGCTCTTTCTCTTTCAAGGTTTTTTGGGTTACGTCCTGTCTTTGTTCCATTCTTCCTTATTCCTCCCTCAGCGATCGTAAAACTCACCCATTATCATCTATCATCGCCCGGATCGGCCCGGATCGGCCTTAGCCCCAGACAAAAGACCCAACGACCACCCTTTCCTCTCCCGAACCTTTATCCCTCAGGATCCCGTGCTGCGAAGGCTTGCCAACCCTCTTCGGTTCGAGTAGAAAGAACGTGCGGAAGACTTCTTGGCATGGGCAACAGCGGACAGGACCGATCGCCTTTTCCCCGAAAGGACCTCATGGATACTCTCAAAACAGTCGTCTTCATCGATGGACAGAACTTCAAGAACGACCTCCAGAAATTTCGCTTCAAGGCCCAGGGGCACAATCTCCCTGAATATCGCCTCGACGAGAAGCACTTCCTCTGGGAGAACTTTTTTCAATGCGCCATCGAGGCCCTCTCCCTCCGGACAAAGACCTCCCATCGGCTCGTCCGCGTTTACTGGTACAACACGCAGGCCACAACCCCCTACCACCGTCATGATCGTGCCATCCGGGAGATCCTTGAGAACTACCGGGATCAGTTTCCGGAGCTCACTGCCCCCCTCCTCGACATGCTGGCCCAGCGCTGGCATCGCCACCAGAGAGAGCTCCTGGCCCGGGCCAAGGAGGAGGTCTTTGACGAAATCCAGAAGCGAAGCTCCTTTCTGGAGTTCAAGTATGTCGGACAACTGGTATTGAGGCCCTACAGGGTGCGGGAGATGCAGAGGGACAAGGAGGGAGGAATTCTCTATCAGGGAACCGTGGAGGGCGAGAAAGGGGTGGACATCGGGATCACCATCGACATGATCGCCAAAATGCCCCATTACGATGCGGCTGTCATCGTCTCCGGGGATACCGACTTCATTCCCCTGATCCAGTACCTGAAGGACCAGCTCAAGCTGGTCTACTCCCTGTCACTCTCCCGCACCGAAAACGGGCAGGTTCAGATCTTCTCGCCACAGATCAAGAGCGCTGTGGACTACTTTCATGCCATTCCGGAAAAGGAGCTTCTGGGGACCTTTCTCGACCGTCGCTCGGGGATCCCGCCGATCATCCTCCAGGAAATCGACAGACGGCTTGAGGAGCTGGCTCAAATAGAGGAAGGAAACGGTAACCGGCAAACCTCGGCATTCCGGGATCACCAGGCGGTCCCTTCGGAGCAGGGCGGGGAAACGCCCTGAAAAAGGAGGGGTCCCCCCCCCAGTCTCAGATCGAGGGGGGATTTTTGCGGTAGAGCTCCCGGCCGTCGGTGTCGAGAACGATCGAGAGAACCTTGACCGACCCGAGAAGGGAGATGTAGGGCTTGCCGGCCGAGGTCCGCCCGGCGTCCACGTCGTTGGGGGAGATCCAGAGGTTCACATGAACGGGAAGCCCGCATCCGGAGCAGGGCGCCTGGCCAATGATCTCGGAAACGCCGGTCTTGGGAAAGGGAAAGGAAAAGAAAATCCCTTGGGGGGAGAAGGCGGGCTTCAGGGGCCAATCCCGAAGAAGCACCTGGGCATCGCAAAAGGGACAATCGATCCGGGCGGCCACACCGATCTGGCGGGAGGGGAAGAGACCCGTCCCGGGAGTGCCGGGAAGTCTCACCGGCAGGATTCCCGTCAGATAGAACCGGTCCTGGCGGGCATCATAGCGCACGAGGGTGGCCGAGATCGACATCCTGAATCGGCTCAGGGTGGCAACAAGCTTCAGGTCGTTGTCGATGCGCTCCCGAAACTTTTTCCGGAACGCCGGATCGGAATTGGCCTTTTCCCGGGTCCGCAAGGGGTAGGCCAGGGACAGGAGGTCCTTGTCCATCGGAAAACCCGGATGTCGGCTGTAAAAGAGAAGGTAAAGGGCGTAGGCGGAGGCCTGGGGGTCCTTCCCGATGAGTTCGGGAAGGAGCTCCGCCTCGTTCTGCTTCCGGATAAGCTGGACTTCATTGCGGTTCTGGAAGTACCAGGTGATCGTTCCAAACATCAGAAGCATCAGGAGAAGGCTGGCCACCGCAGGCAGCCAGAGGTTTTTGGGGGAACGGGAGGGTGCCACCCGGGAGGTCGCAGGAAGGGTCGCCAGAAGGGCTGTCCGAGCCGACTCAAGACGCTCTTCCTGCCCAGCCACAATCTCCGGAGGGAGGCCCGCAAGCTTCTCCTTCATCTGCTCGATCTTGCGCTCCAGAAGGCGCTCATTCTGGTGGGAGGAGAGATCCTCGAAGCCCCCCACGGGAAACCGCAATACCCGTTCAGGGCTTCCGGCATCCGGAACGACAAGGCCCAGAAGCTTGGCGACGCGGGCGGCATCCTCCGGTGACACGACGCCCGGCGGCATCTTGGCCAGGATCTCGGGGATCCGGGAGACGCACGTCACGACATAGCTGTGATCCCGGGTGGCCGGCTCATGGATGTAGAGCGTTCCGCTTTCGGCCAACCCCTCGAGATTGGCGTCGTCGGGAAAGAGGATGATGCCGGTGAGGTAGAACGGGACCTTCCTGTCCCTCAGAAAGGAGGCCAGGGGGCCGATGCGGTTCTTGATCTGGGTCAGGGGATTGGCATGGCTCGACCCGGGAACCTGGATCGTCTCCCGACCCGCCTGCCAGGCCGCATTGAGCGTACCGGTGACATTCCCAGACACATTCTTGCATTCAACGACAAAGAAACCCCGATCGGTCGCCAGGAATCCGTCGATCTCCTTCTGCCCCACGGGGGTGTAGATGCTCCGCTCATAGAAGTAGACCGAAACGCCGGCATCCACAAAGGGGTCACGGAAATCGGAGCTGTCATGGCCCAAGGCGACCGTCTGCAGTCCGGTAAGGCAGAACTGACGGACATCCTCCTCGAACCGCTCGGAGGCGGGAAGGGATTTAAGAGAGGCCAAAGACTGACTCCTGAAAAGAAAATAACGTCCTCCGTAAGGGGAGGACCACGTCGCGATTAACCTCCGGATCGCCCGGAAGATCCATTGAGCCCGTACCGAACCGGAAATGGTTCAGACAAAGAAGGATACCACAATTTTTAACCTCTGGGGATCTTCCGGACATCCGAGAGGTTATCCATCCCCATGGCATTGTGCCAGTAGCCTTTAATATCAGGAGGAACAAGGAGATTCGTCACCCCCTGGGAGAGGGGGATGGCCACGACCCCCCGGCGCAGAAGGATCTTTTGTGCCTCGTCGTAGAGGACCGCCTTTTCCGAATCGTTGGCCTGCATGGCCCGGTCAAGGAGACGATCGAAGGCGGGATCGGACCACCCGGTCCGATTGTTGCCAGAGCCGCTTCTCATCAGGGAAAGAAAGGTCATGGCATCGGGATAGTCGGCAATCCATCCGGACTGGTAGAAGGCTGGCGTATGGGAGTCGAGGCCGGCAAGATAGGCCTTCCATTCCATGGAACGAAGCGAGATGGAGACCCCCAGAACATCCTTGAAGTTCTGCTGCATGTAGGACGCCATGATGCGGCTCTGCGTCCCTTCGGGGAAGACCAGCGTCACCTTCGGAAATCCGCGTCCTTGAGGAAACCCTCCGGCGGCAAGCTCCCGGCGGGCCCCTTCCGGATCGTAGGGATAGGCGGCATCCGGATCGTAGCCCGGGAGTCCCCGGGGAATGAAGGAGGAGAGGGAAGGAAGTGCCGAGAGAAAGATCTTCTCGAGACGCACCCGGTCGACAGCCATGGCAAAGGCTCGCCGCACATGGACGTTGTCGAATGGGGCGCGATTGATGTTCATGCTGTAATAAATCGTCGACAGTTGGGGGATCCGCTGCAGGAGGGGGCTGTTTTTGTATTTTCCGATATAGAAGGACGGGATCCCTTCAATATCGAGACGATGTTGCTCGAAAAGGGTCAATTGAGTGACCGGTTCGGGAATGACCAGGAAGACAATCCGGGAAATTCGTGGGGGGACGGAGGAGTCGGGGAGACGGCGCACCAGCTCCAGATAGGCATCATGGTGCCAGGAAAGAAGGGAAAAGGGACCGTTTCCCACAAGACGGCCAGGATCGCTCCAGTGGTCGGGATCGGCCCGGATCAGATCAAGCCGTACCGGATCGGTGATGGCATTGGTCAGGAGAGAGGGAAATGATCGCATGGGGTGGGAGAGAGTGACTTGCAGCGTGCGGGGTCCCAGGACCTTGACCCCGACGGCCGAGTCCGGACATTGTCCCGAGGCATAGCACTGGGCATTTTGAATGTCGAAGAGGTAATAGGCATAGGGAGAGGCCGTCGACGGAGCGAGAAGGCGCAGGAAGGAATCCCGATAGTGCGATGCCAGGACGGGGGTTCCGTCGCTCCAGCGCGCCGAGGGCCGGATATGGAAAAGGAAGACGGTGGCCGTGGAGTCGGAGCTCCAATGGTCGGCATCTCCGGGAACCACGCGTTGATCCCGGTCGAAGCGGGTCAGCCCCTGCATGAGGTTCGTAATGACCTCAAAGGAATTCCCGTCGGTGGCCTTGTTCCAGTCGAGGGTGGCCGGGTCGTCGGGAAGGGCAAGAACGAGATCGTGGAGATTTCCGCGGGTGACGGGATGAAAATGGGGAGAGCAGGCAAGAAGGGATGAAAGAAGAAGGGCAAGGCTGAAAATTCGCAGATAGGGCCCCACTGTCGTCCTTCCGCTCGGACCAACGATTAAAAAAAACCCCTCGGACAAA
>DGKK01000060.1 GCA_002387725.1 Nitrospirae bacterium UBA4572
GGAAGGAATCCCCTTCGTTCACAAGGAATCCCCTTCGTTCACGGAGGGGAGGATATCAACTCCTCAGCAGCTTAGAGTGCCGGACGAAGATGGATCTCTCTACCATTGGTCAAGGGCCCTCTAACCCAGAGAAAGACAAACTCGCATGATCCTTGCATCCAGTCGACAATTTTCAAAGCACTTTATCGCAACAGCCACAGCGGCTCTTGCCTTCTTTCAGGCTGGAGCAATGATATCTCCTTCAATCTTTCCTTCCGATTCTAACGTTGTGAATGCCGCAGAGACACCCAAAGCCAACCAAGCTGCACCGGCCAAGGATACAACCCAAGAGGTGGGAACCGATCCGGCCTCCCTACAGGCCAGACTCAAGAAAGTCATTCTCGATTCCCTTTCCCGACAGAGAATTCCTTACAAGAATTTTGTCTGGCTTACCCCCAAAGCCGTTGACAATGCCATTCTTGCCCTTCCATTCTCCGTGGATGTGGGAGCTCAGAAGATCGTTCTTCCGGTCTATGTCATCAACCACCGCTATCTCGTCACGACTCCCCTTCTCGACATTACGAGACACTATTCGGTCGTTCCCAGCATCCCCCCTCCCCAGCCCATTGCCTTGGCGCTCCCGTCAACGGACTTTGACATTGACAGCTTTCCCTCCACCGGAAAGAAGGATGCCCCACACATTCTCATCATGTTTGGTGATGAACAGTGTGGAGCCTGCCGTCGGTGGAACCGGCAGGAGGAAGAGTCCGTCAGGAAGGATCCATCGATCCGCTTTGTTTATATCCCTTATCCGCAGGTCACAATCCACAAGAATGCACTGACTGCTGCTATATTTGAAATGTGTGCCTTTCAGGAGAAACCCTCCTCCTTTTGGACAATCCACGATCAGATTGATCGTCGGGTTGAGATGAAGAATATTGACAAGGCCGGGCTGACTCCGATCTTTTCAGGGTTCATGATCCAAGCCGGAGTGCCGACGGCAAAGGTGAAGAAGTGCATGGATGAAAGCCGTCCTCTTGAAGCCATTTCGAAGGCAGGCAATGAGCTGGGCGCCAAGATCGGTGTCCCCTCCCCCCCCATCTTCATTATCGATGGGCAGGTCAAGGAAGGGTATATGACGTACGCTCAGATCAAGCAAACCATGTCTATGCCTAAGACTCCTGTTGCCACAGGAAATCCTTGAGTCCAAGATCGGTGAAGGATAAAATGATCCGGTAACGATGGAGAAAACGGACTGATCTCATCTTTCGTTTGGCTTGGCCAATCGCCTGAACTCAGCGTTCGCCAGCATTGAAAAAGATCCTCTTCCCTTATAACTCACCTTACAGGAGTGGAACCGACGTGGGATTTCGAACCTGGACCGACATCGATCGCTGGACCGATATCGACCTTGACTATATTGTTGAGCAGTCAAGCACGATTTCAAACGACCTCAACAAGGATGCAATCAAGGACGCCATTTCCACCATCAAGAACTCCCTTACCTTTCTGGAGAAAAAGAAAGCCACAAAGGAAGATCGTGACCGTATCACGAAAGAGCGAATCAACATCTTGCTTCGACTTGGATTTCAGATACGCCTTAAAGACCCTGCCATGGCCCAAGCCGGAGCCACCACGGAAGAAGTCGAAGCCAAGGGCTAACGCCGCAAACGTCTATAACAGCGCACCGGAGTGTGGTTGTCTCATCTGCTGACAATTCCCCTGGTGATTCTGGGCGGAGGGATCTGGGGCAGCTTTCTTGGCGTCCTGGCGATTCGAATCCCCCAGAAGATCTCCATTTTCTGGCCAGGGTCGCGGTGTGACCACTGCGACCATCCTCTTTCTGTATCCGAGCTCATTCCGTTCCTTTCATGGATTTATCTCCGGGGACGCTGTCGAACCTGCCACCACAGAATCTTGATGGACATTCCTTTTGCTGAAGTCGCCACCGCTCTTTTTTTTCTTTTGCTCCTCGAGATTTCACCCTCCCCTCTCTCGGGGATTCGCGATTTGATTTTTTTCTCCTTTGCCCTTCCCTTGACCCTCATCGACAGTCGGTACAAGAGGCTTCCCCATAACCTGACAATTCCCTGCATGGCATGCGGAATCCTCCTGGGGGGGGTGGCCCACGGCTCTCATGGACTGCTCGATGCCCTCTTTGGCGCCCTGGCAGGATTCATTCCTGTTGCACTCATTGCCACTGCCTATCCCCGTGGAATCGGAATGGGAGACGCTTTCTGGCTCTCGGCCATTGGGTCATTTACGGGCCCAGGGGCCCTGACTCTTGTTCTCCTTGTCGCTTCGGCAACGGGAATCGTCGCCACCCTTATCGTTTATCTGACGAAGCATCGGAATTCTGCCCTCTCCCTTTTCTCCCTGGCGATGCCCTTTGGCCCCTTTCTCTCTCTCGGAGGGATTCTCACTCTGATGATTCCCGGGATCGCTCACCTTTTCAACGCAACACTTCTGGAGGCTCTGTCATGAAAATTGCCCTTGCGGGCCTAGGGAATATGGGATTCCCCATGGCCGAAAGACTCCTTGCCAAACCTTTCCCTCTGACGGTGACCAATCGGACAAAAGAAAAAGCGCTCCCCCTTCTTGAAAAAGGAGCCCTGTGGGCCGCGTCCCCCGCAGAGGGGGCAAAAGAAGCGACCGTCTTTGCCACTATCTTATCGAATGACGAGGCCCTTGAGTCTCTTCTGTATGGAGCCGGGGTTCTGGAGGCATTGCCGAAGGGGTCGGTTCACTTATCGCTGTCAACCATCAGCGTCGATCTTTCGAAAAAGCTCGACGCTGAACATAAAAAAAGGGGCCAAGGCTTTGTCTCGGCCCCCGTATTCGGGCGCCCCGACGCCGTCATCGAAGGTCGCCTTCGCGTTCTGTGTGCGGGAGATCCACAGTCTGTTATCTCGGTCATGCCCATTCTTGAAGCCTTGGGGGCCAAAGTTTTCCGATTGGGAGACTCCCCTTCCGTGGCCAATCTCGTGAAGCTCTCGGGCAACTTCATGATTGCTGCGGCGCTCGAGGCTCTTGGCGAATCCTTTGCCCTTGTTCGCTCGGCGGGTGTTGACCCTGCCCTCTTTCTGGAAATCCTCAACGACTCCCTTTTTCGCTCTCCTCTCTATGAAAACTATGGAAAGATCATGGCAGAGAAACGATATGACAAGGCGGGGTTCACGATGGATCTGGGGCTCAAGGATCTTCACCTCATTCTTGAGGCAGCCGAGTCTCTCCGCGTTCCTCTTCCGTTGGCCTCCATCGCTCGAGACTCCCTTTTGGCGGGACTCGCCCGAGGGCGTCAGCCTCTCGACTGGTCAGCTATCGTTCTTTCTCACTACGAGCGGGCCGGGCTCGATGAAAATCGTTAAGAGCTGATTGCTCGTCAAGATGTTTTCAACGGGACCCTGTGGTAGGATTAAAAACGGAAGAGAGTTGAGTCTCTTTCGCTAAGAGTCGCCTTTTGATCTGGGTGATATCTCGTTTATGCCTTCTTCGATTTTCACTGCCAAAAACCTTTGAGGATTGACTCCTTTATGCCCACAGGCTATCGCCGCATTCTCATAGGATCTGACCTCTCCCGTTTTCCTGCGGATATCATCGAAGAAATCCGGAAGCTGGCAGCCCATGGGGACCCGATCTTTCCTGAAGAAATTCATCTGGCTTTTGTTCTCGAAGCACTGCAGGATATTCCCATCGACCTTCCTATGGCCGGGCTCAACCTCTTGCCTGTGGCTGAGGAGGCCCTGGGGAGGCTGAATCTGATAGCCCGGGACCTTGGATCCATGCCTACCAGAATTTCAACGGGGGTCTATCATGGAAAGGCCGATAAAATCCTGGCCTCCCTGGCAGCTGTCCTGAAATTTGACCTCATTCTTGTCGTCTCTCACGGGAGACCCCTGATTAACCGTTTGATGACCGGCTCTCTTCCCGGATCCCTTGTCCACATTTCCCCCGTCTCGGTTCTTGTCATCAAGGATCAAGCCCGGAGCGAGGAGCTCTCCCGTTCGCTTCGGGCCCATCTTCCCGCGGAGGTCCTTAAACCTCTGGCACAATCTAACGGAGTGACGGACAAATAATGGCCATCCGACAGAACCTTGACCTTCCTCCAAATCTCGATACCGCCAGCTTTCTTGGAGAGATGAACCGGCACATTCATCTCTTTGAAGAGGCTTTCGGGCTCCGGATTTCCGTGAATGGACCGGTGCTGACGATGGTGGGAGAGGAAGAGCCCGTTCGACAGGGAGCCCGCGTCATCGATGAGCTGACGTCCCTGATGGCGGCAGGCTACTCCATCCGCGAAGAAGAGATCCGACAGGCCATTTCCGTCTCCCGAAACTCTCCTCACATCTCGCTCAAGGATCTGCTTTCGGAGTATGTTCCGATCAACAGCAAGAAGCGGGTAATCTTTCCCAAATCCCTCCACCAGCTGGAATACATCCGTGCAATGAAGACCAAGGATATCGTCTTTGGAATCGGGCCGGCAGGAACAGGAAAAACTTACTTGGCCGTCGCTCTGGCCGTCCACCATCTCCTGAAGGGCTCGTTCCGCCGAATTATCTTGGTTCGCCCGGCTGTGGAAGCAGGAGAACGGCTGGGATTCCTTCCCGGAGACATCGCCGAGAAGATCAATCCCTATCTGCGCCCGCTCTATGATGCCCTCTTCGATATGATCGATGTGGAAAAGGTCAACCGGATGATGGAGCGCCGGGAAATCGAAATCGCCCCGTTGGCCTTCATGCGGGGGAGAACCCTCAACGACTCCTTTGTCATTTTGGACGAGGCCCAGAATGCCACCGTCGAGCAGATGAAAATGTTCCTCACGCGTATCGGCTTCAACTCCAAGGCGATCATCACAGGGGACACAACCCAGATCGACCTTCCCCAGGATCGCTACAGCGGACTGCTCGAAGCCCAGGAGGTGCTGAAGGGAATCGAAGGCATCTCCTTCACCTTCTTTTCAGATGTCGATGTTGTTCGCCATCGTCTTGTCATGGAAATCGTCAAGGCCTACGAACGATATGAAGCCTCCAAGCCCTCCCCACCCCGGGCCAAGAATGCCACGGAAAAACAGCCACGATCTTCACGCAAGACATCCTGAGGACTCCATGTCGATTGAGATCCTCTCCTTGCAACGAGCCCTTCCCGTGGACACTGAACGACTTCATCGACACGCCCGACTCGCCCTGGAAGCCGTGGGCCAGGACCACTGCGACCTCTCCCTTGTCCTGGTCAATGACAAAAGGATGCGCGAACTGAACCGCACTTATCGGGGAAAGCCTTCCACCACCGATGTTCTCTCCTTTGAAGGTCCCCCGGGTTCTCCCCCTCGAATGCCTCGTTTCCTCGGAGAAATCGTAATCTCCGTTCCTCGGGCCCATCGCCAGGCCATGACAGCTGGTCTCTCTCCTGAGGACGAGCTCTCAAATCTCCTGATCCACGGAGTTTGCCACCTTTTGGGATTTGACCACGAGAGAGGGGAAGAAGATCAACGGATCATGAAGGCGGAAGAAGAAAAGATTGCCCGTCACATCCGACGAAAAGAAGGACGAGGGGGCGAGGGAATCACCGGAAAGATCCCGGAAGGGACAGGGGACATTGATCCACCTGACAGGAAAAGAGTGGCACCAGACCGCAAGGGGACGCTTTGATGGGATTTTTTGACAAGATCAGGGAGGGGTTGCAAAAAACCCGCGACAAGGTCGCACGATCGATCGAATCGGTCTTTAACCGGCGGGATCCCGGATTTTATCAGGAGCTCGAAGAGATCCTGATCTCAGCCGATGTTGGCCCTGTCGTCTCGAAGGAAATCGTCGAGGAGCTGAAAGCCTGGGAAAAAACGAATCCCGGAGCCACCGCTGACGAGAGCCTGGCCCACCTTGAAAGTTCCCTGACCGCAATCTTTACCCCCGCCTCCCCCTGGGAGGAGTCCTCTCCCAGCAAGTCCCCCATGGTGGTTCTCCTTGTGGGAGTCAACGGCGTCGGAAAGACGACAACCGCCGGCAAGCTTGCCGCCCGATTCAGGGACGCAGGAAATTCCGTCATCCTCGGGGCCGCCGACACCTTCCGTGCCGCCGCGATCGAGCAGCTTCGGAAATGGGGAGAGCGCCTCGATATCCCGGTTGTCCATCAAAAACCCGGAGCCGATCCAGCCTCGGTAGCCTTCGATACCGTCAGGGCCGCCCGGGCCCGGGGGATCGATATGGCCATCATCGACACGGCGGGAAGGCTTCAGAACAAGCAAAACCTGATGAATGAGCTCAGGAAAATTGGGGCGATCATTCACCGAGAGGCCCCGGACTCTCCCGTCGAGGTCTTGCTCGTCCTCGATGCAACCATCGGCCAGAATGCCCTTTCCCAACTTGACGAATTCGTCAAGATTGCGCCGGTTTCAGGGCTCGTCCTCACCAAGCTCGACGGCACGTCCCGAGGCGGGGTGGTGATCGCACTGGCGCGCCGGCATAAAATCCCTGTCCGCTTCATTGGTGTGGGAGAAAAGACCGATGACCTTCTCCCCTTCGATCCTTCAACCTTTGTTCGATCGATCCTTCGAACCAGCTAAAGGCTTTCTCTTCCCCGTCACTCATCCGATCGAAAGACGAACCGGTAGACGAGCCAGACCAGCAATCCGGCCAGAAGAGCTGTTCCTCCCGCGAGAACTCCCTTGGGACCGTTCGCCATCATAAAGAAAAAGAACAAGGCAACGGCCAGCCCTCCCAAGAAGTATCGGGCAAGCCCCCACCACTCCTTGGAGGTGATGGGCTCCGAGAGAAGCGGGGCCGGACCGTCCTCCTCATGATTCGCTTCGGAGTGTGTCTCCCGTGGTGGATCCTCATGATTGGAACCCATGGTGTGTTGCCTCCTTACCCTGAAAAAATGCCGTGATACAATGAGAAAGCAGGTGGAGATGAAGCATGATTTTCTCTCCCGTTGCCTCCGGAAAGGATTGGTGTCTTCTTCCCTTTGATTATAGGAGACGCGACGATCATCCGACAACCGCTCACTTGGGGGTTTCTTCATGGACGAGGGCGAACAGACACCGCTACAGCTTGAGGAAAAGCTTCGGCTTTTGCCCGACTCACCGGGAGTCTACCTCATGAAGGACGACAAGGGAGAGGTCCTCTATGTGGGAAAATCCAAATGCCTCAAGGATCGTGTACGCTCCTACTTCCAGAAGACCCGCCCCACCTCCCCCCGCATCAGGAAAATGACAGAACGGGTTGCAAACATAGAAACACTTGTTACCCGAAGCGAGCTCGACGCCCTTATACTTGAGAACACCCTGATCAAGAAATACCGGCCACGTTTCAATGTGCTCTTTCGCGATGACAAGACCTACCCCTATCTCCGATTTTCCTGGTCTGAAGACTTCCCTCGGCTCACGGTCACACGGAGGGTGTCCCGAAGCCCCGACTTGACCTTTGGCCCCTACGCCAATCCCAGCGCCCTCCGTGAAACCCTCGGATCCATCTCCCGGATCTTTCCGTTGGCTACATGCAGCCTCGACCTGGGGAAAACGATCGATCGCCCCTGCATTGAATACCAGATTGGCCGTTGCCTGGGGCCCTGCGCCGGACTTGTAACCCGGGAGGAATACCGCAGGATGGCCGATGGCGTCCGACTCTTTCTTGAAGGCAAGAACAGCGACCTCGAGACCCTTCTTCACAATGAAATGGTCGGCCATGCCAAAAATCTTGAATTCGAAAAAGCGGCCAGATCCAAGCACCGGCTCGAGAGCATTCGGACCATCCTTGAGCGTCAAACCGTCGAATTTCGCATTCCTTCAGCCGTTGATGCCGTCGCTGTTGAAACAGACGAAGGCTCCGCGCAGATCGAACTCCTCTCCGTCCGAAACGGACGTATCGCCGGGCGACGGGAGGTCCATATCAGAAACTTCGACCAGGACAGTCCTGACGACCTTCTTATGGCCTTTCTCGAACAGCATTACTCCCAGGAGACAACGGCACTTCCGGAGGAGATCCTTCTCTCCCACCCCCTTTCCCATGAAGCCCTCATGAACCTCGAGTGGATGTCCGAAAAGAAAGGTGGAAAGGTCATCGTTACCCACCCCCGGCGAGGAGAAAAGAAGACCGTGGTCGAACTCGCGCAAAACAATGCCCGGGCCTCCCTGAAGGAGCGCGGAAAGAGTCAGTCCGACCTTCGGCAGGCACTTGAAGAGGTTCGCGAGATGCTTGGACTTGAACAAGCTCCCGGAAGCATTGGCTGCGTGGACATCTCGAATACCGGAGACTCCTATCCCGTCGCCTCCCTGGTCGTCTTTGTCGACGGTCTCCCTGAAAAGTCTCTCTACCGAAGATTTCGGATTCGGTACGACCGGGGGCAGGACGACTTTCGGATGCTGGCCGAGGTTCTCTCCCGCCATTTCGACGAGCGCCCCCTGCCCGACCTTCTTCTCATCGACGGTGGAGAGCCGCAGCTCAGGGCAGCACTGGCCGCACTTCAGCAG
The DNA here is from genome assembly GCA_002387725.1 of Nitrospirae bacterium UBA4572. Lineage (GTDB taxonomy): Bacteria > Nitrospirota > Leptospirillia > Leptospirillales > Leptospirillaceae > UBA4572. The sequence goes on from DGKK01000060.1 coordinate 8,444, forward strand.
ATCGGCAAGGCGCCACGCCCCAAGCAGGTCATTGGAATTGCCAAGGAAAGAAGTCGCACTGGCCATCTCGAACGACTTGTCTCCCCCGAGTTCGACTCCCCCCTGATTCTTCCCCCTCACCGGCCGGCAACACACCTGCTGATGAGAGTCCGGGACGAGGCCCACCGCTTTGCCATTACCTACCACCGAAAGCTTCGTGAGGAGGCATTGACCCACTCTCGACTTCTGGATATCCCAGGCATAGGCCCCTCCCGGGAAAAACAGCTTCTCCTGACCTTCGGATCGGTGGAAGAATTAAAATCCGCGGGTCCCGAAAGGATCGCCCGCGAAGGGGGACTCCCTGCCTCTTTGGCACGGCGGATCGCCGAACATCTTTCTGGAGGGGCCTCTCCCGGAACCCCCAAGGAGGATGACCGATGATCCAGCCGATCATCATCATGCTAGTCGGGCTCTCCTGGGTCTCTGCCACGCTCTTTTTCCGCCACGAGATCGACCCCCTCTATGCCCAGATGCCCCTCATGGCCAGCCTTGTCATCCTTCTGGTCCTTCTTCTCCACGCTATCGTCCTTGGAGGGATCGGACGCAATCTCGGACGCCCCTATCTGTCGCGAAAAGGAAAGAAAAAGTCGTCCCAGGGAATTCCTCCCCCTTCCTTTTCCTTTGTTGCCATCTGGAGCTTTATCGGGTTTTCGGCCATGCTGGCCGGCTTTGCCTTCCGTTCTTACCCAGGGTCGCTCTCCCTGTCGCTCTGGATCCTTGGCGGTGTCACGCTTCTTGCCTCCCTCTGCTTCCTTCTCATTCCCTCACAGGTTCACTCGGAGAATGCCGAAGGAGAAATCATCTTCAAGCCCAATCCGGTTCGGATGGCGCCAAAAGCGATCTATTTCTGGACCTCGGCAATTATTTATGGGGGCTTCTTTCTGATCTCCGGAGCTACGGTGAGCAACACCTCGGGAATGGTCTCCCTCATCAGCATGGGCACAGGAGCGGGATGGCTGCTGGGTGCAACAATTCTCTCTCTCGTCGCCCTGTTTCGAATGGGCATCGCCGACGAGGAACACCAGACCACCAAGACCAATCTCCTCGTTCCCTCGGAAGATTTTAGTCAGATTGCGGGAAACCCCGAGATCAAATCGGAGATGGCCCAGATCCTCTATCAGGTCACCAATGCCCAAAAAGGTGTGGGAACCGTCCCTAACGGCATCCTGTTGACAGGATCCTCTTCGGTCGGTCGAACCATCATGGCGCGTGCCTTGGCCGGCGAATACAAACGCCCCCTCTACAACCTCTCTTTAGACTCCTTGCTGACCGTGGACTCCCAGACCTTTGAAAATCAATGGAAGGGATTTCTTTTCAAAATCAAACCCTTCAATCCCCTGATCATCTATATTGAAAACTACGGGAATTTCATCCGGGGAATTCAGGGAAACCCTCAAGGTCTTCATAATGTTCAGACCTTCCTGACCAGAATGGCAAAAAACAGGACCCATCTTCTGATCGCCTCCGCCGACAAGGCCGATGATCTGCCCAAGTTCTTCACTTCCCCCCCCATCATCAACTGGATCATTCCCATTCCGATGCCGGACTTTGAGATGCGGAAGACTCTCTTGGGAAGATTCCTGATGGAGGAGGCCAAAAAGAACGAGCTTCTTCCGGGCAATGTTCCCCTCCTCACCGTCGAAATGGTTCAGGGATTTGATCTGGGGAAGCTTTCGGCCCTGATGGAAGGATTCACGGCAGAGGACATTCGGGAAGTCGTCCTCCACAGCTCCGACTATGCCCAAAAGCTTCGCCGATCTCTCCGTCAGCTCGACATCGATGTTGCCATCCGAAGAAAGGCTCAAAACTGGAAGGATCCGACCGCAGGTCCCATGGAAAGGGTCCGGGCCCGGCTCACCGACGAGACGATGGCCCCCTTCATCATCCACCGGACCAGCGAGCTTTTCTCCAACCGCCAGAAAAAGTCTCATGAATCGATCCTGATCATCGGGCGCAATCGGAGCATTCGCCGCCAGATCGCCATGCGCCTCTCCGAGCTGGACAGTTACACCTTCATGACGACCTCGGACGAGAAGCGCCTCGACGGGAATGAATTCAGAAATCTTCTGCTCCGGGCAAGGAAGCATCGTCCGTCAACGATTTTCGTTGATCCAGTCGAAGAGCTTTTTCCCAAGGTCCAGCTCTCAAATTATGGATATCACGGAGAGCTCTACAACCAGAAGGTCATGGAAATCTCACAAGCCAATGAGGACAAGAATATCTGGCTTATCGGCGGGGCCGATGATATCAACAAGATCGATCCGTTTATTGCCCGACGTTTTGCCTCGGTCCTCGACCTGGCCGAGCTCGGCCGATCCCTTTTCTCTGAGCTTGAAGAGTTTGCCTTGGGCAAGATCCTTGAAGGGATCGATCCCGACAAAATCAATTTTGCCGAGTTTGATCATACGGATGAGGCAGCATCCGGGGACTCAGCCCCGGAAGGCGCCGCAGAGGAAGCCGGCAGCATGCATCTTCTCATGGCGGAACCTCCTGCTGAAGCCCTGCCGGGCTATCCGGGAAGACAGGATACCCAGATGGAAGTCCGTTCGGTTCTCGAGGCGGGGAAATATGGCATCAAGAAAGGCGGATCCGGGCTTCTCGGGGCCTTTCTCTTCGCGGGTCCCCGGGGGACAGGGAAGCTCGAGGCGGCACGGGCGGTGGCGAGCTATCTCGATCAGGAAAAACCCTCCCTCGTGGTCCGGGATATGGGACTCTATTCCGATCGGCTCTTTGCCAGCATGCTCCTCCAGCGTCCCCTGGGGTCAACGGCACAAAGTCCGCTTCCGGTGGGAATCTATACCGTTCTCGAGGAGCGCCCCGACTCTGTGCTTTTCCTCGACAATATCGAGCAGGCTCACCCTTCGGCCTGGGACTTTCTGATGGAATATGTGACCGACGGGGTCATCTCCAATGGAAAGAAACGGCTCGCAGTTCCCAAAAGCACTCTCATCCTTTCCACAAGTCTCTTTTCGGGAGACGAAATGGAGGAAGTGAAAGGCGGCAACCGCGCGGCAATGATCCTCGAACGGTTGGCAGAAAAGAATAGCCGACTCTCCTTCCTGCCCGTCTTTGGGAGAGAACTTCTGAATACTCTGGACCTGATTGTCCCGTTCCCGACCTACACCGATGCCGACCTGATCGATATGGCCCGAAGGACGGTTTACGAAACCATGATCTCCTATCTCAAGGGTCACCCATTGAAAGGCGTTCTCGACATCGACCCGGAGGTCCCCGCCTTCATTGCCTTCCAACTTGACCCGACTCTGGTGACCCTGCCCCAGCTCCAGAGAAAGGTCCAGTCCCTTCTTCTCCCCGCACTGAAATCCCTCGACAATGCGGCCTCCACCCTGACGCCGGAGAGCTCCCTCCGCATCGGAATCGTGGACAATCAGATCCAGCTCACCGAAGGAGCTCCTGTCGCTACCGAAAAAGAGCCGACGGTCGTGACGGCAGGGGCCTAGCACCACCGATAAGGCCCGCGAGCCCTCCGAGAACAAAGGATCCTGCCAGCGCAGAGATCCATTCTCCCGGAAGAAACCATCCCCGAATGCCGCCCAGCACGCACATCCCGGAAAGAACGATGGCCAGAATGCGTCCCCGGAAACTCACTCCTTCCAGAAGAATCGCAAAGGCCCCCGCCACAAGAAAAATCATTACTCTATTCAGCAATGTTGTTTGCAAAACCAGCCCCACGCCCACAATCATGAGGAGCAAAGAGGCAGCCTCCCACAGGGGATATCGGGGTCCCTCACGGCGAAGCCACCCCAGTGAGAAGAGGCCCAGCCCCCCCCCGAGCAGGGCATGAACGGCAATCGCGCTAAAGGGAATCGGGTCAACGACAGGTCGGGCCAAAACCCCTCCTAAAAAGACACCGAAAACCGCGGACGACCAGAAAAAAAACCAAAACCGAAAAGAACGATGGGTCCAGGGAAGGGAGAGCATGGCAAGGAGGATTCCTGCGGCCACGAGGACTCCTCCCTCCATGGGAAGGGCAGATCTTGGATGAAGAAGAAAACCCACCACCAGGACAGCTGCTCCCGCCTGTGTAAAGGCCAACCCGAGCCTCAGATGGAGGGAAAATTCAAACCAGCGGATCATCAGAAGAGGAAGAACCCCTCCCAGGACAAGAAGATGAAGAATGGCCAAGAGGGGAAACTCAAAAAGGGGGGTCGAGAGTCGGGGATGCTCCAAGAGCGCCATCACGGCAGCGAGAAGGATGTTGATGAGGGAATAGATCCTGACTCCCTGCAAAAATCTTGGACTCCCGGAGATTGTCAACGCGGTCAAATCCTCATAAAATAAAAAACTCCCACACGCGAGAGTGGCGAAACGGCAGACGCACCAGACTTAGGATCTGGCGGGGCAACCCGTGGGGGTTCAAGTCCCCCCTCTCGCACCATCTTGCCAGATCATGGCGTTCTTACCCTTTCTGCTTCTTCTGGATTTCTCCAGAAGATCACTCCTGGGCCTCAGAAAACTCAATGACCTCATGGTCCCTCATGTGTTCTGCAATCACAAGAGCCATCGAGACAAAGATCAGGGTCATACCGCTTCCCTCCAGCCAATCCGGCCGCTCCCCCAATTGACCCCAAGAGGCCAGAATGCCCACTGCCGGAGCAAGAAGAGTTCCCATGCCCGCGACTCCGGAGGGAAGGCGATGGAGGGCATAGGCCCAAAGTATCCAGGCTAGAGCATTTCCCGGCACCGCATTATAGAGAAGTGCCAAGGTCAGGCCGGTCGTCCAGTGAATTGTCCAGGGATCGACGAGGAGAGCCAATCCCAAGATGGCGACCCCTCCCAGGACCATTTGCCAGGCCGTGACATCAAGAATGTCATAGGCGGGGGATCCGAAGCGTTTTTGCCAAACTGCCGAAAGGGCCCAGAAAATCCCCGAAAGAACTGCCAGAAGAAGTCCGGTTCCTCCCTTTATGTTCAGCGGGTCCAGAATGAGAAGAAGTCCCACCAGAGACAGGCCCAGGGCCGGCTTTTCCAGTCCGCGAATTCTCTCCCCGAGAAAGACAGAGGAGAGAAGAACGAGCCAGATTGGCATCATATAGACGAGAATAGCCGTTTTACCCGCTGAGCCATATTCCAGCGCCCAAAGAGTGCACCCGACAAATCCTGTCGACTGGAGAAGTCCCAACGGAAAGACATAAGTCAAGGGAGGCATCCTCAGGGGGTGAGCGACAAATTTTAG
>DGKK01000050.1:0-15627 GCA_002387725.1 Nitrospirae bacterium UBA4572
TTTGTCCGAGGGGTTTTTTTTATTATCCTGTTTATTGTTCACTCCCTTGAACCTTTTTCCTTATCCCTCTATTCTCACCTCAATGTCATAATATCGTTTCATTCCCTCATATTCTGAAAGGAGCCATCATGTGGAAAGGGGCCTTTTTTATCCTTCTTCTTTCGCTTTATACCGGTCTGATCCATCATCTTGTCAGCAATGGGACCATCCTCAAAGAATCCGAGCCCACCTTCATGATTGGGGGTGTCCTCGTCATAGGCTATGCGATCCTCAAGGTCCTTCAATCTCGTCTCATGAAGGGTCTCGAAGGTCACGTCGACCCCGACCGGATACTCACCCTGCGGTATTTTCTCGATGTAGGATATTTTCTGATTTGGGGAATCGTTCTTGTGACCTTTCTGGGGGCGGGATTTAAAAATCTTGTTCTCGGCGGGGCCATTCTCTCGGCTCTCTTCGGCATTGTCGCCCAGGGAAGCCTCACAAATCTCTTTGCCGGCATCGTTCTGGCCTTGACCCATCCATTCCGCGTGGGGGAGACGATTTCCTTCCTGACATGGCAGTATCCCAAGCTTGCCGCCTCCCTGACCCATCCCACCCAGAATCCCGAGCACCGGGGGACCGTCCTGTCCATAGGCAAGATCTATACGATGATTGCCACGGAAGACGGTCGGGAGATGTATGTCCCCAACAACATCATGCTGCAGGCGATGGTTCTGAGGGATGCCTCCTCGCACGGGCCGGTTCCGGTCGTGTTTTCCGTGGAGGTCGATCTTTCCGTCGATCCTGACCAGCTTAAGGAGAGCCTGGCCCAGGCCTCTTCTCGGGAGCCTCGCCTTGTGGCTCCGGTGGAGGTGCAGGTGAAGTCGATGGCTCCTCGCTCGATGGTCCTGGAATTTCGATCGACCTGGGAAGGGGGACATTCTCCGGAATTTTCCCGCTTTGTGGGGAACGTTCTCCGGCAGGAAGCGCTCTCGTCTCAGGGGAAGGTTTGAACTTCAGTTTTTTAGGAACTTATTGATTGTGGTCTGACCTGGAGTTTGGATGACATCATTCATCTTATCAGAGGTTGGGACCATTGAAAGCAGTGCAAAAGAGTGTTCGGTTGATGGAAAAGGAGGTTCTTGTGCGATTGAAGCCTCAGAACATGAGTGAGGGGGTAAGTCTTGATTCCCTCCTCCGGTGATTGTTCATGCCTCAACTTCGAGATGGGTGCTAAAAAAATGAATGAGCCTTCACCCAATGCTATTGAGCCTCTTGCACGGAAGGGCAAAGTCGTGCTAAAGTCCAAGATCACAGGCTACTTTGGCATCCTTTAGGCAGGACAGATCCTTTTTCGTCCCCTAAAGTCATTTGAATAAATCTTATATGGTTATGATCGTTCGTTTTTCTCAATGGTTGAGGGAAACGGGTGAGCGGTCATTCCACCCAATGAGTTCTCCTCAACGAGGAGGGGGCCATGATCAGTACATCGAGATTTCATTCCGTTCTTCCATCGAAGATTCGCCTCTCCCTTCCCCAATATGTTCAAAGGTTTTTCCTCTTTTTCCCTTTATCTTTAACTGACCCTGCATCAGAAGGAAGGTTTTAAATGGATAAGACCTCTTCCATCTATATCGGTATGGCCACCTGTGGTCTCGCGAGCGGTGCCAAGAAAATTCATGACGAGGTTCTCCGGGTCGTGGCCAAAAAGCATTATCCTGTGACGGTTCATCCCACAGGATGCGTCGGAATGTGCCACAACGAGCCCCTCTTGGACGTTCAGGTTGCAGGACGCTCTCGGGTTACCTACACGCAGGTAACACCCGAATCTGTCGAAGGGATCCTCAAGGCCCATTTTGAGGATCAGACGGTGTTTTCCGAACACCTCTTCGGCCAGGAGGAGATTGAAGGACACTCCCTCTATGAAGGGGTCCCCAACTTCGATGATACCGATTACTTCCGGAAACAGAACAAGATCGTCAGCCGCCGCTGTGGAGTCATCGATCCCAGCTCGATCGACGACTACCTTGCGACCAATGGATACAAGGCGCTGGAGAAGGTTCTGGGAGGCATGACTCCCGAGCAGGTGATCGAAGTTGTGACCATCTCGGGTCTCCGGGGACGAGGTGGGGCAGGCTTTCCCACGGGACTCAAGTGGAAGTTCACGCTACAGTCTCAGGGGGACGAGAAGTATGTCGTCTGCAATGCCGACGAAGGGGATCCCGGCGCCTTCATGGACCGTTCCGTCCTTGAGGGAGACCCGCATTCCGTTCTTGAAGGGATGACCATTGCGGCCTTTGCCATTGGCCATGCCAAAAAGGGATACATCTATTGTCGGGCGGAGTATCCCCACGCGATCAAGCTTCTCAATCGGGCCATCGGACAGGCCAGGGAGAGGGGATATCTTGGAAACAACATCCTCGGAACATCCCTCTCCTTTGACATTGAGGTCAAGGAGGGCGCCGGCGCCTATGTATGCGGAGAAGAGACCGCGCTTCTGGCCTCCCTTATGGGCGATCGGGGCATGCCCTGGCCCAAGCCCCCCTTTCCGGCCCAGTCGGGTGTCTGGGGAAAGCCGACGGTCATCAACAATGTCGAAACACTTGCCAATATCCCCCACATTCTTCTCGGAGGAGGGGAGTGGTATGCCTCGTTCGGGACGGAAAAGACAAAGGGAACCAAGACCTTTGCCTTGACCGGGAAGATCAAGAGAACCGGCCTGATCGAGGTCAACGCAGGAACAACGTTGAAGGAGATCGTCTACGAAATTGCCGGTGGAATGAGCGGCACCAAGAAATTCAAGGCGGCCCAGCTGGGAGGACCTTCCGGCGGATGTATTCCCGGGAGCCTGATCGAGACCCCCATCGACTTTGAGTCTCTCATCTCGGCGGGGGCCATCATGGGCTCCGGAGGCATCATCGTTCTCGACGAGGCGAACTGCATCGTCGATACGGCAAAATACTTCATGACCTTCACGAAGGACGAGTCCTGCGGCGAATGTACTCCCTGCCGAGACGGCACGAAGGTGATGCTCGACATGATCGAGCGCATCAGTGAAGGCCGAGGTGAGATGAAGGATCTTGACGATCTCGTCAACCTGTCGACCTATGTCAAGGCCAACTCCCTTTGCGGTCTGGGGCAGGCCGCCCCCAATCCGGTCCTGTCCACGATCCGGTATTTCCGGGCGGAGTACGAGGACCATATCAAGCGCAAAAAGTGCGTCTCCCAGTCCTGCAAGGAGATCGTTTACTCTCCCTGCCAGCACGAATGCCCTGTGGGAATCGATATTCCCCGTTATATCACCCAGATCTTCCGGGGCGAGTTCAAGGAAGCCCTCGACACCATCCGCGAGCGCCTGCCATTCCCTGGGATCATCAGCCGGACCTGTTACCGTCCCTGCGAAGGCCCCTGCCGCAGAGGCGATCTCGACGAGCCGATCGCCATCAACGGTCTCAAGAGATTTGCCTACGACTGGGAATACAACCAGGGGATCCGTCCGCACTATACTCCGGCGGCCGACCTCGACAAGAAGATTGCCGTCATCGGCTCCGGACCGGCCGGATTGACCTGTGCGTTCTACCTCGGCCGCATGGGTTACAAGGTCACCGTTTTCGAGCAGTACAGCCAGATCGGCGGCATGCTGGCAGTGGGAATTCCGGCCTATCGTCTCCCACGGGAGCTCCTCAACTGGGAGCTCGGAATCTTTGAGGGACTTCCGGTCACCTTCAAGACCAATACGGCTCTGGGTCGGGACTTTTCTCTGGAAGATCTCTTCCAGGAAGGATACGATGCGGCCTTCGTCGGAATCGGGGCCCACAAGCCCCAGAAGATGGGGGTCAAGGGCGAGGAGCACCCGGTGGTTCAAAACGGCATCGAGTTCCTCCGGAAGGCCCTTCTGAACGAACCCGTGACGGTGGGCAAGCGATTGGCGGTCATAGGAGGCGGCAATGTGGCCATCGACGTCGCCCGTTCGGCCATTCGTCTCGGAGCCGAGAAGGTGACGGTCTTTTATCGTCGGACCCGCGAAGAAATGCCGGCTCACGAGTTCGAGGTTCAGGAAGCCGAACATGAAGGGATCGAGTTCCGATTCCTTCTCGCTCCGGTGGAGATCCGCGATCGGACGAACGACGACGGAACGACTGAAACTGTAATCGACTTCCAGGTCAACACACTCTCTCGGGAGTTTGACAACAGCGGTCGTCGAAAGCCTATGGCCGTCAAGGGTCAGATCGAATCCGTTCCGGTGGATACTGTTGTCGCTGCCATCGGTCAGACGATGGACACCTCCGTCTTCGAAAAGAACGGCATTACCTTCCACAAGTGGGGAACGGTCAAGGTCGACCCCGATACCCTCATGAGCGAGAGCCGCCCGGCCGTTTTTGCCGGCGGGGATGCCATGACCGGTCCCATGGACGTCATCCACTCCATTCGGGACGGAGAGCAGTGCGCGGTCTTCATCGACCGCTATCTCAAGGGAAACCCCGATCGGAACTATCCCTTCCATTTTCCGAAGGTCGACAACGATGCCTTCGTCCTGGGAGAGGCGCATCGGGTTCCCATGCCGGCCCTTCCCCTTCCGGCACGGCAAGGGTTTGCCGAAGTCGAAACCGGCTTCACTGTTTCCGAGGCCTGGATTGAGTCGACTCGATGCATCCGTTGTGAGCTGGAAGGAAGGGTCAATCCATCAGAAAGGATCGGCAATCAGGAGGATCCGGAGTCTCCGGTCTTCATCCACTTCAATACGGTGACCGGCTTTGAACACCGGGCCGCTCAGCCCCTCTCCTCCTGAGAAGACATCGGGAACACAATTTTCAAGGGGAGGGCAACCTCCCCTTTTTTTTTCCAAATCATCGAGATGATGGCCCTTGTCGTCAAATCGTTTCTCTCATCGTGAGTGCGTGACGCCAATTTTGGGACATTGGGACAGGGTGCATTCTGAACACCGAGGGGAGAGGGGGAGACAAATGGTCTGTCCGAAGGAGACGAGAACGGGGTTGACCTTCAGTTTCAATGTATTGGGGACGATCTTGTCGAGCTCCCAATAGGTGGCATCGGCATCTTTTGTTTTGACGGCTCCCCACCGGTTGGCGATTCGGTGAACATGGGTATCGACGGTCAGGACGCTTTTTCCGAATCCCGCCCCCAATACAAGTGTGGCGGTTTTGAGCCCAACGCCGGGGAGCGAGAGAAGGGGGGAAATCTCGGAAGGAAGGGATCCCTTCCATTTCTCCAGAACAATTTTGGCAATTTGCTTGATTGTTTTGGCCTTTGTTCTGTAAAATCCCACCGGATAAATAATCCTCTCCAACTCTTCCTCCTCCATCAAGGCGATCGACTCAAGGTCGGGAGCTCGGGAGAAAAGGCGGAGCGAGGCGGCCTCCATGACAGGGTCCCGTGTTCGGAGAGAGAGGATCGTCGAGAGAAGAACTCGAAGGGGATCTCCCACGATCCCCAGCGTCTGGATGCCGGGAGGCGGAATCCCTTTTTTCTCAAGGAGGGTCTCCACCTCCCGGAGGTTTTTCTCCATCCGGCTGTTGTCCGGCGGGCGTCTGGCCATGGAATCACTCCATCAAGAAAGGGTGTGGATGAAAGAATCGAAGGTAGCGGTGAATGACAAGAGCGTCCGGTACCAACGGCTGTACAATCTTCTCTCTGAGAAAAAAGCTGCGATCGAGAAGGACATTCGCACTCATCTCGTCAGGCAGATCGGGCCCGACAATGCCAATCGCGTCGACTCGGTCCTCGACCAGGGAGATCTCTCCGCCATCGACATGGGGGAGGGGGTGGATCTCGCTCTTCTTGAAATGCGCAACCGGATGAAGCGCTCCGTCGACCAGGCCCTTCTTCGCCTCGAGGAGGGAAGCTACGGCAACTGCGAGGACTGCGGGGGAGAGATCGAGGAAAAGCGTCTTATGGCCATGCCCTTTGCCCAGCTCTGCATCAAGTGTCAGCGCAAGAAGGAAGAGCTGGAGAAGATTGAGCGGGAAGACCCTCTGCGCGATGGCGAAGAAGCCTGATTTGCCTCTTTCGGCCATTGGTGTCAGGATTCTCTCGCGGGTTACTCGGCCATGATTGCTTATCCCCACATCGATCCCGTCCTGGTCAGCCTGGGACCTCTCAAGGTTCGCTGGTACGGACTGATGTATGTTCTGGCCTTTGTCGGCGCCTATTATATCCTGAAGCAGGAGTCGCGTCGAAGGGAGGCGCCTCTCTCCCGGGACCAGGTCTACGATCTTCTGTCCTATGCGGCCCTGGGGGTGATTCTCGGAGGGCGGCTGGGCTATGTCCTCGTTTACAACCTTCCCTACTACCTGGCCCATCCCATGGAGATCATCGCCGTCTGGAAAGGGGGCATGTCCTTTCACGGAGGCTTCCTGGGCGTGGTGGTGGCCGGGTGGTGGTATTGTCGAAAAAACAATCTGCCCTTCTGGAAGCTTGCTGACTTCTCGGTTCTTCCCGTTCCTCTGGGCCTCTTCATGGGGCGCATGGGCAACTTCATCAATGGAGAGCTGTTCGGGCGGGAAACCGATGTACCCTGGTGCATGGTCTTCCCCATGGGCGGTCCGATTTGCCGGCACCCTTCCCAGCTTTATGAAGGGTTCATGGAAGGGATTCTCCTGTTTTTTATCCTTTTCATCCTGAGCCGCAAGGTCCGCCCCGAAGGAACGATATTCTGGAGCTTTGTGGGGTTCTACGGGACCTTCCGGTTCATCGGGGAGTTTTTCCGGGAGCCCGACCCCCAGCTGGGCTTTGTCCTTGGCCCCTTTTCCATGGGGCAGCTCCTTTCCTTCCCCATGGCGCTTCTTGGATTTTTCATGGTCTACCACTCCTACAGAAAGGCCCGGACAGGAGCGTCCCTCCCGCTCCCCCCCCGGTCCTAGAACGGGGCGCATTTTCGTGTCGGAAAGACGCTTGCTTCTCTCTCCCGAACCTTCCCCCCCTGCATCCTTTTCGGGGGCGGAACCCCTGCGTCTCGACTCCTCTCACTCGCCTGAAAAAATGGCTCCCGTTCCCTGGCATCGCAAGGTCACCACACGCTTTTTTTTATGGCTGTTTTTGGCTCTTTCCCTTGGTTTTTTTATCCTGGGATATCAGATCGACCGGGCGGAGGAGAAGTCTGCCGTCGACGCCCTTTCCTCCCGTCTTCATTCGGAGTCGACACTTCTTCTTTCCGCTCTTGTCCGCTTCCTGGAAAAAGGAGATCTTTCCGGAGCCCGGACCCTCTTTGACTCCCTGTCCCGGGCAGGGGGAGATCAAGCGGTTCTTTTTTCGCCTGACGGAAGGACGGTGCTTCTTTCCTCCCGAAAGGTTCCTGCCTTTCTTCTCAAGGGCCAGGCCGGTCTTCCCGAAGGCTTTCACCAGGGAAGGGACGAGCGGGGCCGAAGGGTGTTTCTCGAGAGATTCCCTCTTACGAGCCGCGTCTCCTGTCAGGGATGTCCTCCTGCGACCCGATTGGGAACCCTGGTCTTTTACTCTGATGGGAAGGATTTTGCGTCTCGCCTGAACAAGGGGCGCTGGGCCAGGTTCTGGATGTTTTCCGGAATCCTCGAAACTCTCGTTCTGGTTGTTCTCCTCCTGATTCGCCGCTCATTGGTCCGTCCTCTCGATGGACTCTCCCAGGCGATCGCCCGGGTGACTCCAGAGGATCCTGATCTCCGCCTCTCCTTTCCTCGGACCAAGGATGACGAGCTGGGCCGTCTTGTCTTTTTTTTGAACCGCTTTGTCGATCTCTTCCGGGGGTGGATGGGGGAGGTGTCGGATCGGGTTCGCTGGGTGGAGGCCCATGCCGATCTTCTGGGGCGCGACCATGAAAGACGCTACCGGAAGGAAGAAGAGGTCCGCCACTCCCTCAACGAGCTGCGGCTTCGGGTTCGGGATCTGATCAATGGGAAGCCCCGCCTCAAAGAGGGCGAGATTGCGGGAGACCTCTCCTACTTTACGGAGAAGTCGAAGAAGATACGACAGGTAAGCGAGTCTGTTCATGAGTCGGTCCGGGAGGCGCAGAAGCTCTCCAAGGGGCTGGCCTTGGACGGAGAGTCGCTGGCACGAATGCGACGAAACCTCTCCGAGGCCTTCAATGGAGTGGGAGAGATCTCCCGGGAGCTTCATCTCACAGGGATCAATGCGGCGATCGAAGCCTCCCATGCGGGGGTGCATGGACGGACCTTCCGGATCGTGGCCGATACCGTGGCCGACCTTTCCCGCAAGACGGAAGGGGCCGTAAACTCGATCGGAACGGAGCTGTCGACCTTGACCTCACAACTCGAGAGGGTGGTCTCCACGCTCGACTCGGGAGGAGAAGAGATCGACACGGCCGGGCGTCGTCTCGTGAAGCTTGACGAGCACTGGAAGCTCTTCTTCGAGGCCCTTGGCCGTCTTGAGATCCAGTGGGAAGGTCTCGCCGAGAGGATCTCCTCCGAGACCGAAGCTCTCCTCAAGATCCAGGCGATTCTGGATTCTCTTTCCGAGGACTTTCGCGAGCAGCTGGGGCAGAAGCCCCTCGAAGAGCGACACCTGGGGGAAATCCGGAAGGTCGTCGGGGAGCTCAATGCCGAGATCGAGCGATTTCGGATTTAAGATCGGGAAAGGAGTCGTCCAAGGATGTCCTGCAAGCTGTCCCAGAGAGTCGATTATGGAATCCGCGCCATGGTGGAGATTGCCGTGGCGGGGGCGCATGGAATGACAGGAGCGAAGATCGCCGAGCGTTCAAAGATTCCCAAGCCCTTTCTCAAGCAAATCATGGCGACACTGGTCAAGAACGGCTTTGTGGAGTCAAGCCGGGGCCCTCAGGGAAAGTATCGTCTCCTGCGGGACCCCGCGGATATCCGGCTCTCGGGCATTGTCCGGGCACTTGAGGGAACCGTCTCCCTTTATGACCCCTCGTCCCCTCCGGGTCCCGCCCTGCAGACCCTCTTCGACAAGCTGAGCCAGGCCGTGAATGAGGAGCTAGAAAAGGTCACCTTGGCCGAATGCATCGAGGCCATCGAAAAGGATCGTGGCGGACAACCCCTCATGTTCTATATCTGAAGGGACAGCTTCCAGGAGAATATCCGGTCTCCCTTTTGTGCACCTGGAGAGGGCAGGCGACCTGCGGCGTTAAGTTTTCAGGAAGAAGTCCACGGCCCCTTGCGTGGAAGGACGTCTTTTTATTTTTTAGAAGAAGGTTTGCGATTTCATGACAACATTGCAGGCACTCGTCATCGGCGCCACCCAGGGACTCACCGAACTGGCCCCCATCAGCTCCCTGGGACACGGGGTCATCCTCCCGGCTCTCCTGGGGTGGGGAGAGGTGGAAAAGGATCCGTCCTATCTTCCCTTCATGGTCTCCCTTCATCTGGGGACGACGGCGGCCCTTCTGCTATATTTTTACCGGGAGTGGATCATCATTCTGAGGTCGTTGGTGGTGCTTCCCGGAGGCCGCCAGACACCTGAACTCCTGACGGCCCGGAAGGTCTTCTTTCTTCTTGTGGCGGGAACGATCCCAGCGGGGCTTCTGGGGCTTCTCCTGGAGAAAAAAATTCGACATCTTTTTTCGGCCCCGTCCCTTGCGGCGCTCTTTCTGATCCTCAACGGACTCCTCCTCATCCTGGCCGAATGGATGAGGAGGAAGGGGAGGGGGCCGGGAGGGATGGTCCTTGAGTCCCTCGGTCTTCGCCGGGCGTTTTCGATCGGGATCTTTCAGGCGGTGGCTCTTCTTCCCGGTATTTCCCGTTCGGGCATCACAATGGTGGGAGGCCTGTGGAGCGGTCTTGACCATGAGGACGCCGCAAGGTTTTCCTTTCTCCTCTCGACCCCCATCATCGGGGCGGCGGGGGTTCTGGAGGTTCCCAAGCTCTTGCACCACGGATCTCCCGGGGCCCTGCACCTGGCACTGGTCGGGGGAGGGATGGCCTTTGTCATGGCGTGGCTGACAACCTTTCTCCTCATGCGGTACTTCAGAAACTACGAGTCGACCCGGGCGCTGGTCCCTTTCGGCGTCTATTGCCTTTTGGCGGGAGCTTTTTCCCTCTATCTCCTTCATTAGCGAGGAGGAGGGGCCAACGACGGGGGATCGGTCATATGGGATGTTCCGAGTCTGTCGTTGTAAACGAGATGGCCCCCCAGCGTTGCGGCTGCCAAAAGCGCCAAAAGTCCTCCTCCGGCTATGATTTGTCGTGAGGGGAAGGCTCTTGGGGATCTTTCGCCCACTTTTTTTGTCAGGAGCCATAACAGAAGAAAGAGGACTCCTCCACTTGTGGCGATCACTCCATGGATAGTGGCCACGAGGGGCAAGGGAATGTGTCGCTCTTTGATGGTGGCAAAAGATTCGACTCCTGTGAACAGGGCCAGGGAGAGAAAAAGAAGGGTCAGCTCCAGAGCCCGCTTCTGAATCCGCGGAGGGACCGTTCTCTTAAGCGAGGGGAGAAGTTCCACCACCGCCGACAAAAGACCCAACGAGAGGGCAAGATGAACGGCCAGGGGGTGGAAGAGGAACGGGGAAGCCATGATGCTCCTTTGTCCGACGAGGGGGCTTGGGTCTTTTCAAGATGGGGCTATTCTAGCATCTGTCGCCTCCCGGACGCATGAGAATCGACCAACTTATGATGCGCTCAAAAGAAGAAGGATCGGCCGTGATGAACGTTCTGGTGACGGGAGGGACCGGGTATATTGGCTCGCATACGACCGTTCTCCTGCTTGAGGCGGGGCAAAATGTGACCATTGTTGACAACCTGTCGAACAGCGATAGGTCGGTGGTGGATCGCATCGAGAGGATCGCAGGAAAATCCGTCTCCTTTTTTCAGGCGGATATTCGCGACAGGGGCCGACTGGGAGAGCTTCTGGCCGGGAAGCCCTTCGATGCCGTCATTCACTTTGCCGGGCTCAAGGCCGTGGGAGAGTCCTCCCGTCTTCCTCTCGAGTACTACGACAACAATGTGGCCGGAACCCTCTCACTCCTTTTTTCCATGCGGGAGGCCGGCGTGAAGACGCTGGTCTTCAGCTCCTCGGCCACCGTCTATGGAGTCCCTGAGACTCTCCCGATCACGGAAGAAGCGGCCCTCTCGGCCACAAATCCCTACGGGGCGACGAAGCTTGTGATCGAAGAGATCCTCCGGAGCCTGGTCGCCTCCGATCCTGACTGGAAGGTCGGCATCCTGCGCTACTTCAATCCGGTGGGAGCCCATCCCTCGGGGCTGATTGGCGAGGATCCCCGGGATGTTCCCAACAACCTCATGCCCTATGTGGCCCAGGTGGCGGCCGGAATCCGACCCCATCTCTCCGTCTTCGGAGACGACTATCCCACGCCCGACGGGACCGGAGTCCGGGACTATATCCATGTGATGGACCTTGCCCTGGGACACCTGGCGGCGCTCCGGGCCCTCTCCGCATGGAGAGACCCGGCTCCGCTGACGGTGAACCTTGGCACGGGAAAGGGCACTTCGGTCCTCGAAATGGTTCGGGCCTTTGAGAAGGCCTCGGGTCAACCGATCCCCGTCAAGATTGCCCCACGCAGGCCAGGAGATGTCGCCGCCTGCTGGGCCGACCCTTCCCTGGCCCAAAAGGTTTTGGGGTGGAAGGCCACGCGCGGGATCGACGAGATGTGTGCCGATGGCTGGCGATGGCAGAGCGGAGAGGCCAGGCGTCTCGGCAAAAAAGGGACGGACTCCGGTGCGTGACGAATGGTATGGCTACCTGGGGGGAACGATGACGACGATGGCCTTCCTTCCCCAGGTGGTCAAGACATTGAGGAGCCGGGATACCCGAAGCCTCTCCTTTGGCATGTATCTTCTTTTTACCTCGGGGGTCTTTCTCTGGCTTCTCTATGGAATCAAGCTCCACGCCCTGCCCATGATCCTGGCCAACGGGATCACCTTGCTTCTCTCGCTGGTTCTTCTCTGGGCCAAGTGGCGGTGGAAATGATCTGGCCAGCGATCGCCTTTACAAGAAACTTCCTAACATATCAGCCATAAGAGGGAGTCTGTTTTGATGAGATGCACCCAAGGTTCTGACGCGTCATGACATTTTTTTTCTGGAAAGATCCGGCCTACATTCGAATCCGTCCCTATTTTCACGGATGGGTCCGTCCCTACCGAGGGAAGCTGATCGGGGGCATTCTCTTGGGCTTTGTGGCCTCGGCCATGACCTCGGGCGTCCCCTTGGTTCTCAAGCAACTCATCGACCGGATCTTTACCGAAAAGAATACCCATTTTCTGTTTATCCTTCCCTTTTCCTTCTTCCTCCTCTTTGCCCTGAAGGGGCTGGCCGTCTTTTATCAGAACTATCTCCTCCGCATTGCCGCCCTCCAGATGGTCAACGACGTAAGAAAGACCCTCTTTTCCCACCTTGTGAGCCTCCCCATGGGATACTATGGGCGAGAAGGGACAGGCTCCCTGATGGGGCGGGTGACCTACGATGCCGAACGCCTTCAGAGCGGCGTGGCCAATACCCTCCGGGATCTTGTTCAGCAAGGCTTTACGATCGTGGGCGTTCTGGGGTCGATGATCGTCATGAGCCCCCGGTTGACACTTTTTCTGATGGTGATGCTCCCGGCCGTGTTGATTCCCATCAGAAAGACCGGGAAAAAGCTCAAGACCCTCTCTCGCCGCACCCAGGAGTCCTTCGGCGATGTGAACCAGCACCTCTCGGAGACGCTCTCTTCGATTCGACTCATCAAGGGAGTCGTCTCGGAGGAGCTCGAAAAGGAGAAATTCAAGGCTTTCAGCGACGAGTTTGTAGGCGCCCAGATCAAGACGGCAAAATATTCGAACCTTCTCTCTCCCATCATGGAGACGCTGGGGGCCCTGGCGGCGGGGATTGCCGTCTGGGCGGGAGGCTACGCCGTCATCAAGGGAACCTTGAGCTTCGGAACCTTGGTTGGGTTTATTGCCGCCGCCCAGATGCTCTACCAGCCCATCAAGGGCTTTGCCGGAGCCCAGGCCGACATTCAGCAGTCTCTGGCGGCGGCGGAGAGGATCGTGGATATTCTTGCCGTTCCGGAGGAGAGGGTCACCTCTCCGGGAGCGAAGACGATCACGGCTCTCCGGGAAGGCATCGAGTTCCGCCATATCTCCTTTGCCTACCCGGGGACCGAGTCATCGGCCCTCGATGATGTCTCCTTGTCGATCCCAGCAGGAAGCTTTGTGGCGCTGGTGGGGGCCTCGGGCTCGGGAAAGAGCACCTTGGCCAATCTTCTCCCCCGGTTTTATGAGCCGACGAAGGGGGAGATTCTGTGGGATGGGATGCCGCTCTCCGAAATTGCGCCCGCCTCGCTTCGGTCGGTCATCGGGTTTGTAACTCAGGACGTGGTCCTCATGAACCAGAGCATCCGGGACAATCTTCTCTATGGACTGACGCGGGAGGTCCCGGAAGAGGAGCTGATCGCGGCGGCCAGAACGGCCTACGCCCACGATTTTATTTCAGCCTTGCCGAAGGGGTATGATACCCGGGTGGGGGAGAGGGGAATCTTTCTCTCGGGCGGAGAAAAGCAGCGGCTGGCCTTGGCCCGAGTGGTTCTCCGGGATCCCTCCCTTCTCGTTCTCGATGAGGCCACCAGCGCCCTCGACTCGGAGTCGGAGTGGGTCGTTCAGAAGGCCCTCGAGTCGGTCATGAAGGGACGGACCACCATCGCGATCGCCCATCGCCTTACCACCATCCGTCAGGCCCAGACCGTTTTCGTGCTTGAAAAAGGACGGCTGATCGAATCGGGGTCCCACGAGGAGCTGATGAGGACAGATAGCCGGTACAAGAGCTTTATCCTGCACCTCATGAGAACCGGAGAGATGGTGCCCGAGGAGATTCTCTGATCAATGAATTTTGGACAGCCCTTTTAAGGAGATTGTCATGAGTGACGAGACTGATTTGGCAAGGGTTGATCCGGAACGTTTGTCGACACAGTTGGGAACGATCGTTCGGGAGATCCATTCGGCGCTCAAGACGATCAGTGCTCTCTCCGGCCCGCTTGTTTCGGCCCAGGCCACTCTCCCGGGAGCTACAGAGTCGCTTTCGGAGGTTTCCTCCATGACTGAGGAGGCGAGCCAGTCGATCTTGACCTTGATCGAGGAGCAGATCGATCTTCAACGGAAGATGGAGGCGCTTCTCCACAAGGAGACCTTGACTCCGACTGATCTTTCTCACTTGGAATCCTATCTCTCCCTCGATCAGCAGAGCACTCTTCGGGTGATGGGGGCTCTGGGATTCCAGGATCTCGTCCAGCAGAACCTGAAAAAGATCGGACAGTCCATTCAGATTGTCGAGAACAAGCTCCTTGAAGTGCTCATGCTCCTCCACTGGGAAAAGGGATCAGGAGAGGAAAGCGAAGGAAAAAAGCTTCTGGGCGAACTTTACAAGGCCAAAGTCGGAGATCCAACGCGGCAGAGACTCGTTGATGAAATCCTTCGGGAGTATGGAGTTTGAGGGAGTAGCACATGTTTTAGTTTGGCGAGGGGACTTGAGAGGATAACATGTATGATTTTTTAATTGTTGGTGCTTGATTTGCAGGATCTGTTCTTGCAGAAAGGCTTTCCTCAAACTTAAAGTCAGTGATTGTTATTGATCGTAGAGATCATATTGGTGGAAATTCATATGACGAGAAAGATCATCATTCCATTCTTATTCATAAGTGTGACCCACATGTTTTTTACACAAATCTAGTTGAGGTCTATAAATATTTATCTAACTTTACGGAATGGTATCCATATGAGCATCATATTTTGACTTCGGTCAATGGGATGCTTTTGCCGATTCCGATCAATCTTGACACAATTAATAAGTTGTACTCCCTCAATCTTAATGAGTAACAAGCTCAGGATTTCTTAGAAAGTGTTCGGGAAAAGAGATTTTCAATAAAGACGAGTGAAGATTTAAATGTTAGTGCTGTTGGATGGCATCTTTATAGAAAATTCTACCAGAACTATACCCGTAAGCAATGGGGACTAGACCCCTCCGAACTATCGTCAAGTGTCGCTGCGCATATTCCTGTTCGGACGAATAAAGATGATAGGTGTTTTTATCGGATACCTATCAAGTTATGCAAAAAAATTGTTACTCCATAATGTTTTAAACAAAAGTTCCAGCAAGAATAACCCTTAAAAATGAGTTTTTATTTTTTATTTGCAATAATATAAGTGAAATGTTAATCATGCAAATGTAGTCACTAATTTCCTTGACAAGATTGTTTTTTCTGTTATTATTGTTCTATGGCGAGCAGACGCGGACCCTGTCATGTGGTCACAACAAAGAGAGTGGTCGGAGAGAAGGTCTACACCACAACCCTTCTCCGCCGGACCTATCGCGAAAACGGGAAGGTGAAAAACGAGACTCTGGCGAACCTCTCCCATCTTCCNNTTCCGCCCCACATTCTCGAGGTCGTGAAGGCCGGACTGTCTGGCCAAGCCGTGGGAGTTCTGTCCCAGGACATGGTCTGCATCCGCTCCCTGCCTCATGGCCACGTGGCCGCCGTGGTCGGAACGATGCGGGCCAGTGGACTCACCGCCCTTCTGGGATCCCGACGAAGCCGCATGCGGGATCTCCAGGAAGCGCTGATCGCCCACCGCCTGATCTCCACGGGCTCGAAGCTCTCCCTCTCCCGGGATCTCTCTCCCGAGACAGCCACCTCGACTCTCGGAGAGGTGCTGGGAGTGGCCGGGGCGACCGAAGACGAGCTGTACGGGG
>DGKK01000050.1:15696-15933 GCA_002387725.1 Nitrospirae bacterium UBA4572
GGGACGGGAAGAAGCGCTTCCCTCAGATCGTCTACGGGCTCTTGTGCGCCTCTGACGGATGTCCGGTCGCCATCGAGGTTTTCGAGGGCAACACGGCCGATCCGAACACGCTTGCGGTCCAGATCCAGAAGCTGCGGGAGCGCTTTGGTCTGGCTCGCGTGGTCCTGGTGACGGACCGGGGGATCCTGACACAGGTCCAGATCGAGAAGGTCCGGGAGATCGAGGGCTTCGACTGGA
>DGKK01000050.1:15989-16125 GCA_002387725.1 Nitrospirae bacterium UBA4572
TGCTGGCGCACCGTCGGGCGACCAAGCGCGAAGACCTCCTTTTGGCGACGGAGAAGGACCTGGAAAAGATCCGGGAGGCCACGAAACGCCCCCGGAATCCGCTTCGGGGCCAGGACAGGATCGGCCTTCGCGTGGG
>DGKK01000048.1 GCA_002387725.1 Nitrospirae bacterium UBA4572
TTTACGGCGCTTTTCCGATAAATTGCCTGTTTTCCCTGTCCCAACCTCGCCTCTCCTGTGATAAAATCTCCCGTGCGACAACTGCCTCTCAATCCAAGGAGTCCCGGTGAGCGATCCTCTTTACCCCTTTGACGACATTGAAAAGACTGTCCAGAACCGATGGAAATCCGACAAGGCCTTCTCCACAAGGGCCGACCGGACAAAGCCCAAATACTACTGCCTCGAGATGTTTCCCTACCCCTCCGGACGGATACATATGGGACATGTCCGGAACTATTCCATCGGAGATGCCATTGCCCGTTACAAGCGCATGAGGGGGTACAACGTTCTCCATCCCATGGGGTGGGATGCCTTCGGTCTCCCCGCGGAAAACGCAGCCATCCTCAGGGGCATCCACCCGGCCGAATGGACCGAAAGCAATATCGCCCACATGAAAGAGCAACTCCAGAGGCTCGGTCTTTCCTACGACTGGGACCGAGAGGTGGCCACCTGCTCCCCATCCTACTATCGCTGGAACCAGTGGTTCTTCCTGAAACTTCTGGAAAAGGGATTGGCCTACCGGAAGGAGGCCCTTCTCAACTGGTGCGACTCCTGCGCCACGGTGCTCGCCAATGAACAGGTGGAGGATGGCCGGTGCTGGAGATGCGGCAGTCAGGTCATTCTCCGGACCATGAACCAGTGGTTTCTTCGAATCACCGACTACGCCCGGGATCTTATGGCAGGACTTTCGTCCCTGGAGGGATGGCCCGAAAGAGTCCGGACGATGCAGGCCAACTGGATCTCCCCCTCCACAGGCGCGGAAATCACCTTCGAGGTGGACCCTCTCTCTCTCGACGAACGTGCGGCACCCCTCCGTCTCAAGGTCTTTACAACGCGGGCCGACACCCTTTTTGGGGTGACCTTTGTCACCATAGCCCCCGAGCACCCCGAGATGGACCTTCTTCTCGAAGGATCTCCCCAGGAAAAGCAGGCCCGGAATTTTATCGAGGAGACCTTAAGAAAGAGGACCAAGGAGAACCGGGAGGAGCCCGAGAAGGAGGGAGTCTTTACGGGGCGGATGGTTCGCCATCCCCTGACGGGAGAAAAGATTCCCCTCTGGATCGGGAACTTTGTCGTTGCCTCTTATGGAACCGGCGTCGTCATGGGGGTTCCGGCCCATGACCAGCGTGACTTTGAATTCGCCAGAAAATATGGACTCCCGATCAAAAAGGTCATCGCTCCGAACGGAGAGATCCAGGGGGGAGCGGACCAGGCGATGACGGAAGACGGGACCCTTTTCGCCTCCGAACGATTCGATGGAATGGCCAGCGAGACCGCGCGCCGGGAAATCACAAAGGAGCTCGAGTCCCGAAAGCTCGGGCAGCCGCGTGAGACCTTCCGCCTCCGCGACTGGGGAATCTCCCGCCAGCGATACTGGGGCACCCCCATTCCGGTGATTCACTGTCCGCACTGCGGAATCGTCCCCGTGCCAGAAGAGGATCTCCCGGTTCTTCTTCCGAGGGACGTCCACTTTTCCGGCAAAGGTGGCTCCCCCCTGGGAGATCATCCCTCCTTCTCTTCCGTCCCCTGCCCGGCTTGCAAGGAGACAGCCCGCAGGGAGACTGACACGATGGACACCTTCATCGATTCCTCCTGGTATTTTCTCCGCTTTGCCGGTGGGGCACCGGAGGGGGCTGCCCCATTTGTTCCCGAAGATCTTTCCTATTGGCTGCCGGTCGACCAATACATCGGGGGGGTCGAGCACGCCATCCTCCACCTCCTTTACTCCCGTTTCTTTACCCGGGTGCTTTATGACCTGGGGCTCTCCCCGGTCCAGGAGCCCTTCAGCACTCTCCTGACCCAGGGGATGGTCCTTAAGGACGGCGCCAAGATGTCGAAGTCCAAGGGCAACGTCGTGGACCCGGACCATCTGATTGCCCAGTACGGGGCCGATACTGTCCGCCTCTTTACCCTCTTTTCGGCGCCTCCGGACAAGGACCTTTCCTGGGACGACAAGGCGGTGGAAGGAGCCTACCGATTTCTCGGACGACTCTATGGCCGGGTGAACGCCCTTCTCGAGGAATTTCCCCAGGCCAACAATGATTCTCCAGGAAAGGAGCTGACGTCCGAAGCCACGGCACTTCGGAGCAAGATCCACGAGACCATCGTGCGGGTGACCACCGACCTCGACAGCCATGCCCAGCTCAACACGGCCATTGCCGCCCTCATGGAGCTTCTCAATGCCCTGGGCAGCTACCAGGCGCTTTCCGGGGAGCCGGACGCCGTTCGGGGCCCTCTCTTGAGGGAAGGGTATCTCACCCTCCTGACACTTCTCTCCCCCTTTGCTCCGCATATCGCCCACCATCTTGGGGAAAGGCTCGGGATCGATCGGATTGATGCCTTGAACTGGCCCGTGGCCGATCCCAAGGCCCTGGTGAAAGAGACGGTTTCCTTTGTCCTCCAGGTTAACGGGAAGCTGCGAACGACCGTCACACTGTCCCCGGGGAGCTCCCAGGACGAGGTCGAAAGGGAGGCCCGCAAGGACGAGAAAGTCCTCCGGGCGCTGGAAGGCCAAACTGTCATTAAGCGCATCTTCGTCCCGGGCAAGCTTTTGAACCTTGTGGTCCGGCCCTCTTCATGAAGCGCAATCTTCCACTTTTCCTTTCCCTGATGCTTCTGGGGCTTTCAGGGTGCGGGTACCACTTCTTTAACCTCGACCGGCTCTCCAAGGTTCCCGCCGCTCGGCAGATGAGCTTCGGAAAGACGGTTCGAATCGCCGTCAAGACATTTCACAACAACACTCTCTTTCCCCTTGTGGAGACGACCGTCACCCAGTCCATCAAGGACACCCTCCTTCGCACCTCGGGAGTGATTCTCGTCAACGACCCCAAACACGCCGACATCATCATCTGGGGGAAGGTCGTGGCCGTGGCCCAGATGCCGCTCGCCCTCTCCAGCGTCAACGGAATCCAGGAATACCAGATGGAAATCATTCTCGATGCCCATGCCACCGGATACAACGGGACGGAGCTCTGGCATGGAGGATCGATCATCGGAACCGCCATTCAATACATGAGCCTGAACCTCTCCCTGCTCCAGACCACGCAGCAATATGCCATCAATACGGCCGCCATGAACGCCTCCGTCCGCCTCGTCAACTTCATGGCCCATTCGATCAGCTCCACCGCCTTCAACCCTCTCTCCTTGCAGAATCAGGTCGGCGCCTCTCCCATGACACCGGGAACAGTCCTGCCCAACGGCTCGGCCGTCCCTGGCCCCGCTCCGGGAGGTGCCCCCTGATTCATCCCTGCCTTGAGTTCCTGAAGGCCAAGACCCTTCCTGCCACGGTTCTTGGCGTCTCCTTGGGGGACCCGCTCCTTTCTCTTTGGGTTCGGCAGCACCTTCTGGATCTTTTGGGTATAGCCCCGGAAGAGGCGGGAGCCTCCATCGAGTCCATCGGTGGCGATGACGCCCCCCAATACCGCCTCCTTGGCCGCATCAGGGAGCGACCTCTCTTCGGAGGGAAACGAATCCTCTGGATCTCCAAGGCTGAACGCGCGGAGGAGCTCGACCCGAAAGCCCTCCTTGAAAAAAACCGCCACAGCTCGACAGTCGTTGTCCTCGAAACCCCCGAGAAAACTCTTTTGTCCTGGTCGAAGGCCATTCCCGCCTACTCCCTGGCCTTGCCTTCCAAGCCGGCCGACCGTGAAGCCTGGCTTCACTTTCTTGCGGAACGCCACGCACTGAGGCTCGCCAAGGACGCCATCGCGCCCCTTTTGACGACCTTCGAGGGATCCCCGGGCCCAGTGGACCAGCTTTTTTCTGAGCTCAAGAAAGAAGGAGTGGGACCGACGATCAGCGCGGTGCTTCTTCAGAAGCACGGAGTTGAAAGCCATTACAAGACGGTCTTTGAGCTTCTTCGGGGACTCGAGGGAAATGACAAGAGGTTTTTTGCCGAATGGCGGAGATTCCTTGACAACGGCCAGTCTCCCTTCGGACTGATCTCTCTTTTACATCGTCAATGGAAACTCTATCGGATCGCCCAGGGGACCTTGGCGCAGGGAAGGGGAGAGAAGGAAGCGGCAAGAATGCTGGCCTCGATCGCGGGAGTCCAGCCCTTTGTCGCAGATTCTGCCGTCAGGTCCGCACGCCGGCTTCCCCCAAATGGAGTCTCGCAGGGGATCGATGCTCTGGCAGAGGCGGACCGTCTTCTGAAATCCGGGGTTGCCCCAGATTTGGTGATGGATCGGCTCTCCGCGTCGTTATTTATTCTTTTCGGTGGAAATGCGACAGGGAAATCTGGCGATGGAGGAAGAAAAGCTTAGAACAATCCGCTCTCAGTCCTCGCGTGACTGGCCTGGTCCTCGGACCAGCCTCGCGAGAAAAAGAGGGCTATTTGGCGGAAACCGCTCCATTGACCTTGAGGGTCAGCCGGGAAATCTTCCGGGAGGCGGTATTGCGATGGAGGATCCCACGATTGACGGCATGGTCGATAAAGGGGACGACCCGCATGAGAGCCTCTTTTGCCTCGTCGGTCTTTCCCGCGGTAATGGCTTCTTCAACCTTGCGGGCAAGAGTGCGCATGGTGGTAATGGCCTGACGGTTGCGGTCCCGACGCTTGGCATTTCTTCGGATATCTTTTTTTGTCGACTCGTGATTCGCCAACGTTCCTCCCTATTAACAGCCTATTGACATAACTAGGAACAGGGCCCGGGAGATTCTCTCCTGGAACGCCGTCCCTGACCGCACTGGACAGAACCGGGGCAACCCGTCTTCCATCTTGCGGCCTTCAAGAGTTTACGAATTAAGAAATATAGAGAATTTCCCCTTTTTTGTCAACCCTCCCTGTGCACTCGTTCGGAGCGGGAGCTCAAGAGAATGCCCAGAGAAAGAATCAATCCACAGAAGGCAATCCCTGCAAAGACCATGAGTGTTCTGTCAACGCCGATCCGGTCAAAAAGCATTCCGGAGATGACCTGAGAGGCCGACCCTCCCAAGGCCGAAATCGCCCCGGTCAGACCCGAAGCGAAGTTGAAACGTCCGCTCCCTCTTACCATTTCGGCCACCGCCACAGGAAGCATCACCGAGAGAAGCCCCATCAGCGCACCATCAAGAATTTGGCCGAAAAGGATACCAAAGGCTCCTCCGGAGCCCGAAAGGACAACCCCTCGAAGAGACAAGATGGCAAAGGGAAGCAAGAAGAACGCTCCTCCCACCCCGAACCCCGCACGAAAGGAGGACGACCAGAGAGAAAAGGGAATCATCACCAGTTGGGTCGCGGCGACAAGAAGCCCGATCCGGGAGGGATCCGACAGTGTGGGAAGCATCCCCTGGAGCTTGAGTCCGGCCAAGGGCAGCATGGCGGTGTTGGCCGTAAAGAAAACCAAGACCATCAGAAGAAAGAAGATAAAGGGAAGTGTCAGGATCTTCCTTGGCGCTAGTTCGGACTGTCGCTCCTCGGCTTCCCTGGCCCGCACCGGATCAATGGCCTTTCCCGGGACCCCAAAAAGAAGAAGCGCGGCCGCCAGAGAAGATCCCGCATAAAAGAGATAGACCTCGCTCATCGATCCGTGGAGACCGATGATGGCCACCGACAGTGCCCCGAAAACGGACCCGCCGTGCCCCATGCCCTGGGCCCAGGACATGGCTCGGGGAAAGCCCTCCCGACCTGTCAGACCCATCGCGACAGCCCCCAGGACCGGCATGAACCCTCCCTGGGCGATCCCGAGAAGAATCTGGGCCTCAATGGCTCCATCTGCGGTGGGAGAGTCCGACATCAGGAGCACTCCTCCGGCAAAGCAAAGCGCCAAAAAAAAGAACAGCTCTCTCTTTTGGGGGAGACTGTCCGCCAGGATCCCCGCAATCGGCTGGAAGAGAAGGGCAACAAAGCCCCCCAAGGCCAAGAGTTCGCCGACCTCCACCGACGGCCAGTGCCGAAGACCGATCAGGTCGACACTCAAAAGAGGCATAATCCCTGTCTGTACGTCCCCCACCAGAAAATTGGCCCAAAGGTAGGGAGCACGGCCCGGAAAGCTGGGAGGACGAAGGGTTGGCCGGCTCACGCTCCCGCCACTCCGACGGAAAAATCGCGCCCTTCCCAGCGCTGCGACTCCGTCCAGAAGAAGGTAAAGAGAACGGCCCCGACTCCCGAAAAGGGGACAGGAATATCGAGGAAGGCACACCCGATCCGGGAAAGCCATCTTCCTTCCCCTTCCTCAATGGTCTTCCAGCCATCGAGGGTATAGCGAAGACGGAAGGGAGCCAGGGCGAGGATCCGGAGGATCTGCCCCGGCCGAACACTCCGGACCTGTCGGTTGAACTTCCAGATTTCAAGATTTTTACGGGAGCCTCCCCCCTGATATCGTTCGGCGACAGGCTCCACCCGATCGAAGACCCGCCCCTCGTGAGCCGACCTGAGAAGGCGGATGTATTCGGCATGGGCCCAGACCAATGGGTTGGCCGCCCCTGTCGCCCGCCCTATCCGGCAATCGGAACGGGCAAGATCCGGCTCGTCCCAGACCTGTTCCGGAATCAGTCCGCCGGAGGTGGCAAATCCCTCCATCGCCCGGAGGTAGGGGACAGGGTCCCGGCCCATCGCCAGCTCGTAGTGGCCCCTTTCGCCGGTCAAAAGAGGCCAGCCACGCCCCTGGCCCCATCCTTCAAAGGGACCTCCATCGGGCCTCTGGCCGTATCCGTCGTGGTTGTAGCGCCGGAAGCAGGGCCCCATGGGCGTCTCGAACCGAAGAATCTTGTCGCACACTCTGACCGAATCGACCACGAGAGGATCATCGGCCTTCCGTACACCGTACCTGACTAGCTCAAGGAAGCCTCCATCGACAATGTCCCTTGCCGGAAAGCGGTAGGGCGTGCCGGGCGGTCGATTGGCAATATCGAGCCACAGTCGATCCACATCCTCCTCGGGGGAAGGATCTCCGGCCTCGGTGGGAAGGATCCTGACATAGTGGCGAGAGATCCCGGGCACCAGAGTACCGGATCGAGTTGTGGTCCAGTCGTCCACATGGCTTTCGAGGAAGTCAGCGTAGTCGAGAAAGAACGATCCCTCCTCCGACTCTCCGTTCTTTCCGGCCCAAAGCCCTGCGACAACCAGCGCGGCAATCATCACAGCCAGCGTCGAGGGGGAGTACCCCCTGGCCTCTTCCCAGCGATCCTGCTGCGTCGAGGGACCATGCCGCACAAGGTAGGCCGCCCCCTGGCGAACCATCGGCCAGGGATCGAAGGCCTTCAGACCATTTTCCTGGAAGAGGCGCCATGCCAGAATGATGGGGTGGGCCACTCCGTCAAGTTGAATTCCTGTCCAATAGGGAGCCCCGTCGACCCAGAAATTTTGGTGGAATCCTCCATCGGGAAGCTGGCTGGCAGCAAGATAGACCAGAGCCCGATAAGGGCTCTCCGAATCGCCGAGGGCCAGAAGGCCCGTGGCGCTGTGGCAGAGGTCACGGGTCCAGACCAGATGATATCCGCCGAGTCCGGCCCGATCATCGTGAACCTCTCCCCAGGGAATGCTCTGAGAGGCAATGATCGCGCCCGGATATAGTTTGTCCTCATGGCAACGGATAATATTGTGGCTGATCCGATAGAGCCGCCCCCCGTCTCCCGCATGGGCTTCCAGGGGCAAAATCTTCTCCGTCGCCCTCCGCCATTGCTCCTGAAAGCGGCCCTTCTGCTCAAGATAGACAATCCCCAGAGACTGAAACAGGGTCGTTATCGCCCCATGCTCTCCCGTGCCGAAGGAGAGGGCCACCGTGAACTCCTGGGAGCCGTCGACCTCAAGCTCCCCTGCCCCCGCGACATTTCCGTCGAGAGCTTGAGAAAAAGACCATTGAAGGGTCCGGTGCCTCAGAAGATCTGTCAGGGGGTCGCTGGCCCCCACATAGCCGCAGGAGAGCCGACGGAAGGGGATGGTCGCGCCAAGGGCCATCCAGATCCCGTTCTTCCAGCCCTCGAGACCGGTCTTTCCTGAACGGGAAAAGACACGAAGGTTGTTGGACAGTCCTCCCACATCGAGATGGGGTTCAACAAAAACGAAGAGGCGCAGGCGGGAGAGCAAGTCCGGGTCGCCCTCGAGACGGACCCGAATGAGGAGCGTCGGAAGATGAGGGTCCCCCATGACCTCCTTGACCAATCGATAGCGTCCCTCCGGATCGAAGGAGACGATCGTGTATCCGGGGGCCTCCCCTTCATCGAAAAAGGAGAGGGAGTGGTGAAGATCGCGACGCTCTTCGTGCACGAACGCCCCATCCGTCACGAGAAACTGGAGATCCCGTATCTGAGGACGGTCCACCGTGGGATAATACACCTCGTTGACAATTCCGTGGGAGAGCGTATACCACAGGGTAGAGGCCGTATTGTAGGCGGTCCCGATCCCGTCCTTCCGGCTCGAGGTCCATCGCGGAGGAGCTCCCGGAAATCCATGGGCCATCCCTCCGTTAGTGCCGCTTGCAAACGCTCTCTCCATGCGTACCTCCCGACTCTTCTTTGGCAAACCCCTCGACCCTGCCCTGTTCAAATCTCCCTGTGGATGTTAGGATACTTCCGTTTCGAGCACGGGTTCGACAACAATCATTTTTTCCTCCCGATGCATCCGACCCACCTCCCCTGGGAGACCGTATGGAGTGCCACCCTCCTCGTCCGACCGTCCTGCCTCCCCAATGCCGGAGAACTTATCTTTGGTGACACCCTCGGCCCCTCGAGAAGACAGCCGCCAGGACACCCTGGCAACGATCGGTCGGGACGGGGCCCGGGTCTCCGTAGCCATCCTCCTCTCCCGCATCACGGGGTTCGCAAGAGACATGCTGATCGCCCAGCGTTTCGGAACGGGCTCCATGGCCGACCTCTTCTATGTGGCCTACAGGATCCCCAACATGCTTCGGGAACTCTTTGCCGAGGGAGCCCTCTCCTCCGCCTTCATTCCCACACTGACCCAGACGCTCACGAGGGAGGGGAAAGAGGAGGCGGAGCGCCTCTATGCCGGGGTCTTTCTTCTCCTGTCGGCCGTCCTGATCCCTGTAGTCCTTTTGGGGATGGTTCTGGCCCCCCAGATTCTTGCCCTCCTTGCTCCAGGCTGGACCATCGACCCTCACAGGGAGGCCATCGGGGTTCTCATGACCCGGATCATGTTCCCCTTTCTTTACTTCATCTCCCTCTCCGCCCTCCTCATGGGGGTCCTCAATGCCCAGAAGCGCTTCTTCCTTCCTGCGGTGAGCCCCGTGGCCTTTTCCCTTTTACTTATCCTCGCCACGCTCATCCCCGGCCGGCTGTTTTCCTTTCCCCCGATCCTTCTTCTGGCCGTCGGGGTTCTCCTGGGAGGAGTTGCTCAGTGGGGGCTGGTCCTGACCTTTGCTCCAACCCGGGGGATCCGACTCCGGCCACATCTGAATCTGGCCCTCGCCTGGGGCAACGACCGGGTTCGGAGCGTCTTTCGAAAGGTCCTTCCCGCCATCGGAGGGCTCTGGGTCACCCAGGGGAACCTCTTGGTGGCGACTCTCATGGGATCCTATCTGACCACCGGAACGATCGCGGCGCTCTATTACGCCATGCGCCTTGTGCAGTTTCCCCTGGGGCTCATCGGAGCCGCCGTGGCGACAGTGATCCTCCCTCTTCTTTCCATGCACGCCAAGGAAGGGGAGGGCCCCCAGGAAAAGCTTGTGGAAACCCTGGCCCATGGCTACCGGGCATCACTCTACCTCATGCTCCCCGCCTCGGCAGGGTTGGTGGCGCTTCGAGAGCCGCTGATCGATCTTCTCTTTCGGCACGGACAATTCGACGAGAAAAGCGCCTCCCTGACCGCCACGGCCCTGTTGGGATACGCTGTGGGGCTCTGGTCCTTCTCCGGAGTCCGGATCATCGTTCGGGCCTTTTATGCCCTGGGCGACATGAAATCTCCCGTTCGGGCGGCGCTGGCTGGCCTCATGACGAACATCGCCATCAGCCTCCTGTTCGCAAAGGCCGAAGGGATCGTTGCCCTGGCTCTCGGCATCTCCGCCGGGTCCATCGTCAACCAGATTTGGCTTCTTGCGCTTCTGAAAAAAAAGATCGGGCGATTTCCCGGGGATGTGTTTGGAGGAGCGCCCCTCTTTCTCGTTCACTCTCTTCTGATGTTTGTGGCAGTTCGCCTTCTCTGGGATGAGATCTCTCCCGGAGTCGCCCCCCATGAGACCTTTCTGCTGGCCGCAACGGTGGCGGGACTCATTGGGGCGGGAGGGGCAGTTTACCTGAGTCTCACCTGGCTAACGGGGGTCGCGGAGAGCCGACTGCTCGTCGGACGGGTCCTGAGGGGGCTTCAGCGAAAGAACAGGTAATCTTCCCAAAGCTTGGGGGGCTCTCCGGAGACGGTCATCATGACCATGATTGCCGGGGACCAGTGCGGTCGGGAGACGCGACCTCGAAGAATCATGCCGGCCTGTTCGGGAGTCATCCCCGATTTTCTGTGGTTACAGGGACGGCAGGCGGTCACGATATTTTCCCACGTCTTGGTCCCCCCCTGAGCGACGGGGATCACGTGGTCGAAGGTCAGGAATTCGGGGGCAAAGGTCTGTCCGCAATACTGACAGGAATAACGGTCGCGGGCAAAGATGGTTTCACGGGAGAATTTCACAAGACGGCGAGTATGGTGAAACAGGACCATACGGTAAAGCCGAACGACAGCGGGAACCTTCATGGATAGCCGGGCAGAACGGATGTCGCGGCCATAGCTTTCCACGACCTCCACCTTTCCCTGAAAAAAAAGGTGAACGGCGCGCTGCCAAGGAACAACCTTAAGCGGTTCATAGCTTGCATTGAGAAGCAGGGTCCGTTCCATCCCTCCCCCCTTGCCGGGGTGCCCCGGATTTTGGCCCCCTCATGACGTCAGGATGCGCTAAACGCCTCCCAGCATATCAAGAACCTCTCCCAAAGGACGGGAGACGCCGGTAATTCCCCGACAGGAGGTGTGCAGATACCGGTTTTCCTGGGTCTCCTGGAGGGCTTGGTTCAGGTCGACGATCGACTCGGCATCATCGGACTCCATAATCATGAGAACATCCGACTCGTCGAGACCAAAGCTTGAGGCCATGGTCACACGAACGGCCTGGAAGCGATCGATCACCGCCTTGCGCTCCCGCTCGATCCCCTCTCGAACGTAATCGACCTGCAAATGCCAGTCTTTTGTGCGGATCACGGGGCGAAGGTGAATGAAGCGGGAGCTCCTGGGAGAAAAAGGCGTACGGGAGGCCCCTCCGCCAAGAAGCCCGAGGAAGGACTTTTCCACGGTGAGATAGCGTCCGAGGTAGGTCGACAGAAGCTTCCCCGTCATCTCCTGGAGAAGGCTGATATTGGTCCCCACCCTCCACAGAAGGATGTCCCCGATCCCGGACAGGCCCACCAGGCTGTAGGTGCTGCTGGCAAGCATGCTGTCGAAGTTCCGGATCACATCGGAAAACTCCTTCTTTCCATGTCCCACCTCCGCCGGATGGACCTTGCGCCATTCCGGATCCACGCGAAGGACCACGAAGCTTGCAAACTCCCGGAGGCCTCCGCCAGATGCGGGCTGGGAGGAGCGGGAGTCAGGGGAGCGAACCATTTCCGGGGCAGGAGAGGAGAGGGCCTCTGATGTTGTCGTAGGGGGGGGAGATGCGGGGGCCGACTGCGCGGGGGAAGGATTGTGGTCCGAGGACGGCTCGCCTCCCTCCCCGGCCTTCGAGGCCTTGATGCGGACAATCACAGAGGCTTCGACCTTGGACATTCCGTGGGAGCGGGCAAAGTCCTCCGCTTCTTTTTCCACGTTCTTGCGGATGAAAAAGGGTACCTTTTTCAGCAAGGCTTGAGCATCATCAGTCCAAGGGATCCGGTCCCCTTCCTGATCTTTCATCTCGTCCGCTGCCATACCGGTCGGTCCTCCCTGGCGGAACCCTGTCCGCCCTACCTGAGTCTAGCCAGAAAGCAAGGAATTGTGCCAAGTCTCCGGCACAGTACCCCGCTCCACCCCATTCATCCTGACAAAGCATGCTTGCATCGATCAAAGAGAGGCATCCTGCGCGCTCATGCGGAGTGTATTGCCTTGGGTACAATTGCGAGCTATTATGCCACAGGAATAAAAAATTTCGCAAACATCCCCGTTTCTTTCCATAAGGCGCATTCCATGCAGCGAAGATCGGCCGATGAGACATTTGCCCCGCTGGCAACCCTTTCCCGGGAATTCATGACACGGATGGGTTGGGAAAAAGAAGTCCGGCTGGCCGACCTTCGCCGTCTTTGGAATGACACATTGGGAGAACCCATCGCCCGCGTCTCCTATCCATTCTCCCTCTCGGAAACCGAGATTGTCATCGCCTGTCTCTCTCCTCTCTGGAAGCGGGAGCTCTCCTTTCTCGAGACGGAAATCCGGGACAGGCTGGGCCGAAGCCAGCAGACCTTTTCCTCCCTCCCCTTCGTCTTTCGTGTGGTCCGCCCCTTTCGCAAGGGGTCAACAGAAAGGGAGCGGCCCAAAGGAGATGCGCCCAAGATTGAGGCCCTCTGGAAAGAAGCCGAGAAGATTTCCTCACATCTCCCGCCAGCATTGAGGGAACGGGGACGCATCTTCGTCCTGGGCCAACTTCTCGCCGGAGCTCACCTCGATCTTGAGGCCCCAAAAAACTCCCCACGACGCGCCTGACCTCTTCTTCCCGTTTCACATCCCTCCGATGGCATGCTACATTAAACGAACACATTCCCAAGAGAGATCACCTCCGGAGAGCCTCCTCCTTCAGGAAGGACATTCATGTCAGACAACGCCCAGGGTTCGCCGCGGGAGTCCGGTCGAACCCTCAAGATCATCAACCACCAGACCGGAACGACCCAGGAGATTCCGGCCGTGAAGACGGTCCAGGCACTTCTTGGGAAGCTGGGACTCTCTCCCGAGACGGTTCTCGTCATCCAGGACGAAACCCTTCTTTGCGACGATGATCCGATTACGCCCGACCTTCCCGTTGAAGTGCGCCCCGTTATCTCGGGAGGATCACATCCATGAAGTGCCGTGCCTGCAAAAACAAAGCCGTCATCCGGCTCCCCAGCCACAACAGCGCTTTCTGTCCGGAGTGCTTTGACCGTTTCACCCTTTCCCAGACGAAAAAGGCCATCGACGACTACGGCATGATCACGGCCGGAGACCATGTCCTTGTCGCCGTCTCGGGGGGCAAAGACTCCCTGGCCCTTTGGGACATCCTCACACGACTGGGTTATCGCACCACGGGATTTCACCTCGACCTGGGAATCGGCGAGTACTCGGCCGAGAGTCGGGGCCATGTGGAAGCCTTTGCCTCCCGACATGGCCTTCCTCTCGTCGTGGAATCCCTGCGGGACTCCGTCAACGGATCGGTTACCGACATCGCCCAGGCCACTCGCCAACCGGCCTGCTCGGGATGCGGGATGTCGAAGCGTTACTTTTTCAACAAGGTGGCCCTGGCCACCAACGCCACCGTACTGGCCACGGGTCACAACCTCGACGACGAGGCCTCCCGCCTCTTCGGCAACCTTCTCCACTGGCACGACGAATATCTGGCAAAAAACCGCCCGGATCTCCCGGCCATCTCGGGGCTTGCAAAAAAGGTCAAGCCCCTTGTGCGCCTGACCGAGAAGGAGATGGCCGCCTATGCCTTCCTTCGAAAGATCCCCTACGTCGTCAAGGAGTGTCCACACTCCATCGACGCCAAGCAGATTCTCTTCAAAAAGGTTCTGGGAGAGATCGAGGCGGCCTCTCCCGGAACCAAACATGCCTTTCTCTTTGGATATCTCGACCGGATTTCCCGATGGTACCCCGAGGCCCCGGGGGAGCAGGAAGAAGAGGAGGCGCCCACCGGACGCTGCGAACAATGCGGAGAAATCTCCTGGACTCCGGTCTGCAGCTTCTGCCGCATGAAGGAAAAGGTCGCCCGGGAGCTCTCGCGGCAGGAAGAGTTCCGCTGACCTGATCCCACGAACATGACGGTTCAAGATATCAGGGCACCGTCAAGGGTGGGATCTTTGCGATGATGCCTCTAACTTTTTCCCTCAACCACCCGAATTGTTTCACGGGCGATGGTCCGATCCTCCCTGGCATGAAGGCACCAAGCGGCAATTGTCGAGGACGGCGTTGAAATTTTCCGGTCCCCTGAGGCAAACCGGTTCGACAGAGCCTCCTCCGACACCCCCAAAAAGCCGATTTTTTTCATGACGGATGATCGGGCCTCCCACGAATGCTCCCCGATCCCACCGGTAAAGACCAACGCATCAATCCCCTCCAGGACGGCGGCAAAGCTTCCGATCGTCTGAGCCACCGAGGTTACCGCCTTTTCGAAGGCCAGCTCTGCCCGGGGATCCCCCTCCCCCTTGCGCCTGACAATCTCCCGAAAATCCGAGATCCCTCCTGAAAGGGCAAAGAGACCGGATTCATGGGTCATTTCGGCCTCAAGCCGAGGAAGGGAGTCTCCCCCATGAAGAAGGAAGGGAAGGATCCCCGGATCAAGCGAGCCAGGCCGGGTTCCCATGATCACCCCCGCAAGAGGAGTCAGTCCCATGGAGGTCTCAACGGAACGTCCGTCCCTGATGGCGCAGACCGAGGCCCCGTTTCCCCAGTGTACGGCCACCAAACGCCTTGGAAGGGGAAATCCGGAAAGGGAGGGGAGGCGGTGGACGATATCGTCGTAGGAGAGGCCGTGGAAGCCATACTTTTCCACTCCCCGCTGGACCCAGCGGTCAGGAACTGCATAGCGCCGGGCCGTCTCGGGTAGGGTGGAATGAAATGCCGTATCAAAGACAGCCACCACGGGAAGGGAATGGCCCATTCCCAGAAGAGCCGAAAGAACCCGTATGGCCACGGGAACATGAAGGGGAGCCAGGTCGGCAATGGCTCCGAGCGACTCCAGTGTCTCTCCTGTCACCCGGACCGACTCCCGAAAGAGACGTCCCCCATGAACAACCC
Organism: Nitrospirae bacterium UBA4572; assembly: GCA_002387725.1. Classification (GTDB taxonomy): domain Bacteria; phylum Nitrospirota; class Leptospirillia; order Leptospirillales; family Leptospirillaceae; genus UBA4572. The sequence goes on from DGKK01000048.1 coordinate 14,912, forward strand.
GAACGCCGATGGCATCGGGAGGAGCTTCGTGGCTCCAGAGGGAGAGGGACGCAAGACCCTCCCTGACCTTTTCCACCGAATCGTCGAGATCGATCTCATGGTCTGAGAGGATCCTCTCTTCCTGAAGAAGGGTCGCCTTGAGGGAGGAGGAGCCGGGATTGATGCACAGAACTCTCATGGACAAGCCTTTCTCAAGCAGTACAATCTTGCCCTGATCTTACCATGCTCCTGTTCTTCTCCAAAAACATTTGGCACACCAGACATCTTCGCTCCTCGAGTGCATCATTAATGTCGCATTCTCGACTTTGGAGGAGCCATGGGGCTCCTTTCCCCAATCCCTTACTCCCGGACTTCTTCGAACAGATCACACAAAAACCATAAAAATCCATCGGAATCAGAGACTCGTCATTCCCCCCCTTTTCTGATAGTCTGTCCTAAGAACCCCTCTACGGAAGGAGCATCCCATGGCCCCTCGCCTCAAAAAAAACACAAAGGATACCGGTTCTCCCGAGACCTCTCCAGAGTCCGCCACCTACCATCAAGAGCTTCACGACCTCCAGATTGAGCTCGTCAAATTCCAGCGCCATCTCATCAAGGAAAACGAAAAGGTCCTTATCATCTTTGAGGGACGGGACGCTGCGGGCAAGGATGGCACGATCAAGCGATTTACCGAGCATCTCTCTCCACGCGAGAGCCGCGTCGTCGCTTTGGGAAAGCCCTCGGACCGGGAGGTCTCCCAATGGTACTTCCAGCGATATGTGGCTTACCTTCCTTCCGCCCAGGAGATCGTCTTCCTGAACCGAAGCTGGTACAACCGCGCCGGCGTGGAACGCGTCATGGGATTTTGCACCAACGATCAATATGAGGAATTCATGGAGACCGTCCCCTCATTTGAGCAGATGCTTGTCCGTTCGGGGATCCGTCTCTTCAAATACTACCTCGACATCGACCGTGAGGAACAAAAGAAAAGACTCGCCAGCCGGGAACATGACCCGCTCAAACAGTGGAAGATCAGCCCCATCGACCTCGCCGCACAAAAGCACTGGGACGCCTATTCGAATGCCCGAAACCAGATGTTTGCCCGAACCCATTCGGCCTTGGCCCCCTGGATTGTCGTCAGGGCAGACAACAAGGATCACGCGCGGCTCCAGACGATCCGGGACTTTCTCTCGAGAGTCTCCTATAAGGGGAAGAAGGAATCCGTCGTCCTGCCCGATCCTTCGACCGTCTTTCTCTACTCCCGATCCTATCTCGACAATGGGATGATTGCCCCCTGATCAACCCTCCGCGGAGGATAAAAGGGGCTAGGAAACCATCCTCCGAGAGGAAACCAGGGGGTATATGAATTCCAGGATTGATTTTCAGTCTTCTGGCCGTCTCTATCTTTGAATATAAGTTCTCCTCATGGCCGACGTGTCAGAATTGCCCCTAGAGACCTAACCCATATGATGGAACACCCCTAATCAGGAGGAGTTCATACCCGAATTTCTTCCTCCGATTCCCGTTGACTCCATTGCCTCCAGAATCGTATCGACTCAGATCTCCCCTGGAGTCATCAACATCCGGGGGATCCTCCCTCTTTCCCGTTAACATGGAGCGCCTTCAGGGAGGCGAAGGGGCGGGCCGTCCCGTTTTCCTTCCTAGTCCTCTTGCTTTCTCTTCTCCTCCGTCTTGCCTTTCCTGGCCTGTTGAGGATAGTATGGGTTTATTTTCATCTCCATAAAAATAAACATAAATAAGGACTATCAATGCATGATATTGCCCTGCATGACCGCTTCTTCAAGTCGACGTTGGGGCGCCCGGACCGTCTGGGAAAGGTCCTCAAAGCCTTTCTCCCCACCAATATCTCGGCCTCTCTCGATCCCGGCTCGCTTGTGCCGTTGGGGACGGAGTCCGTTGGCGAGGGTCTCGACTCTTCCCTCATGGACCTCGCCTTCTCGGCCCGGTTCGGCGATCAGGAGGCCCGGATCCATCTGATTGTAGAGCACAAAAGCTCCCCCGATCCCCGTACCCATTTTCAGATCGCCCGTTATCTTTGCGGACTGTGGATCCGGGAGCTGAAGGAGGGGCTTCAGCCGCGTCCCCTTCTGCCGATCCTCTTCTATCACGGGGTGGTCCCCTGGACTCTCCCGTCGAGGCTCACCGAGGTCCTTCGACCTCCGTCAGAGCTTCTTGCGGTCACGCCCGACTTTGTTCTTCCCCTCATCGATCTTCGTCGGGTCGACGACGAAGAGATCCGTCATCACGTGGACGATCTCGAGGCTGTGTTGGCCCTTCTCTCCCTCAAGCACATTTTCGATGGGGTCGAGACCCTCGTCCGGCTTCTTCTGAGGGAGATCTGGGAGCGGAAGGCCCCCCATGCTATACTGAAGCCAGAGATGAACTATATGGCAGGCGTCTATAAAATCACCAATTCCCAAGAGATGAAGCAGATTGTCGACCCCATCGCCAGGGAGGTAGGAATGGCTCAAGACATCGTCGAGACATGGCTGGACGAATATCTCCAGCAGGGACTTCAAAAGGGACTCGAGCAGGGGCTCCAGCAGGGGCTCCAGCAGGGGCTTGAGAAGGGGCTCGAGAAGGGCTTCCAGCAGGGAGCCCGGCTGAAAGAAGAGCAGGTGATCCGAACCCTACTCAAGAAAAAGACTTTTTCTTTCGAGGAGATCGCCTCCTTGGTGGGTGTCGAACTCTCCCGGGTGCGGGAAGTGGCGGAGAGTCCGGAAAGGGGATCCTGATTCGGCGCTCTCCCTAGCCTCGTCCTTGTTGACCGGGGGAGGAGCCCAGTCTTCCGAAGCCACGGTAAAAAGATGCCGGATCAGGGCAAGCTCAAGACGGATGGTTGAGGGAGAGACATGCCGTTGCCGTTCGATGGCATAGAGACGCCAATCCGAAGGAATAAAGGATGAAAGAGGACGTTGCGAAAAAGGATGGGCCATCCAGTACCGGATCCTTGAAAACTCTTGTCGGGCCCCCTTCTTAAACCGGGTGTATTGTTCTGCATACAGGGACAGGGCTTCCCCAAGGGTTAACTCCTTTTTGAAGGGGCCAGAATTCTCTCCATTCATTCTGACGTTTCCTTTTCCTCCAACCTCTTGCATGGTTGCACTTTTGCCCCACTTCCGCTAAAGTTTTGACTGTTGGTGGTTAAGATATCCATTCGGGACTGTCCTCATCCAAAACAAGGAATTTTCTTGAGGAGATCTGCCTAGCCGATTGGACTTGGAGTCTTTTACAGGATTTCACACCACCCGTCAATCCTTTATCATCAATCTATTTTTTCTTCCTTAAAACGCGCCTGTAGCTCAGTAGGATAGAGCGTCGGACTTCGAATCCGCAGGTCGCAGGTTCGATTCCTGCCAGGCGCACCATCGTTGCAAATCCCCGAACAACCCCATCAGACATTAACCCAAGTTTCGTAAAAA
>DGKK01000052.1:0-6168 GCA_002387725.1 Nitrospirae bacterium UBA4572
CGACTTGAAGAAGCGGTCATGCGGGGCAACATTATGCATCGATAACCTTTAGAACCTGTACATTTTTACAAAAACGAAAACATGACAATGATATCCTCAAAAAGCAAGGAGAGGAAAGGGCGCGGGCAAACAACGGGAAAACAGGAAAAAAGAGGAGAGGAAAGAAAGAGGAACGGGCCCGCCCGATTCGGCATGGATCCCAAGGGACCGCCCCCTCGGGCATTACGTATCAGACGACCCGGGGAAGATCTTCCCGTGAGACGGCCGACAGGAGAGGAAGCGCGGCATCCTTCTTTGAAAGGGCGGCCTCGGCAATCGGCCAGACAACCCCCACTTCCGGATCATTCCAGAGGATCCCCCCCTCATCTTGGGGATCGTAGAAGTCGGTGCACTTGTAAAGAAAATCTGCCGACTCGCTCGTCACCTGGAAGCCGTGGGCAAAGCCTTCGGGGATGTACAGCATGGCGTGGTTCTCCTCCGAAAGGGTCGTCCCGAACCACCGGCTGAAGGTCGGAGAGTCGGGTCGCAGATCCACCGCCANNCCGCCACATCGAAGACCGATCCTCTCACCACCCGTACGAGCTTCCCCTGGCCGTGGCGCTTCTGGTAGTGGAGTCCCCGTGTCACCCCCCGGACCGACCGGGAATGGTTATCCTGCACGAAGAGCTGGGGAAGTCCCAATCGGGAGAATGTCTTGGCGTGAAAACTCTCCAGAAAGAACCCCCGGCTGTCCCCGTGAACCTTCGGCACGAGCAGGAGAACTCCCGGAAGGGGCGTCTCTTTTACTTCCACTCATCCTCCCCCGCCTCCACCACCTCGCAAAGGTAGCGGCCATAGGCGTTTTTGTAGGTCGCGGCCATCCGGAGAACCTCCTCTTTCCCGACATACCCCAGACGAAAGGCGATCTCCTCGGGGCAGGCGACCTTGATCCCCTGCCGCTTCTCCAGAACCTCCATGAAGATGGCCGCCTCGAGAAGGGACTCGTAGGTTCCGGTGTCGAACCAGGCTACCCCCCGCCCGAGCTTGGTCGCCTCCAAGGCCCCCTCCCGGAGATAAAGGCGGTTAAGATCCGTGATCTCGAGCTCCCCCCGGGCCGAAGGCGCGAGCGACCTGGCCCGTTCCGAAACGGTGCCGTCGTAGAAATAGATGCCGGGGACGGCATAATGGGACGGGGGCTTTGAAGGCTTCTCCACGATGTCGCGCAGCGCTCCGGAGGCATCGAAGGAAAGGACGCCGTAGCGCTCCGGATCCCGGATCCCGTAGCCGAAGATCTGCGCCCCCGACGTCAGGGTCGCCGCCTTCCGGAGGACATCAGGCAAGCCATGGCCATAGAAGATGTTGTCGCCTAGGATGAGGCAGACCGGCTTTCCCCCCACAAAGGATTCTCCCAGGAGGAAGGCCTGGGCCAGACCTTCGGGCTTGGCCTGCACGGCATAGGAGAGGGAGAGCCCCCACTGGGAGCCATCCCCCAGAAGGCGCCGAAAGAGCGGCGTGTCGTCGGGAGTGGAGATCACCAGGATCTCCCGGATGCCGGCCAGCATGAGGGTCGTCAGGGGATAGTAGACCATCGGCTTGTCGTAGACCGGCATGAGCTGCTTGCTCACAGCCCGGGTCAGCGGGTAGAGCCGCGTCCCCGATCCCCCCGCCAGAAGAATCCCTTTCACTTTTCCGTCCTTTCCCCTTTGCGCCCGGTGCCCTGCCGGGATCCGTCGTATCGCTGCCGCAGCGCCTCCCACCAGGGACGGTGTTCAAGATACCAGCGTACGGTCTTCTCCAGCGCCTCCCCGAAGGTATGGGCGGGAGCCCAGCCCAACTCGCGGCGCACCTTGGCCGCATCGATCTCGTAGCGCCGGTCATGGCCCGGGCGATCGGGGACCGGCGTGATGAGATCGCGAATGCGTCCCTGGGGACGTGGAGCCAGCCGGTCGAGGATCTCGCAGAGGGTCAGGACCAGCTCTTTATTGGTGCGGGGGTTCCCCGCGCCAATGGCGTAGGTCTCCCCCGGACGCCCCCGGTCGAAGGCCGCCAGGACCCCCTCGCAGTGGTCCTCCACGTAGATCCAGTCCCGGATGTTCTCCCCGTCTCCGTAAAGGGGGATCGGCCGGCCTTCAAGCGCGGCGAGGATGACCGTCGGGATGAGCTTTTCCGGGAACTGCCAGGGGCCGTAGTTGTTCGAGCAGTTGGTGGTCACCACCGGAAGGCCGTAGGTGTGGTGATAGGCCCGGACAAAGTGGTCGGAGGCCGCCTTCGAGGCGGCATAGGGCGAGTTGGGGGCATAGGGCGTGGTCTCGCGAAAGGGAGGGTCCGAGGGGGAGAGGGAGCCGTAGACCTCGTCGGTGGAGACATGGAGAAAGCGGAAATCCCCCGGACGCCCTTCCCGCTCCCAGTAGCGAAGCGCCGCGTCGAGAAGGACGAAGGTCCCAAAGACATTCGTCGCCACGAACTCCCCGGGGCTTTCGATGGAGCGATCCACATGGCTCTCGGCCGCGAGGTGAAGGACCCCCGAGGGACGGTGGCGCAGGAAGAGCTCGGCCACCGCCTTGGGATCCCGGATGTCCCCCCCGACAAAGAGATGGTCCGGGTCATGGGAGAGAGCGTCGAGGTTGGCGAGGTTCCCCGCATAGGTCAGAAGGTCGAATGTCACCACCTTCGCCTTCTTCTCCCGGCGGATCCTGTGGACGAGGTTTGCGCCGATGAAGCCCGCACCCCCCGTCACGATCCATGTGGGGATTTGTCCCTCTCTATCTTTGGTGGCTGGCATGATCCTCCCTGTGGTTCATCCGAGGGCGACATCGATCGTCTCTCCTCGTGAAAGCTTCGGCGTCAAAGACTCATCGAGGGGAAACTTTACCATAGACCGCCGCACGACAGAAGCCTTCATTGGCTCGGGAGACATTGTCGCCAAGCAAGAAAGGGATCAAAAAAGGGGCAGGACGAGAAGGGTGATGATCCCCCATCGCCGATCGATCTCCTGAGCCGCCTGTCGCCGGAGACCCTCAAAGGGTCCCCGAAAAACGGGGGGAGAGAGATGGAAGCGACTCCCACGCCAGAGGCGGGGCCTCAAGGCTCAAGCGGAATGGAGAGAAAAAAAAGAAATAAATACATAAAACATCAACAAGTAAATACCTTTTAAATACTAAATAAAAATAATAGATCATAAAAATAAATATATCGTTTGACTTTTCATGAAAGCCAGAAATACCATAGCCATTTTCAGCATCAATACCGACAACAATACTGGAGCCTTATGGCGAAAAACCTCACCCCCCACGACGTCTTCTTCAAAGAGATATTCTCCCAGAGAGAAATCCTCTCAAGCGCCCTTTCGGAGCTTCTCCCGGAGGATGTTGTCCGAAGGATGGATTTCGACAGCCTCGCCTACCTCCCGGGAGAATCTGTGGGCGAAGGGCTCTCCCGAAGCACCCGGGCCGACCTGGTCTTTTCCGTCTCCTTCGGGGAGCGGGAGGGGCGTCTGGTCGTCATCCTCGAACACAAGAGCCATCCCGACCCCAGGGTCCACTTCCAGATCCTCCAGATGATGGTCATGGGATGGATGCAGAACCTTCGGGAGGGAAGAGAGCCCCTCCCGATTCTTCCGATCCTCTTCTACCACGGGCAGGGCTCATGGAGCATTCCGGACCGATTTTCGGAGAGGATGAAGATCCCCCGGGAGATTGCCCGCTATCTCCCCGACTTCGAGCTCCTGCGGATCGACCTCGGATTAATCGACGACACCCGAATCCGATCCCTCCAAAATGTCCTGGCCGGGGCGGCGCTCCTCTCCATGAAGCATGTCTTCGAAAATCCCCGCCGCTTCTTCCACCTTCTGATAGAATTCGGAAGGGAGCGATCCGCCCCTCATGATATAATAGAAAAAATCGTCCTTGTCGCCCTCGATTATGCGGGCCACGTCCACAAAAACATACCCGACGAGGAGCTCTATAACATTATGGCTGCGATCACGGAGGAAGCCGGAATGGAAACCACCACGGAAAGACTCAAAAAGATCTGGATCGAGGAAGGAATCCAAAAAGGAGTCCAACTGGGAATTCAGCAGGGAGTTCAGCAAGGAGTCCAGCAGGGAGTCCGGCAAAATCAGATCAAAACGATCCTCTCCCTCTCGAAGCACAACTTCACTCCCCAGCAGATCGCCGATCTCCTCTCCCTCGAACTTCCGGAGGTCGAAAGAGTTCTGGCGCGGCAATGACCCGATGCGCTCAGGCATAGCCCGATCGCCCGTCACGCCAACATCGTCGTGCCAAGATTCATCCCCTCTCCCCATTAAGCCGCACCTCCGATCAGCCTCTCCCCGCCTTTTAAACGATGCAAGGTCCTCTGGTGAAGATCCCTTCCGGCTGTTAAGATAGTCGCCATAGCAGCGACCGATCCACCGAAAGAACGATAATTTTCCCTCAACTGCCCCGTGGCCGCATGCATCGGGACCCGAAGTGCCGGGTCTCCGGACCTCCGGGCCTTCCTGTCCAAGGAGAGATTCGCCTGATGGATAACGACAACCAGCGCCGGTTCATCGACTGGTTCCGGGAGGCCTCCCCCTACATTCACCGCTTCCGGGGACAGACCTTCGTCCTGGTCCTGGGCGGAGACCTGATCTCCGACGGACGGATCACTCGGCTTGCCCACGACATGGCGCTTCTTACCAGCCTCGGCATCCGCCTGGTCCTGACCTTCGACCTTCCCTCCTCAAAAAAACCCACGCCCCTGATTTCCCCCGGCGGCTCTGTCCCCGCCGAGCCCGTGGTCCCCGCCGCAGATCTCCCCTCTTTGATGGCGGAGGTCGGGCGACTCAGATTCGACCTCGAGGCGGCCCTGTCCCAGGGAACCGATGCCACACCCATGGCCGGGGCCCGAGTCCGCACGGTGGGGGGCAACTTCGTCATGGGCCGGCCGGTGGGGGTCTTGGGCGGCATCGACCATCTCTATGCCGGCAAGGTCAGACGGGTCGAGGCGGAGGCCCTCCGGCGCCATCTCGAGGGGGGAGAGGTCGTCATCATGCCTCCCTTCGGATTCTCTCCCACCGGCGAGACCTTCTACATTCCGGCCGAGGAGGTGGCCTCCCGCACCGCCGTCGCCCTCTCCGCCGCCAAGATCATCCGGCTTGAACCAACGCCGCTGGTTTGCGACAGCCAGGATGCGCCGCTTCGCCAGGTGACTCTGGCGGAGGCCCGACGCCTCCCCGGGTCTCCCGTGCCACCGGCCCTTTTGGAGGCCCTCGACTCCTGGGAGATCCGTCTCCACCTCCTCGATGCCCGGATCGACGGAGCCCTGCTCCTCGAACTCTTCACCCGGGACGGGATCGGCACCCTCATCTCCCGGGACCCCTTCGAGCATATCCGCAAGGCAACCCTCGACGACCTCGTGGAGATCCTCGAGATCATTCACCCCCTGGAAGAAAAGGGGATTCTGGTCCAGCGGCCACGAGAGCGACTCGAGATGGAGCTCGACCACTTCACGGTGGCCATCCGGGACCGGTCCGTCATCCTCTGCGTCTCCCTCACCCCCTACCCCGAGTCCGGGACCGCCGAGATGGCCTGTCTGGCCCTTCTCCCGGAATACCGGGGGCAGGGGCGGGGAGGAGAGCTCCTGGCCTGGTGCCGAAAGGAGGCTTCAAGACAGGGCCTGTCCTCGCTCTTTGTCCTCACGACCCAGTCCTCCCGCTGGTTCATCGAACGCGGCTTCCGGCCAGGAACTCCCGACGACCTGCCCCCCGTGCGCCGGGCCCTCTATGACCCCGCCCGGAAGAGCCAGATTCTCATCACTTCGCTCTCCCCCTCGGAAGCTCCCCCCAGAGGGTGAGGGGTTCTTGCCTCTTAGACCGGCTAGGACCGCTCTCCAAGCCTCGCCCCCAGGATCTCCCGGAGAAGCTCCTCCTGGGGGCGAAGGTCGCGCCCCTTCCGAAGGAGGATCCCGATCTCCCGAAACTCCCCGAACCCCTCCACCGGACGGACGGCAATCGCCGGGTACCGTCCCGGCACCGAGGAGAGGAGCCTCTCCGGCAGGATCGAGAGCCCCAGTCCCATCTCCACCGCCGCCGCGATGGACTCGAGGGTCTCAAGTTCCGTCACTTGCGAAGGCCGCAGCTTCTTTTTCCGGAAGGCCCGGTCGATCAGCTCCCGGGTCGCCGAGCCTGCCGGGGGAAGGATCAGCGGG
>DGKK01000052.1:6208-8215 GCA_002387725.1 Nitrospirae bacterium UBA4572
CCAGAGGCGCTCGGACCTGAGCCCCTCCCCCCGCACCGGAAGCGTGGCCACCGCCATGTCCACCTCCCCCTGCCGGACCTTGCCCGCAATGGCCTCCGAGCTTCCGAGGACAAGGGTGATCCCCACTCCGGGAGCCCGTCGACCGAACTCCCGAAGGGGAGCGGCCAGACCGTTCGACGCCACGTAGTGGNNCCAGCACCAGCCGGTCCCGGGCGAGTCCGTCCGCCTCCCGCACCCGACGGAGGGCCTCCCCCACCTGCCGGACGATCTCCTCCGACTCCCGGAGGAGGACCTCGCCGGCCTTGGTCAGCCGGACCCCCCGACCGAACCTCGAAAAGAGGGGCGCCCCGACCTCCCGGGAGAGCATGGTCATCTGCCGGGTCACCGCCGGCTGGGTCATGTGGCGCTCCTCCGCCGCCCGGTGCATGCTTCCGTGGAGGGCCACCGCCCGGAATGTCTCGAGGTAATCGAGGTTCAGCGTACTACCGATCATTTTTTCCTATCTTTTTGCTAAAAAAGTTTCAATTTACTTATTGAACGACATTTTCTACACTAGAAGAATGAATTGCAAGCGACGCCTGCCGACCAAGGATGCGGACGAAAGAAACGCCCCTTCCTTCCGGCGGGGACATCCGGCCGGTTACATCTAGGAGAATGCCATGCCACGGACCATCATCGACAAAATCTGGGAAAACCATGTGGTCACAGAAGAGAACGGAACCGCCCTTCTCTATATCGACCGACACCTCGTCCACGAGGTGACGAGTCCCCAGGCCTTCGAGGGGCTCAGGATCGCCGGCCGCAAGGTCCGCCGGCCGGAGCTGACCTTTGCCGTTCCCGACCACAACGTCCCCACCACCGACCGCTCCCGGGGCATCGCGGACCCCGTCAGCGCCCTTCAGGTGGATACCCTAGCCGACAATGCCCGCCATTTCGGCGTGACCCACTTCGCCATGAACGACCCCCGTCAGGGGATCGTCCATGTGATCGCCCCCGAACAGGGGATCACCCTCCCGGGACAGACCATCGTCTGCGGCGACAGCCACACCGCCACCCACGGGGCCTTCGGATCCTTGGCCTTCGGGATCGGCACCTCCGAGGTCGAGCACGTCCTGGCCACCCAGACCCTCGCCCAAAGCCGACCCCGCACCATGGAGATCCGGCTCGTTGGACAGCCCCCCCACGGCATCACCCCCAAGGACCTGATTCTGGCGGTGATCGGCCAGATCGGGGCGGCGGGCGGCACCGGCTACGTCATCGAGTTTACCGGGGATCCGGTGCGGGCATTGTCGATGGAAGGTCGCATGACCCTTTGCAACATGGCCATCGAGGCCGGGGCCCGGGCCGGCCTTGTGGCCCCCGACGCCACGACATTCGCCTACATCAAGGGCCGTCCCTACGCTCCCAAGGGCGAGACATGGGATAAGGCCGTGGCCTCATGGAAAGAACTTCCCTCCGACCCCGGAGCCTCCTATGACAAGACAGTCCTCGTGGACGTCTCGGCCCTCTCTCCCCAGGTGACCTGGGGAACCAACCCCGGACAGGTCGTCGGGGTCGACGGACGCGTTCCCGACCCGGACTCCTTCGCCGACGCGGTGGTGCGGGATTCGGCCCGGAAGGCCCTGGCCTACATGGGACTCACCCCCGGCACACCGGTGAACGAAATCCCCGTCACCCGGATCTTCATCGGCTCCTGCACCAACGGACGCATCGAGGATCTCCGGGCGGCGGCGCGGGTCGCCAAGGGACGGAAGGTCGCAAATGGTGTCTCCGCCATGGTCGTTCCCGGCTCGGGGCTGGTCCGGGCCCAGGCGGAGCAGGAGGGTCTGCACACGATCTTTCTCGAGGCGGGCTTCGAGTGGCGGGAACCGGGATGCTCCATGTGCCTCGGGATGAACCCCGACCAGCTGGCGCCCTTCGAGCGCTGCGCCTCGACCTCGAACCGCAACTTCGAAGGGCGTCAGGGCAAGAACGGACGGACCCACCTCGTGAGCCCCGAGATGGCGG